>NZ_LT670844.1:6242812-6576249 GCF_900141755.1 Bradyrhizobium lablabi | reverse complement strand
TCGCGCCACAGCCGAAACGCTTCATCGACGCTCCGGTCGACATCCTCGCGGGTGCCGAATACGAACAAGAGATCGGCGGGTCTTATCGGCGTGCTGACCAAATGCTTCGCGTTGATCTCCGCGATCTCGGCGTCGGTCGGTAATCGGTCGCTTCGGTTTTCCACGGGGTTCGCCTCGCGCCAGCGCCGCAACAAGCGCCGCTACGATGCCGTGCGCGGACGACCTCACGAAGTCACATTTCATTGCGCTTGATTGCGGCGGCCGGATTACGGCAGCAACCCCTGCGGCAACTGATCGAAGGTGTAGGTCCGCGGCCGGTTGCGCCCGATAAAGCCGCCGATCTGCCAGGCAAACAGCACGGCAAAACCGACCAGGAACAGGGCGCCCGCCCACTCGCCCGTGGCGATCGAACGCAGGAGAAGACCGGCGATCGCCACCCCCACCAGCGCCGAGAGCGCAACGCCGGCGGCATAGCTTGTCGGCCCGATGCCGCCGATCAGCATGGCCCTGCTGCCACCCTTCGCCATGCGCTCGTGCAACTGCGTGAGGAAGGCGCGATAGTCGCGGTCCTGCGGCGCCATCAAGGCGGCGGTCTGCCAGCTCGTCGAGAGCACGACGATGCGCTGGCCATCAGCGCATTCGATATCGGTGCGGAAACGGCGCGACTGCATCGATACCGGCCGGTACGACAACCGGATCGCCGCGATATCGAGGTAGCGACAGAGCCCGGACCTGCCGCCGGTCCGCCACGACAATCCGTCGTCGGTCAGTTCGAACCGGTGCGCGGCGCCGATCAGCGAGGCCTTGTAGGCATAGCTTGTATCCGGCGCGCGCGGCGCGGCGGTCGTTGCGTGGTCCAAAACTGGCTTTGGCAATTCGACTAATCCGGTTCATGGATGGCAGCGTCGGCTTGCGCTCATCGCCAGCTTTATCTTACAAGCGGGCCATGGCCGAGACGACCTATTTTCCGCGCCGCCTGATCCTCGCCGGCGCCATGATTTCGGGCGTATTGCTGGCGCTCGCCGTGCACATGCTGGGCGCGCGTTATGGCCTCGACCTCGGTGGCCTGTGGCGATCCGATACGCGCGAATTCATGCCGGCGGGAGCCGCCATTGCGTGGTGGCTGATCGCGACCGTCGGATTTTGCGGCGGCTATTTCACCGCAACGCTGATGGACAGCGCGGTGTCGGGGCAAATCCCGCAGCGGATGCGGCAGTTCTTGATCGCGGTCGGCGTACTGGTGCTGGCCGGCGCGGGCCAGGCGGCTTCCGCGCCGAGCCCGATCCCGACCATCTCGGGCATGCTCGCGGGGTTAGCTGCGCTGTGCCTGGGCGCCGCGATGGCGTTTTGTGGCGCCCATTTTGCGCTGCGACGGGCATAGACGCGTGTAGGTCAGGCTGAGGCCCGGCGCCAAATTGCAGCTGCGGCCGCAAGCAGCAGGCAGGCCGAGATCATAAGCGATTGATGGGCGCCCGCCATGAAGCTGCTGGCCCGGCCGGCGAGCGAGCCGAATAGCGCGACCCCCAGCACGCTGCCGGTTTGCCGGGTCGCGTTGAGGACGCCGGCGGCGATGCCGGAGCGCGATTTCTCGACGCTTGCGAGCAGTGTCGAGGTCAGCGGCGGCACCAATAGACCGAGCCCGCCGCCGATAATTACGAGCTGCGCCCCGATCTGCCAGTAGCTGGTGTCGGGCGCCAATCCGAGCAGCGCAAGGCATCCGCATGCCGACAGGCCAGCGCCGACGGCGATCGTCGCCGGCGCACCGATACGCTCACTTACCCGCGCGGCGATGAGGTTGACCGGCAGCACCACGGCCATCATCGGCAGGAACGCAAGCCCGGTTGCGAACGGCGACAATCCGTTGACGCGCTGGAAATACAGGCTGAAGACGAAGATCAGTCCGTAGAAGGCAACGTTGACGAGCAGGCCGACCAGCGCCGCCCGCGCGAACATCCGGTGTCGAAACAGCGACAGCGGCAGCATCGGCTGCGCCGCGCGCCGCTCCTGCACCACGAACAGGCTCGCCAGCACCATCGAGGCAACGAAGCCCGCGATCACAAAAGGATTGCTCCAGCCGAGCGAACCGCCTTCGATGATCGAACCGGCAAGACAGCCGAGCGCCGCGATCGCCGCGATCTGACCCGGCAGGTCGATTTCACGCTGCGGCGAGCGCGTGGTCTCAGAGGCATAACGCCAGCTCAACCACAAGCCGATTAGACCGATCGGCAGATTGACAAGAAAGATCGAGCGCCAGCCGACCAGCGCGATCAACCCGCCGCCAAATAGCGGCCCGGCGGTCAGCGCAAGGCTGGCGCCGGCGGCCCAGATGCCCACCGCCCGGCCGCGCTGCTTTTGATCCGGATAAGCGTGGCTGAGCAACGCCAGCGAGTTCGGAACCAGGATCGCGGCGCCAAGTCCCTGGACGGCTCTTGCTGCAATCAAAACAACCGCATTGGGCGCCAGCGCGCAGGCCACCGACGCGGCCGTGAAGATCGCAAAACCCGCCATGAAAACCCGCTTCGCGCCGATCCGGTCTCCGAGCGCGCCCGCGGTGAGGATGAAGGCGGCAAACCCAATCGTATAGGCGCTGACGACCCATTGCAGTTCGGCGACGCCACCGCGGAGCGACGTGCCGATGCTGTTGAGCGCGGTGTTGACGATGGTGACGTCGAGCTGAACCACGCCATAGCCGAGGCTCATCGCTGCAAGCGTCAGCGCGGTCGACAGCGTTGCTCGACCCGACTGGCTTGCGGCTGGGTTATCTGACAAGGCGGGCGTTGTTTGGAACTTAAGAGAAGTACTGCTCATGGGTCACCTCATGTTCAGGCTACCAACGCAGGGAAAATGGGACAGGTTCTGGGCAGACGCTTCGGTCACGATCGAAGTGTGCCGGGAGGATCACGGCCGAACTGCAAACAAAACGTCGCGCCGAAAACGCCGGCGCGACGTTTTGTCTCAATCAACCGTTGCGGGGAGATCAGCTCGCGGCGCGAAGATTGACCTTGCTTTCTGCCAATTTCGTCAGCTTCTGATCGGTGGCTTTTTCTTCCTCGAGAGTCTTCTGCAAAATAGCGGCGATATCGTCGCGGCGAAGCTGCCTTGCCCACGCCACCAGGCTGCCATAGCGCGCGATCTCATAATGTTCTGCGGCTTGCGCTGCGTTGATCAGCGCCGCATCAAGCACGAATTTGTCCGCGACTTCGCCGGCAACATCATCCGCTTCCTCGATGCTGCCGTCGATTGCCGGACAGTCGACCGCCTTCAGCTTGGCGCCGAGCATCTGGAATATTTGTTCGAGGCGTTGCACGTGCGTTTTGGTTTCATCGAGATGGGTCAAAAAGCCCTGTTTAAGCTGCTTGTCGGTTGCCTTTTCAGCCATTTTTGGAAGCGCTTTCACGAGCTGCTCCTCGGCATAATAGATGTCCTGGAACTGATGCAGGAACAGGTCGTTCATAGTTTTGATGTCTTTAGAAAAGAGTCCCAGTTGCTCTGATCCTTCTTGGTTTCGGGAACACAACAGCGCGGCGTGTTTTGTCACGGCACGCCGATATGCTCGATTTGCTGGTATGTTCGCTAACCAAGGGATCGCGAGGTTGTTCCTGTCGGCCGCAGACGTTACTTGCGGAACAGCGGTATCTCGACGGCCAGAACAGTGAAGCGGCAGGGCTCGAATCTCCCGCGTTGCGGCATATGTAAGGCATGTGACAGCGGCGTGGCTCGGGGGCCGAAGCTTGCATTGTCAAGGACTGCACAACGGAACGTTTTTGCCCTATGGGTCTTCACATGAGGCGCAATTGGCCGCCGCTTGCCCATCAATCGCGTCGGAAGGGCCTTCAACTTGTTGCCGCCCTGCCGGGAGGAAGAATGCACGGACTGCTGACCACGCTTGGGCGTGGCTTCAAGAGATGGATCGGCTGGAAACGGCTCGGAATCGCGGCGAGCCTCCTCATCATCGGCTTTGCGATCACGACCCTGGTCCGCACCCTCCATGGCGTCGATACCGGGGTGATCCTGACCGCGCTGACGGAAATACCGCCCCACCACATCGCGCTCGCGGCGCTGTGCGTGGTCGGCGCGTTCTGCACCCTGACCTTCTATGACTTCTTCGCGCTGCGGACCATCGGCAAGAAACACGTGCCTTACCGCATTGCAGCGCTCTCGAGTTTCACCAGCTACACGATCGGCCACAATATCGGCGCCACCGTCTTCACCGGCGGCGCGATAAGATTTCGGATCTATTCGGATTTCGGCCTCAACGCCATCGACGTCGCCAAGATCTGCTTTCTCTCGGGGCTCACCTTCTGGCTCGGCAATCTGTTCGTGCTCGGCTTCGGCATGGCCTGGCACCCCTGGGCCGCCTCCGCGATGGACCTTTTGCCGCCCGCCATGAACCGGCTGATCGCGCTCGGCTGCCTCGCCGGCATTGCGACCTATTTCTTCTGGCTGGTGATGGGCGAGAACCGCCGCGAACTCGGTCAGAACGGCTGGAAGGTGGTGTTGCCCTCGGCGCGGCTGACGCTGCTGCAGGTCCTGATCGGCGTGGTCGATCTCGGCTTCTGCGCGCTGGCGATGTATCTGTTGATGCCAGCGCAGCCGGGCATCGATTTCGTCTCGCTGGCGGTGGTGTTCATTCTGGCGACGCTACTCGGTTTCGCCAGTCACGCCCCGGGCTCGCTCGGCGTCTTCGATGCCGCCATGCTGGTGGCGCTGCCCGAATTCGGCAGGGAACAGTTACTCGCAACCTTGCTGGTGTTTCGGATCCTGTATTTCGTAATCCCCTTTGGTATCGCGATCAGCATCATGGGAACGCGCGAGCTTTGGCTGAACGTCGTGAAACCCTGGCAGGAACGCCGCCGGCTGAGCGAGAATTTCCCGGCATCGGCTGCACCCGCCGCGGTGCCGCAACCGCTCGAGGGCCGGCAAGTGCAGCCGGCCAAGCAGCGCCGGCAGTCGCGCGGCTAACGGTATCTCGCCGCTCTCTTAGTTTCCCCCGCTCTCTTATTTCTGCCCCATCCATAACGTCAAACGCGTCATGGCCAAAAATCACCTCCGCTCGATTGCCGCAGGCGCGCTAGTCGCGTGCGCGCTTGCCCTATCCCCAGCGCAACGGGCGGCAGCGCAGAGCGCCGCCTCGCCGGCGCAGGGCGCGCCGGACACCCCGATGCAGATTTCATGGGAGGTCCGCAACCGCTTCCGGCTGTTTCGCGAAGAGCGCGATTTCCAGCTTCACGTCGAAAGCGCGCGGGACCGCAGCGTTCTCGCCTCCGAGCAGGCGCTGGAACTGCAGAGCGACGGCCGCGGCTGGGCGCGCAATATGGTCAACCGCCTCTGCATCGATCTCTCCGGCCGCGTCAGCGAGCCCTGCACCCGCGACAACGTCAAGGAAAGCTACCTGACACCGGTGGACCATGCGATCACCGTGCGGCTGGCCGGCACCGTGCCGGTCGGCGCCACCTGCGCCTGGTCGTTCGACGATGGCGATGGGCCGCAGCAATCCACGTTCGATTGCGCCGAGCCGGTCAATTTGCGCGCGCGCTATGGCCGCCAAACAGTCGCCTCCGTTGAGGTCTCCTCAGGGCCCGAGGCGCCGCAGCATCTCTCGACCGAGATCATGGTGCGCGATATTTTCATCGCCGGCCTCGGTGACAGCATCGCCTCCGGCGAGGGCAATCCAGACCGGGCGATCGCCTTGTCGGATGAGGGTTTTTGTTTCCGCTACTATTTGGGCACTGCGGCCTCGCAATATTACCGTCCGAGCCGCGCCGGTTATAAGGGCGGGCGGGCCTGCGAGGCGCCCGACACGCTGCCGGTATGGCAGCGCCAGAGTGCGCTGTGGTTCAATTCCCCCTGCCATCGCTCGCTCTACAGCTACCAGACCCGCACGGCGCTCGCGCTCGCGGTTCGCTATCCGCACATCGCGGTGACCTATCTGCCGCTCGCTTGCACCGGCGCCACCATCCCGGATGGGTTGTTCGGCTACCAACGCGCGCGGGAATGCCCGCCGACGAAATCGGGGAATAACTGCTCGGGCACGGTCAACGCGCAACTGGACGAATTGCGCGCCGCCGTCGGCGCGGCGAAGAAACGTCAGCCCGACCGCAAGCTCGATCTGATCCTGCTGTCGATCGGCGCCAACGACATCAATTTTTCCGGGCTGGTCGCCGATGTGATCGTCGACACCCCAACCGAACGGGTGCTGTTCAAGCGCACCGGCGTAATGGGATCGGTAGAGGATTCGCGCACGGCATTGGCGCGCGACCTGCCGCAAAGTTTTGGCAAGCTGCGGGAGGCGCTGAAGCCGCTGGTGGGTGATATGTCGCACGTCGTCTACGTATCCTATGCCAACCCGACGCTCGCGGACGGCGGCGCACCCTGCCCCGGCGGTCGCGCCGGCTTCGATATCCACCCCTCCTTCAACGCCGAACCGCAGCGGCTCGCCCATGTGTCGAGCTATGTCGACCGGGAATTCCTGCCGCAGCTGAAGGCGCTCGCGTTATGCCAGTCAGGGGTTCTGTGCCGCGATCCCGCCGCCGACCGCATGACCTTCGTCGATGCCCATCAGACGGCATTCGGAGATCACGGATTCTGCGCCCGCGCCCCGACTGATCCGGTATTCGACCGGGAGTGTTTTTCACCGAAGGGTGAAAGCTTCGATCCTGATATCGTCACCGCGGCCAGCCAGCCGATGGTGTGCGGCCGCAGCGCCTCCGAGTACCGCGCCTATCTGCCGCGCGCGCGCTGGATCCGCGATGCCAACGACAGTTATTTTGCGGCGATGACCTATCCGCAGGGGCTGCCATCTTCCAACCAACCCGCCGATATCCATGACGCGACCTGGGGGATTCTCTCAGCCGTCTACGGCGGCGCGGTGCATCCCTCGGCCGAGGGCCATGCCGCGATGGCGGACGCCGCTTTGCCCGCGGTCGCTTCCGCGCTTCAACTCGACGCCGTCGTGCCGGAGGTCGTTCAGGAGCCGGAGACGCCTGCTGTGACGACGCCGGCCGCGCGCTGACGGGACCGCCTCAATTGGGCGGACGCCGCTAGCGCACATTTGGGCCAACCCAGGCGGCAGGCTATTTCGGTGCTTGCACTGGCGCGCTCTTCTTCGCGCCGACAGGAGGCTGCTTCGCCGGGGCGACCGGTGGCTTCATCGCCGCCGCCTGTGTCGGCAGGTATTTTGCGACGATGGCGGGATCGACCTGGGCGATCGACGTATCCGGCAGGCGGGTCCAGGTCTCATCCTTGCCGAACAGGGAAATACCCAGATAGCCGCGCATGGTGAGCGTCTGGCCGTCGGGACTGACGCTCATCTTGGCATGATAGATCTTGCCGTCGCGCGGATCGAGCACGTTACCGTTCTCGTATTTCAATCCGTCGCGCTTCATATCCCTGATGAAAGACAATCCAAGCCACGGCGCGTCCTTGCGGTCGTCGGTGCAGTCGGAGCAAGTCTTATTGGGCTCATCGCCAGGTTGTGGGAACGTCTTGGCAATTACGCCTTCGAAAATGCCGTCGTGGTCAATGATGAGAAACCAGCCCGCGGTCCTGCCATTCTCGGTCTTCTGCCAGAGCCCCGCGGCTGAGGGCTCGGCGGCCCGCCCCGGCGCAATGGCAAGCAACAGCACGACACCCGCTATAAACGCCAGCGCCAGTCGAAGTCTGGGTATCGCAGTCCACATCATCACCACCTGACCAATCCCATTGAAGCAATAGCCCCAGACTAAGGCCATTTCGCGGATCGTTCCAGTGCCGCATCCCGTTTCAAACTATTGCTGGGAAGGCCCGACGTCACAAATCCGCCGCAGCCTTTGGTCCGGCGTTTTCCCCGATCAGTTGACCCCGAGCTTTTTCTGCAGGCTCGAGGATGACGTCGTGTACTGGAACACCAGCCGCTTGTCCGGATAGACATAACGGTGCGCCTTCTGTGCCATCAGTGCGCCTTCGTGGAAGCCGCACAGGATCAGCTTGAGCTTGCCGGGATAGGTGTTGATGTCGCCGATGGCAAAAATTCCGGGCACGCTGGTCTCAAACGCCGAGGTCTCGACCGGCACCAGATTGTGCTCAAGCTCGATGCCCCAATTCGCCACCGGGCCGAGCTTCATGGTGAGGCCGAAGAACGGCAGCATGGTATCGCACGCGATTTTCGAAATTGCGTTGTCGTTGCCTTTGACGGTCGCTCCCGTGAGCATCCCGCCCCCGCCTTCAAGTCCGGTGACCTGACCGATCTTCAAATCCAGTTTTCCGGAAACCACCAGCGCGCGCATTTGCTCCACGCTGTGCGGCGCCGCGCGAAAATCGTCGCGCCGGTGCAATAGCGTCACGCGCTTGGCGATCGGATGCAAATTGAGCGTCCAATCGAGCGCCGAATCGCCGCCGCCGACGATCAAGAGATCCTTGTCGCGGAACTGCTCCATTTTGCGCACGGAATAAAACACCGAGGTGCCCTCATAGGCCTCGATGCCCGGCACCGGCGGGCGTTTCGGCTGGAACGACCCGCCGCCGGCGGAGATCACGACCACCTTGCATTCGAAGACCTGGCCGGCATCGGTGGTGACGCGAAATGCAGGATCGCCGATCTTTTCGATCTTCTCCACCATCTCGTTGAGGTGGAAGGTCGGGTGGAACGGTTTTATTTGCTCCATCAGCGCCTCGGTGAGGCCATGGCCGGTGACGAAGGGAATGCCCGGGATGTCGTAGATCGGCTTTTCGGGATAGAGCTCGGCGCATTGGCCGCCGATCTTGTCGAGAATGTCGACCAGATGTGCCTGCATATCGAGCAGGCCCAGTTCGAAAACGGCAAACAGCCCGCAGGGGCCCGCGCCGATAATCAGCACGTCGGTTTTGATCGCTTCGCTCATGTCGCTTCTTTTCGGTTGAACCACGCCTTTGGGGCTGCGCCTGTCTAGCTAACGCAAGGGAGCGAGGAAAGCCATAATATGGCACCGGCGAGCGCGGCAACCCCTTGCCGCCATTCGACAACTGGGCTGTAAAAGCCTGTCACTTTCGGAGATCGCCCTGTGAACGCACCTGCCGGTCTGGATTCAACGCCGCTTCTTGCAGATTTTCCCTACCGCCTGACGGATAATGTCCGCTTTGCCGATCTCGACCCCAACCACCACGTCAATAACGCGGTTTATGCGACCTATTTCGAGACCGGCCGCGTGACCTTGATGAAGGACCGCAGTTACGGGCTGATGCCTCTGGGTCTGGCCTGGATCATGGTCCGCCTCGACATCCATTTCCGCGCCGAGCTGCGCTGGCCGGGCACGATCGAGATGGGGCTCGGCGTCTCAAAATTCGGCCGGACCTCCGTCACCTTCGATCAGGTGGTGTTTTCCGAAGGCAAATGCGTCGCCTCGGCGCAATCGGTGAGTGTCTTGATCGACGAGGCCACGCGCAAGCCGACGCCGCTGACTTCCGAGATCGTCCGGAATTTTCAGCCCTGGCTGCGCCGCGGCGTCGAAATAGCGCAGCCTAAATTCTAAGCCTGCCGCTCCGGCGTCGAGACTTTGAGACCGTCGAGTTCGTCGCTGACCTTGATCTGGCACGACAGCCGCGAATTCGGCCGCACGTCGAAGCCGAAATCCAGCATGTCCTCCTCCATCGGCGAGGGCGCGCCGACCTTCTCGCGCCACTCTTCGTCGACATAGACATGGCAGGTCGCGCAGGCGCAGGCCCCGCCGCATTCGGCCTCGATGCCGGGAATAGCGTTGCGGATCGCCGCTTCCATCACGGTCGCGCCGTTTTCGACCTCGATGGTGCGGGTTTCGCCGGTATGGTCGGTAAAATGTATTTTAGCCATGATGCTCGTGCTGCCGGATGAAGGGGGTCCGGGCTGTCCTATAACGGGTCGATCCGCTCCGCGCTAGCGGTCGGGGCGAAAACCTGTGGCGCGGATTTTCGCAATTACCCCTGTCGCGGCCGGGATCAGGACCGGCGCAGGAAAGCGTCGATCGCCGTGCGCGCTTGGCTAATCGCTTCCTCGAGCGCGCCGAGCGCTCGCGATGGATCGCTGTCGTTCTGCAAGGCCGCCTCCAGATCCAGGGCGGCGTCAGCGACCGCGAAGGCGCCGATCGCGCGGGCCGAACCCTTCAGCGTATGGACCAGCGCGCCCACGTCGGGAGGTAGCGTTGCGAGCATGCTTAGAAGACTCGCCGCCTGGGCCGAAAACATCGCCAGCACCTCGCGCTCGAGGCTGGCATCGCCCAGCGTCATGCGCCCAAGATGTTCGATATCGATCGGACCGTCATCGGGAACCAGCGGCGGCGATGGCATCCAGTCAATCCGTTCCAGATGAAGCGGCATGGGGTAACCCAGATCTCCCTGCCGATGGTACCGGCAGCACGGTTTTCGCCAGCCAATCACAGAAATGGTTAACGGAACGTTTTGCGTACCTGCCGCAAGTTCGCCTTGTTTTCGGCGAAGATTAGTCGTGATTAACGCACCAAACCGAGAAATTTGTGGAACCGTAAGGCGTTACGGTCCCGCGTTATTAACGATGATTAAGATTGTATTAATCGGAGCCATTTCATTCGCATCGCCTAGCCAATAGGATGTTTCCGGATGGTGGCGAACAAGCCGGGCGACGGCGGCGCTTTCGCGACCGGCGTTGGGGAAACCGGCTTCGAGCTTCGCGCGCAGCGCGCGCGAAACGGCTCGTCCGGGGGACGCGTAAAAAGTAACACGAGGGCTCAGACTGAACATGGCGAACAATCCCAAAAAGGTCAAAGACCCTACCGAAGTCGCGCTTTCTGCTATTCAGGAAGCCTTGAACATCTCGGACGTCAATTCGGTGGACAACAGTCGCAGCGCGGTCCACAGCGACGTGATACCGCCGAGCATTCCCTCTTCGACCTCCTCTTACGATGAGCCCGCATTCGACACCCGGCCGAGCGTTGATCGGCCGGTCTTTGACGCGATCGAGGAGCCACGCCCGACCCGCCGCGCCGCCAATGACGACCGCGAAACCATCGGGCAGATTCTGCAGGCCATTCAGAAGGGCCGACCCGCGCGCAACGTCTATACGCTGGCCACCTTGTTTGCCGGCGTCTGGATTCTCGGCGCAGCGCTTTTGACTTTCAGTTTCCTTCCCTCGTTGCAGGCGGCGATCGGTCAGGGCTCGGGCGGCACGCTGGTGCTGGCGGGTCTTGCGGCGCTGTTCTTCGCGCCGGTTCTCTTGTTCTATTTCCTGGCGAGCCTGTCCTGGCGCGGCCAGGAGTTGCGCATGATCGCGCAGTCGATGGCGCAGGTGGCGATCCGCTTCTCCGAGCCCGAGGGCGCGGCCAGCGACTCCATGGTCACTGTCGGTCAGGCGATCCGCCGCGAAGTCGCCGCCATGGGCGACGGCGTCGAGCGCGCCATCGCGCGCGCCGGCGAACTGGAAACGCTTGTCGCCAACGAAGTCGCGGCGCTCGAGCGCGCCTATTCCGACAACGAAGTGCGAATCCGCGCATTGCTGCAGGACATCGCCCATCAGCGCGACAATCTGGTCGGCCAGGCCGAACAGGTCCGCAGCGCCATCTCCGGCGTGCAAATCGACCTGCGCCACGATATCGCGCTGATTTCCGATGCGATCGCTTCCCGCGTCGATGAGGTTGCAAAAAGCATCACCGGCGCTCTGGAAGAACGCGGCGCCCATATCACGAGCGCGCTCAGCAATGCCGGCGACAACATGATCCTCGCGCTCGGCGAGCGCGGCGGCGACCTGCTCGATCGGCTCGAGGAAGCGAGCTCCGAAACCACCCGCGCCGTACTCGACGCCTCCGAGCGCCTCACCACCTCCCTCAACTTCAAGACCGGCCACGTGCACGACGAATTCGTCGACCTCGCCGACCGCGTCCATGAGATGCTGAACGAGCGCATCGACCGCATCACCAACGAATTCGAGGCGCGTTCGTCGACCATCGTCGACGGCATCTCCGACCGCACCGAACAGGTCCATGACTCGCTGAAGAATTCCAGCGACTCGCTCCTCTTGGAGCTCGAATTGCGCAGCGGCGATCTCGTCAACAAGATCGACGACGCCGGCAACCGGCTGGCGACCCATATTCTCACTTCCGGCGACAAGGCCTCCGAAGCGCTGGACGTCACCGTGAACTCGCTGGTGGCCAAGGTCGTCACCCAGACCGAGACCGCGCACGACACCCTCTCCCTGCAGATGAGCGCGTTCGACGAACTGGTGAAGAACCAGGGCAGCGAGCTCGTCGAGAAATTCGCGCGCGACAGCGGCACGCTCGGTGCGCTGATCACCCGCCACATCTCGGAATTCGACCGCACCGTCAAAACCTTCGGCGGCGAGATCGTCGAGCGCATGGGTCAGCGCACCCAGGATATCGCCGATACCCTGAAGGACTATGTCGACAGCTTCGATACCCGCCTGACCTCCAACGGCGGCGAGATCACCGCTTCGCTCGACCAGCGTCTGCTGCAGTTCGAGACCACGTTGGGTACAAGCGTCGCCCATCTCGACAGCTCGCTCGACGCCAGGATCAAATCCTTCGACGACACGATCGACGGCCGCCTCAAATCGCTGGAGCAGACCTTCGACATCCGGGCGAAGTCGGTGACCGATACCGTCGACAGCCGTCTTGGTGCGCTGGCGTCCTCGTTGACCGATGGTGCCGCGCAGACCATCCACTCGATCGACTCGCGCCTGACCCAACTCACCTCTTCGCTCACCGAGGGCACCACTCAGGCGATCCAGCTGATCGATACCCGTCTGACCCATCTGACGACTTCGCTGTCGACCGGCACGGCCCAGGCGGTCGAAGCCGTGGACCAGCGCATTGCCGGCGTGACACAGACGATCGATGGCCGCAGCACCCATCTCGCCGACACCATCACGGCGCGCTTCCAGGAAATCCACCAGGGCATCGAAACCCGCGTCGGCGCGGTTGCCGCCGACATCGACATGCGCATTGCCCAATTCGAAGACTTGCTGGGTTCGCGCGTCGAAGCGGTCGCGGGCCGCATCGAAAGCAGCGGACGGCAGGCCAGCGACGGCCTGATGGCCCGCGCCGAGGAACTGTCGACTGGGATCAGGTCCCACGTCGAAGACGCGGAACGCTCGCTCACCAACCTCGTCGTCAACACCAGCGAGACCATTCAGACCGGCGCACGCACCGCCCAGCAGTCGCTGCTGTCGGTTTCCTCCGACGTCGGCGCCCAGTTGAAGCTGACCTCGTCGGAAGTCGAGCGCGCCCTCACCGCCGTCGGCACCGGGGCTGCGAACTCGATCCTGTCGAGCGCCCGCGACGCCCAGTCGACCCTGGTGACGGCTTCCGCCGACGCGGCGAACCAGATCAAGTCGCTGGCGGGTGACGTCGAACGCTCGCTCTCGGCCTCCGGCAACGCCACCGCCTCCCAGCTCAAATCGGTGTCCGCCGACGTCGAGCGCACACTCCAGGCCGCAGGTAGCGCGACCGCGGCGACGGTTCTCGGCGGCGCGCGCGAAGTCCAGACCACGCTGGTCGCGGCGTCGTCGGATGCCGCCAACCACGTCAAGTCGCTGGCGGCCGACATCCAGCGGTCGCTGTCGATCGCCGGGACCGCCGCCGCCGAATCGATGGTCGCCGGCGCCCGCGAGGCCCAATCCACCCTGGTCGCCTCCTCCGCTGACGCGGCGAGCCAGGTCAAGTCGTTGGCCGCCGAGGTCCAGCGGTCGCTGTCGGTCGCCGGCACGTCCACCGCGGAACAGATCACCTCCGGAGCCCGCGAGGCCCAAAGCACCCTCGTCAACGCGTCGTCGGACGCCGCCAATCACGTCAAGTCGCTGGCGGCCGATGTCGAGCGCACCTTGACGGCGGTCGGCGCCGACACCGCCGCCTCGATCCTGGGCAGCGCGCGCGAAGCGCAGAGTTCGCTGCACGCGACCTCGGCGGACGCGGCGAGCCAGATCAAGGCGATCTCTGCCGATATCGAGCGATCGCTGTCCTCGGTTACCGCCAATACCACCGACAATATCCAGACCAGCGCGCTCAATGCGCAAAGCGCGCTCGTCGCCGCATCGAACGAGGTCAGTTCCAAGGTCAAGACCACATCGTCGGAAGTCGAACGCTCGGTTCTGGCCGCGAGCAACGCGTTCGGCTCGACCATGACCGGCAAGACCGACGAAATCGTCTCGTATGTGCAGCAGCAGACCGATCGGCTGTCGCAGATGATCGACGGCAAGCGCGGCGCGCTGGTCGATGCGATCGGCGCCAAGACCGGCCAGCTCACGGTCGATATCGACCGCGTCACCTCCGATGCCCTGAAATCGATCGAGACCAGGGGCCAGAGCTTCTCGCAATCCTTGCTGAGCCAGGGTTCCGACGTCGCGCGGACCATCACGTCGGCCGGCGACCTCGCCACCAGCGCCGTCAACAAGTCGATGAAAGAGCTGGAGGCGGCGTCGCGGGCGGCAATCGATCAGTCGCGCCAGGTCTCGGTCGCGGCAGTCACCGAGATGCAGGAAACCAGCAAGATCCTTCGCACCGACACGGTGGCGCTGTTCGAGCGCCTGCGTGAGGGCAACATCCTGTTGCAGGAAGTCCTGACCGGCGCCCACGACAATCTCAACTCGCTTGAGCGCGCGCTGGTCACGCGCGTCGCCGACTTCGTTTCCGCCATGAACGACGTCACCTCGCGCAACGGCGCCGCGACCCAGACGCTGGAAGACCAGCTGAATGTCTTCAACAGCAAAACCAGCAAGGCGCTGGAGGATCTCGGCTCGCTTTCCAGCCAGTTCGAGGCTCACGGCCAGGCCCTGGTCGAGGCGGCTGCGGTGGTCGAGCAGAGCAACCGCAACACCACGGCTTCCCTCGCCGAACGCAAGTCGACATTGGAGTCGCTGGTCACCACCATCGACCTGCGCACCGCCGATCTCGATCAGCGGCTGTCGCGCTTCACCGGCCTGCTGGATGAATCGCTCGCCGCCGCCGAAGAGCGCGCCCGCGACATCGCGCGCGTGGTGGCGGAAACCGCCGGCGCCGGTTCTGCCGCGATCGCCCGCCAGTTCGAGGCGGTGCGCTCGACGGCCGAAGAGGAGCGCCGGCTGACGGTCGACGCGATGGCCGACATCTATCAGCAGAGCACCCAGGAAGCGGATGCGATGTTCAAGCAGTCGGCGGAAAAGTTCTCGACCATGGTCTCGAGCATGAAGCAGATGGCCGCCGAAATGCAGCACGAATTGGAGGCGACCCGCAACGAACTGCGTCGCGGTGTGCTGGAAATGCCCCAGGAGGCCGCCGAGAGCACCGCGCAGATGCGCAAAGTCATCGTCGATCAGATCGAGGCGCTCGCCGAATTGAACCGGATCGTCGCCCATCACGGCCGCGGCCTCGACGTGGTCACCTCCAGCCGCACCAGCGTGCAGCGCGAGGAAGAGCAGCCGATGCTGGTTGCCGCCGGTGGCGGCCGCGGCGCGGCACCGCGCATGCGCGAACGCGACGCCGGCAACAGCGCCTCGAACCTGCCGCCGCCGGATCTTGGCCTGGCGCCCTCGCGCCGAACCGAAGCGCCGCCGGTCTCGCCGGCAAGCGCCGACGGCGGACGCGACGGATGGCTTTCCGATCTCTTGAGCCGCACCGACGCCGCCGGCGCCAACAACCGCGAGGTCCCGCGCGCCCGTCCGCCGCAGCAGGCCACAGGTGGCGGCAACCCGTTGGAGTCGCTGTCGCTCGACATCGGCCGCCTGATGGACCGCAACCTCGCCGCCGAAATGTGGGACCGCTACCAGCGCGGCGAGAGCAAGGCGTTTACAAAGCGGCTCTATACGCCGGCCGGCCAGAAGGCGTTTGATGAAGTCGCCCGCAAATACCGCGCCGACCGCAATTTCAAGCAGACGGTCGACCGCTACATCACCGAGTTCGAGCGCCTGCTCGACGAAGTCGCGCGCGACGACCGCGGACCTGCTGTGCTGCGCAGCCACCTGACCTCGGAGACGGGGATGGTCTATACGCTGCTCGCGCATGCGGCGGGACGGTTGGGGTAGCATTGGATTTGATTGCGGAATGAAAAACGGAGGCAGCGATGCCTCCGTTTTTGTTTGGATGGGCCATAGGGCGCAAGATTTCGAAGCCGTCATTGCAAGCGAGGCGAAGCAATCCAGCTTTGGCGCCAGGAAGAAGGAAAGCTGGATTGCTTCGCCGCTGTCGCTCCTCGCAATGACGGCAAGACAAACCTTCGCGTTCCCGCGGCGCGACGCGCCCGAGTTGTGCATGAACTTTCCGCCCCGTGAGGGCGTGGGGAATGCCGGGTGCCGATGCACCCGCAGCCGCGCGTGTAGTGTAGTAAACACGCGCGTTAGTCACCACGAGTCCACCGGAACAACCCGGCATTCCCGCACGCAGTGGTTTTAACGGTTTCCTCCGTGCTCTCCCCGGCGATCGGGCTTTTTTGTCACCGTCATCGGCGAGATGATGTCTCGCCAACTTGACGCCGGCGTCGAGGCGTCAGGACCACACGACTTCTCCGTCCGCATTAGCGCTGTTCGTCAATAGCGCTGCCGCGTCCACCGCATCCCGTCCCGCGTTCGTGACGACCGCGAAGCGCCCCTCTGTGGAACGAGACGGCGCTAGTTCTAGAAGTGATTTGGGTCCGCCGGAAACAGAATTCTTTTTGCAGGCAGGACTGGACAGGTGAAATCAGCTTGATCCCATAGGAGAATTTTTTCTCTACCGTCATTCCGGATTCCGCTTGCGAAAGCCCAAATTGACGTCAGATGGGACTGCTGATTTGCCCGTCGGGCAAATCAGCCCGTAGGATTGGTGAAGCGCAGCTCGTAGATGGGTGGAGCCCAGCGATACCCATCACCTCTCCATGCGCGCAGCAAGACGGTGGGTTCCGCAAGGGCTCAACCCACCCTACGATCCTTCCTCTACGGCCGCCTCTTCTCCGTCGCCGCGGCGGCGGGGGTCGGCTTGGGTGCTGTCGCTGCCGCTGCGGGCGCTGGCGCAGCGGCGTTCGCTGCCGGTGCGCTGGCGTTGGCCGGGCCGAACAGAAGCCGCGTCGGGTTTTTGTCGAGATTATTCACGGCGCGGCTGATGTCGCCGAGCGTACGGCGGCCGTCGGACATCAACAGGCCCGAGCGCTTGTCGAAATCCTCGGCGAGCTCGCGGATCGATTTCACCGTCTGGAACAGTTCGCCACCCTCCTTGCCGCCGGCCAGCGTATTGAGGCCGAGCATCAGGCTGTCGGCCTTGACCATCACGCCGTCGACCTTTGCCATCACGTCGTCGATTTTCTCGGAATTGCGCGCCAGCGAGTTGGTGAAGATTTCCAGATTATGCAGCGAGCTTTTCACCGCCGCCTGATTGTCCGCCACCAGCCGGTTGATGTTTTGCAACGTGCCGCGGATCGCCTCGGTGACGTCCTGCAGCGCGTTCGGATCGGCCGTCAGCACGGGGACGCCATCCTCGTCCAGCGGGACGGAGGGTGCCGCCTCCTCGCCGCCTTTCAGCGAGATCGCGGCTACGCCCGTCAGCCCCTGGAATTCGAGACCAACGAGGGTGTCCTTGCGGAGCGGGGCGTTGTTCTCGACCATCGCCAGCGCGACGACACGACGCGGGTTGTCGAGTTTCACCGAGATCACCTCACCCACCCGGATACCGTTGAAATTGACGCTGCCGCCGTTGCGCAGGCCCGCCGCCGGGCCCTCGAAGATGATGCGCAACGGGCTGCGCGCCTTGGTGGTGTGGAGCGACTGGAACCACAGCACAAAGCCAAACGCCGCCGCGATCACGGCCAGCGTGAAGGTGCCGATCAGGATGAAGTTCGCCCGCGTTTCCATGTGTCAACGTACTCCGATACTAGGCCCTGATTCAGCTTCGCTGCATCAGCGCCGTCGATTCTTTTTGTCTGAGCATGATCTTGTCCGAAAACCGGTATCCACTTTTCGGGATCATGCTCTAGCCCATGACAGCGCGGGCGCGCTTGCCGTGGAAATAGGCCCTCAACCAGGGATGCTGCGAGGCCTGCATGTCGGCCATCGATCCCGCGGCAATGATCTTGCCGTTCCCTAAAACGGCGATGCGGTCACAAGCAGTATAAAGGCTGTCCAGATCGTGGGTTACCATGAAAACGGTCAGGCCCAAAGTACGCTGCAGGGTGCGCACCAATTCGTCGAAGTCGCCGGCGCCGATCGGGTCAAGTCCCGAGGTCGGCTCATCCAGGAACACGAGCTCCGGGTCGAGCGCGAGCGCGCGCGCCAGCGCTACGCGCTTGATCATGCCGCCGGAGAGCTCTGAGGGAAACCGGTCGGCGACCTCGGGGCGCAATCCGACCATGCCCAGTTTGGCAACCGTGATCTCGTCGAGCAGGCGCTGCGAGACGTTGAGATATTCGCGCACCGGAAACTGGATGTTCTGGCTCACCGTGAGCGAAGAAAACAGCGCGCCCTGCTGAAATAAAATCCCCCAGCGGCGCTCGACGCCGCGGCGCTGGGCTGCGTCCGCCGCATCGAGATCGATCCCGAACACCTCGATGCGGCCGCTGACTTTTGGCACCAGGCCGATGATGGTGCGCGTGAGCACCGATTTGCCGGCGCCGGAGGGGCCGACAAAGCCCAAAATCTCGCCGCGCTTGACGTCGAGATTGAGCCCGTCGAGAATTTTCGTCTTGCCGAACTGCACCGAGATGTCGCGGACCCGGATGATGGCGTTTTGTGCTTCGGGTGTCATCGTCACATCCCGATCGAGGCGAAGAAGATCGCGAACACGCCGTCCATCACGATGACGAAGAAAATGCCCTGCACCACCGACGACGTCGTGTGCTGCCCGAGCGACTCCGCGCTGCCTTCGACCGCGAGGCCCTCGACGCAGGCGACGATCCCGATCACCGCCGCCATGACAGGCGCCTTGATCAGGCCGACGGTGAAGTGATTGATCGAGATCGCATCGCGCAAGCGCAGCATGAAGGCTTCGGGATCGACGCCGCCATAGCCCCATGCCACGAGGCCGCCGCCGACCAGCGCCGCCATCGCGCCGAGGAAGGCGAGGATCGGCAAGGCGAGGATCAGCGCCAGCATGCGCGGCAGGATCAGAACCTCGATCGGATCGAACCCCATGGTGCGTAGCGCGTCGATCTCCTCGCGCATTTTCATCGAGCCGAGCTCGGCGGTGTAGGCGCTGCCCGAGCGGCCCGCCACCATGATCGCCACCAGCAGCACGCCGATCTCGCGCAGCACCAGCACGCCCAGCATGTCGACGACGAAGATGTCGGCGCCGAACTGGCGGAAATGAAAGATGCCCTGCTGGGAGATGATGCAGCCGATCAGAAAGGTGATCAGCGCGATGATCGGCACCGCGCGCCAGCATACCTGTTCGAGGTGGTGCACCGTCGAGGTCAGGCGAAAGCCCCGCGGGTGAATCAAGACCCGTCCGCTTGCGGCCAGCACGGCGCCGAGCATGTCGATCAGCCCGAGAATGGTGGTGCCGAACCCGGCCATGTTGCGGCCGACCTGATCCAGCATCCCGAAAATCGTCACCGACGGCGCGGCGACGGGGGCTGCGGCCTTCACCCGGCGTACTTCATCGACCAGGCTCGAATAATTCGCCGACAGGCCAGCGATCTTCGCCTCCACCTCGCCCTGGGTCAGGCTGCGGCGCAGCCGCTCGATCAGCCAGGCCCCGAACGTGTCGAGTTTTGAAACACGCGATACGTCGATGAAGATATTGGGGCGGCTTCCCCTGAGCTTTTCAGCGTCGGCGACGATCCGCTCCAGCAGCGGCGCAAAACGGGCGATCCAGGGGCCTCCGGCGCACAGCGCCAGCCCATTGCCCTGTGCAATCCGCTCCAATGTCGGGTCCCCGTTCACAATCCCCACTCCTGCGCCAATTCTCCAGTATCAACAGAAAAGGAAAGATCCCTTAAACCCGTGATTGCCTTGCCGACCACACCCATAGCCAGCCATAGTTGGTTGCGCCGGGCAAGCCGCCGGTTCAAAATTGCCAGATTTTAAAATGACTTCCAGCCAATCCTTCCTGCTATCAGCCAGAATTGAGCGCTGGCCGATCGCCGGCGCCTTCACCATCAGCCGCGGCGCCAAGACCGAGGCCGTCACGGTCGTGGCGGAATTAAGCCTTGGCGGCCTGACCGGGCGCGGCGAATGCGTCCCCTACCCCCGTTATGGCGAAACGCCTGAAGCGACGCTTGGCGCCCTCCAGGCGATGCAGGAACCGCTGTCGCGGGGGCTCGACCGGAACGCCCTGCAGGCCGCCATGCCGCCAGGTGCCGCCCGCAACGCCCTGGATTGCGCGTTTCTGGACCTTGAGGCCAAAACCAGCGACAAGCGCGCCTGGAACCTAGTGGGGCGCCCCGAGCCGAGGGCCTGCGTCACCGCCTATACGATCTCGCTCGGCTCGCCGGAGGCGATGGCGGCGGCAACCGAGAAGGTCGCCCAGCGCAGGCTCCTAAAGGTAAAACTCGGGGGCGACGGCGTCGGGGCGCGGATCGCAGCGGTGCGCAAGGCCGCGCCGGATTGCGAACTGATCGTCGATGCCAACGAGGCCTGGTCGGCCGATAATCTCGAGCCGAACCTCGCGGCTTGCGCGGCGGCCGGCGTCACCCTGGTCGAGCAGCCGCTTCCTGCCGGTCAGGACGAGGCGCTGGCGCGTATCAAAAGGCCGCTCAACGTCTGCGCCGATGAAAGCGTGCACGATCGCAAATCGCTGCAGGGGCTCCGCGAGCGCTACGACGCCGTCAACATAAAACTCGACAAGACAGGCGGATTAACGGAAGCGCTGGCGATGGCGGATGCGGCGCACGCGCTGGGTTTCGACATCATGGTGGGCTGCATGGTCGGGACGTCGCTTTCGATGGCGCCGGCGATGCTGCTCACGTCGCAGGCGCGCTTTGTCGATCTCGACGGTCCGTTGCTGCTCGCGCGCGACCGCGAGGGCGGATTGCGCTACGAGGGCAGCCTGGTCTATCCGCCCGACGCGGCACTCTGGGGATGATCCGCTACCCTCGCTTCTGATTGAATCAGAACCGAGGCTCTTTTTTATTTTGACGCGTTTTCTTCACGCGAACCGGTCGCCACTTCGCTTGAAAACGCGACCCGATGTCTTGCCAGCCACATCAAGACCGCGCCTGAGAGCGCCATCGCCGCCATCACGTAATAGACGCCCTGCCCGTGGCGCGCATAGACGGCGCCGGACAGGATCGATGTGGCCGAGGCAACGATGCCGCCGCAGGCCGCGAAATAGCCCTGCCCGCGCGCCATCACTTGTCCCGGCACATGGTGCACCAACAGTCCCATGGTACCGACCTGCGTGAGCCCATAGGTCAGCCCGTGCGCCAATTGGACCACCGACAGCACGGCGACTGACGGCTCCTGCGCCGTGATCAGCCAGCGCGCCACCGCGCTGAGGCCGCCGATCACCACCAGTGCCGAAGGGTTTAATGTAAAGCGCGGCGACAGCGCGAACACCACGATCTCGGCCAGTACCCCCAACACCCACAACCCGGCGATCGTCAGCCCGCCGAGGCCAGCGCCCTGCCAGGTGATGGAAGCAAAAGTGTAATAGGCGGCGTGGCTGCCCTGGATCAGCGCAGACGACACGATGATGGCGAGGAATCCAGGCTCGCGCAGCAGGGCTTTGGCACTGTGATGCGCCGCCGGCACCGTCTTCGGATGGTCGAGCCGCGCGAGCGCGAGGCTGACGACGGCGCCGAGGCCTGCCACCGACGCGATCACCCAGATCAATTCTTTTGCCGCGATCACATCGACCAACAAGCCGCAGGCCAGCGCGCCGACCACGAACGCCGCCGAGCCCCACAGCCGCAGCGGCCCGTAATTGAGGCCGTAGCGCGCCACGCCGCGCAGCGCATAGGCGTCCGTCAGCGGCACGGTCGGCGTCCACACGCAGGCTGTGAGCGCGTAAGCGAGGAACACCAGCAGCGGCCGATGCTGGGTTCCAACCAGCAAGAACCCGAGGGCTGTGGCAAACGCCGTGAAGATCATGGCGCGGCGCAGCGACTGATGCCGCTCGGCGAAGGCCGTCACGAACGGCAGCACGGTGAATCGTGTCACCGCGGGAACGGCGGTGATGATGCCGATCCACGACGCATCGATCCCGACCGCTTTCAGCCACACCGGGAAGAACGGCAGATGGGTGCCGATCAATCCGAACAGCGTGCCGTAAAACAGCGCCAGCCGGCGCGCGAATCGGGCCGAGGTGTTGCGCGATACGATGGGGATTTGTGATTCGGAGGGCATCAATTCAATTGCGATTCGCCTGATATCGTGGTGATCGTTAACCCAACGCGCGATGATTTGCGCGGAAGAGTTTGCCATGGCCGACGAAGCATTTGCCCTATCGCCGATCTCGGCGCGCGCCGCGCAGCCGAGCGAACAGGACTATGAGGCGATCAGCGAAGCCTTCATGGAGACCTCGCGGGGCCGCTGGTTTCTCGGCGAATATGCCAAGCGCAACCGCAATGCCGATACCCGGATGGTGCTCGACGCGGTCGAGCGCATCGAGCAAAGCCTTGCCGCGCAGAAACAACCGGCCGCCGACCGCGCACTGACCGAGGCGCTGGCCGCGATCAAAAGCGCGCTCGACGAGGCGCGAGGCATGGCCCTTGCGGCGCTCGATGGTCTTGCTTTGGAAGAACATCTGGCGCCGGTCCGCAAGGGCGCCCGGGTCATCAAGGAAATTGCCTGGCGCTGGCGCGAGATCGGCGCCGATGCCCGGATCTGCGATCTGATCGATTCCCAGGTCCACGCCATCGAAGGCGCTTGCGGGCAACTCTCGTCGACAGAGGCGAAAGGCGCATTGAGCGCCGCATTCGACCTGATCGAACGGCGGATCGCGGGATTTGACGACAGCGATGCAGCACCTCGGGCCGCGGAGGAAGCCGCAGCTTCCGCTGCAGCCGCGCCTGCCCCATCGGCGACCGCCGCGCCCGAGACGATGCCGCCAGCGACCGCGGCGAGCGATCCCGAGGCTGCGATCGGCACCACGGAAATCCCGACCGAGGAGACCGTCGCGCAGGCCCCGGCGGCCGAAATGGTGGCCGAAGCGGCCGATGTTCAGCCTGACGTCTCCGAGATCACGGAAGAGGCCGCCGAGGCCGATGACGAAGCGGTGCTGGAACTGGTCGCCCAGGAAATGGCCGCGCTGGATGATTCCGACATCGAATTGGATTCCGGTCCCGATCCGGACGAGACCGACGCCGCGCCGTGGCCCGTGGAACCTGTCATCGTCGCGCGGGAGGCCGAGCCGCAGGAAGCCGAGCCAATGGCTTCGCCGACGCAGGCAGAAGCGATGCAGGCGCCGCTTCAGCCGTCCCTCGAAAATGCGGTTGCGGAGCGTGCGGTGGCTGAGCGTCCGCTTGAAAGTTCTTTGGGCTCAAGCCTCATCGCCAGCGGAATCGTGACAAAACCCGCCGCCTCGGCGTCCGACCCGCTGGCGCCGCTCCGCCGCATGAGCCAAGCCGAAAAGATCGCGCTGTTTTCGTGATGACCTCGTCATGCCCGGCCAAAGCAGTCTGCTTTGCGCAGACTGCGTAAACTTGTCTGCGATGCCGGGCCATCCACGTCTTTGGATGCCTCAAGCCAGAAAGTCGTCCGTGAAGAAGCGCCAAGCCATTGAGCGCCCTCGTCCCCGTTTCGCTAGTGGCCTTTGCGGTGTGCCGGGCGAGTTCTCTCGTTATTAGTCTGACCGGTCCGTTCGGACCCACGAACTCGCTCTCGATCCAAAATATACTCGCGCATAAAAAGACAGCCTATTGAGCAAGGATCTCCAAATCGCCGCTAGATCCCGGATCGAGATGAGTTCACGACCAAACTTGGTCCACGCCAGTAATACTGCACCAAGCAGAGCGCCGAAATTGATACCGGCCACAACCATAGGGCTGGCAATTCCAACGAGAAGGAATAGGGCTACCGCTGCGATCAGCATTACCATTGCGATAGAAGCGAGCATCGAAAAAGGAGGGACGGCCACATCCAATATGAGAACAAGAAGATCCCAGTTATGCTCTTGAACTGCTCGCGCGAAGCGCCGCGGCAAGTCCCGCACTATCATTCGCACATGTCCTTGAATCCAACGCTGGCGTTGGGATTCGGTGCCTGCTTTCGTATGCGGAAACTCGCTTGTACCGACAACGCACGGGTAAAAAAGAGGGGCACAACCGATTTCAGCTAAGTCCAAGCCCAGCTGTAGGTCCTCGACCAGATTTCCATGTCGCAATGTTGCACCACGAATCAATCGCCAAGGAAAAATCATTCCCGTACCCATTAGTTGCGCAGGCAGGCCAAGCCGGGCGAGCCCGAGCGGCCGAACCAAGTTTCGTAGGCGCCAGAAAAACTCAGCGAGCCTGTGATCAATAGAGCACCGCTTCGGCGCGACCATTAGGACGCAGGCCTGCACGGGGCGTTTCGATTTTACGCAGGCTCTCTTCAGGCGAGGGAGCGTGTCAGGCTTTACTCGGCAATCAGCATCGACGAACATCACCAGGTCAGGGGGAGCCTGGTTGAGGTAAGCGATCCCTGCGGCAAGCGCGTATGCCTTGCCAAGGTGAGCGGGGTCAGTGCGCTCTATCACTTCAGCCCCTTCACCCCTTGCTATGGCAGCTGTATCGTCGGAACAATTGTCTGCGACCACAATCAGGCGATCGTTGCTCCCTAACTGCGGCCTCAAGTCCGACAACGTCGGGACTAGACTAGCACCTTCGTTGTGAGCCGGAATGACGACAGCTGTAATCTCAGAGTTGGTAGCGTTCGGAACACCATCAAGTTGATCCGGGTAACCTCTTATGGCCGAGAGCACCTCGAACAGCAAAGTGAATATAGGTACTGTGAGAAGACCAGCGGTCGTGGCGAGTAGGACAGCTAGAACGACCTCGAACATATCAATGCCCCCCCAAATGCTTGCTTAAATTTTCGAAAGGTGATTCCGGCCCCAGCTACCCGCGTACAAAATTCGATTTTTGAGATCGGCCTGTTTGGCAGAGAAATGCGCGGCAGCTGGAAAATGTTTGTTGTTTGCTCGATCAGATCCGAATGACTCAAGAAGGCGAGCTCAAAACCTGCCTCTCGGATGATTTGCTCAGTTTTGTCGCTATGCGTTCCCTGCATTCCGTAAGGGTAGGCGAACGCTGCGCACTCTCCGATTGCATCGAACAAAATTTCTCGACTGGCACGGATCTCGTATTCCCGCCTCAACGGACCCGCATGCGCGAGGTTCACATGGCTCACAGAGTGGGCACCAATTGCGACGCTTTCGCAGGCAATGTCCGTTAGTTCATCGAGAGAGCAGCAGGAGCGAGTGTTCTTTCGTGGGAAGCTCAGGGGGCGCTGAAACGTAAAATTGCCATTGAATGCGGCGGTTAGAACATAATCGATCGCTCGTGCGGTTTGAGGCGCGTCGGCCCCAACTACTACGGTTTGGCCAGCGATTTCTAAATTGACAGCAGGGCCCCGGTACCACTCGAGGTCGGCGACTAGTTTAGCAAGTGCTACGCGTGGATCGTGTGCAACCTCAACTTCTTGCGCGCACCAACCAACACAGGGAAAAATGCAGATCGGTAGCGAGAAGGACGCAAACACATCGAGCGCGCTCAGGATGTCGATCTTTGCGTCGTCGATGGTTATCAAAATTGCTTTGGGCGGGAGCGAACCGTTGGCAAACGCCGTCTGAGCCTGTCTGAGAGTAACAGGATGAAAGTTGCTGCAGAGCCAATCGCACTGGAACTTCAGCCGGTCGCGCGAGTGATCTCGCGCTTCTCCCGGAAAGAAGAGATGGTGAAATAAGATCGTCCGGAAGCCGCCGCCTAGGAACTGGAGGCGCACGGTTCTCCCCCCTTGTTCGAACGAGATGCCAACCAACCAAATCGCGATTACAAGTGTTGGATCCCATTTTGGTTCCATGCGTCAGGTAAGAGCTTCATTGTGTCGGCCGGATGGCGCAGCAGCACTTGGCAAGGCCACCAATTCTTTCTTGTCGCACCGCTGTCACGCACACGGAGGCAAGTCTGAAAATCAAGTCTGAAAAGCAAGCCTGAAAAGCATGACACCGAACGAAGAAACTGTGACCCTTTGGCGACCGGTCGGGCCGGACGAGCTTGAATTGATCCGACAGAGCGGCATGCGGGCCTTTCCTCCGCGGCTGCCCGAACAGCCGATTTTCTACCCGGTCCTGTCTGAAGAATACGCGGTGAAAATTGCTCGCGATTGGAACGTTCCGGCGAGCGGTTCCGGCTTCGTGACCCGCTTTGAGGTCACCCGGAGCTTCATCGACCGCTATGAGGCGAAAGAAGCCGGCGGCAGGTCTCATTTGGAATATTGGATTCCGGCCGAAGAGATGGATGCCTTGAACGCCGCAATCGTGGGTCTTATCGAGGTGGTTCGCAGCTTCCCTTGATCAGGCCACCAGCTTCGCGAACAGATCCGCGTCGACATTGCCGCCGGACAGCACGATGACGACGTTCTTGCCGCGCGCGTCGATGCGCCCGGCCAAAAGGGCGGCAAGGCCGACCGCGCCGCCCGGCTCGACCACGAGCTTCAATTCGCGGAAGGCAAATCCGACGGCGGTGCCGACTTCGGCGTCGGAGGCGGTGATGCCTTGGGTCAACAGCCGGCTGTTGATGGAGAACGTAAGCTCGCCGGGCATCGTGGCCATCAGCGCATCGCAGATGGTGCGGCCCTTGGAGCCGTGCGCCTGGCGTTTTCCGGCGCGCAGCGAACGGGCGTGATCGTCGAATTCTTCCGGCTCGCCGGACATCACCATGGCCTGCGGATAGCGCGCCTTCACCGCGGTCGCGACGCCCGCGATCAGGCCGCCGCCGGAAGCCGGCGCCACCACGATGTCGGGGGTGATGCCGAGCGCCGCCATGTCCTCGGCGATCTCGCGACCGACCGTGCCCTGGCCGGCGATGACAAAAGTATCGTCGTAAGGGCGCACCAGCGTGGCGTTGCGTTTAGCGGCGATGTCGCGGGCGATGGCTTCGCGATCCTCGCGGTCGCGATCGTACAAGACGACTTCGGCGCCATAGCTCTTGGTGCGCTCGCGTTTTGAAAGTGGCGCATCGGCCGGCATCACGATGGTCGCCTGCATGTTGAGGATTTTGGCGGCCGCCGCGACGCCCTGGGCATGGTTGCCGGAGGAGAACGCGACGACGCCGCCGCCGCGCGCGGCTAAGGGGATCGATGAGAGCTTGTTGAAGGCGCCGCGGAACTTGAACGACCCGGTCCGCTGCAGCATTTCCGGCTTCAGGAAGACCTTGGTTCCCGCACGCTCATTGAGCACCGGCGAGGACAACAACGGCGTGCGCACCGCGTATGGTGCGAGCACGCGCGCGGCCGCGTCGATATCCATGGAACTGACCGGCAGGGCAAGGGAGGAATCCGCCATCCGCCACTTGTATCGCGGACCCGGATGCGCGGGCAAGATGCTTGCGAGAACTTAGCCGTGATCAGGCCACGACGCGCGGCGTTTCGGCGGCAAATTCCACCGTTTCGCCTGATGGTTCGACGTTACGGATATTGGTGATATTTTCGACAAAGACCCGGGCCGAGGATTCCCAGGTGTACCCCGCGGCAAATTCCAGGCAGGCCTGCGGCGAAATCTGCAGGGCGGACAGGCAGGCGGTCCTGAGATCGTCGTTCAGCGCGCCGACCGGCGCGTTGCCGATGACGTCGCGGGGCCCGGTCACCGGGAACGCGGCGACCGGCAGGCCGCTGGCAAGCGCCTCCAAAAGGACGAGCCCGAACGTGTCGGTCTTGCTCGGAAACACGAAGACGTCGGCCGCGGCATAGGCCTCCGCCAGCGCTTCGCCCTGCCGGCTGCCTAGAAACACCGCGTGGGGATAGCGCCGCTGCAGCGACGCCCGCGCCGGTCCGTCGCCGACGACGAGCTTGGTGCCGGGCAAATCGAGATCGAGAAACGCCTCGAGATTCTTTTCGACCGCGACGCGGCCGACGCACAGGAAAATCGGGCGCGGCAGGCCGAGCTCGACGGCGCGCGGATGAAACAGCCGCGCGTCGACGCCGCGTGGCCACAGCACCACATTACGGAAGCCGCGGGAGCGCAGCTCGTTCGAAAGCGCCGGCGTCGCCGCCATCACCGCCTGGCTCGGCCGGTGGAAGGCGCGCAGCGCCGCCCAAATCCAGGATTCGGGGATCGGCAAACGCGCCGAGATATATTCGGGAAAGCGGGTATGAAAGCTCGTGGTGAACGGCACTTGATGTTTGCGGCAATAGCGCCGCGCCAACAGCCCGATCGGCCCTTCGGTGGCGATGTGAATGCTGTCGGGCCGGGCGTCTTCAATCAATCGCGCGATTTTTGCCGGCGTCGGCAGCGCCACGCGCAAATCCCGGTAGCTCGGCAAACCAAAGGTGCGGAACGATTGCGGGGTGACGAAACTGACCTCGACGCCGAGCCTCTCTGCCGCGTCCGCCATCATGGTCAGCGTCCGTACCACCCCGTTGACCTGGGGATGCCACGCATCGGTCGCGACCAGAATATGCATCAGGCGGCACGCGCGGCGACCGAGGCAACAGGCGCCGTCCGGCGCAGCGGATCGGTCCAGGTGATGATCTCGAACCGGCCGTCTTCGTGCTCGACCAGCGCAGTGCAGCTTTCCACCCAGTCGCCGCAGTTCATGTAGCGGATGCCGTGCTCATCGCGGATGGTGGCGTAGTGGATATGGCCGCAGATCACGCCGTCGGTGTTGTGCCGGCGCGCCTCGGCGGCGAGCGTCTGCTCGAAGGCGCCGATATAGTTCACCGCGTTCTTGACCTTCAGCTTGGCCCATTGCGACAGCGACCAATAGGGCACGCCGAAGGCGCGGCGGAAGAAGTTGACCAGCCGGTTCATCTGGATCGCGAAATCATAGGCCTTGTCGCCAAGATGGGCGAGCCAGCGCGCGTTCTGCACCACGAGGTCGAAAATATCGCCGTGAATGACGAGGTAGCGCCGGCCATCGACGCCGGTATGGACGGTATTTTCGACGACATCGATGCCGCCGAAATGGGTGCCGTAATAGTTGCGCAGGAACTCGTCGTGATTGCCGGGCACATAGATGATCTTGGCGCCCTTGCGCGCCTTGCGCAGCATTTTCTGCACGAAGTCGTTATGGGATTGCGGCCAGTACCAGTTGGATTGCAGCGCCCAGCCATCGACGATATCGCCGACCAGATAGATGGTGTCGGCATCGTGGGTGCGCAGAAAGTCCAGCAATCGTTCGGCTTGCGAGCCGCGGGCCCCGAGGTGGACGTCGGAGATAAACAAAGTGCGAAAGCGCCGTTCCGGCAACTCGTCACTCATAGTGTAACTTCCCATGTCGAGCAGCTAGCCGATTCCCGTGACAACGAGATGACGGGACCCTTTACGTTTTGTTTGGACATGGTCTGCCGGCAAACGCTTCGCGTTTGTACCGAAAAGGAAAACCGGTTCCCGGAGCTCAAGACCGTGCTCTTTGTTTGGGCAGGATCGAGATCGGCAGTGTTCATTCGCCAAGGCCGGTTCCAACGCGACTCAATCGTCCGCTTGTCGAAAGCGCGAATAGCAGCGCCGTGCGACAACCAAGCGACATCGATCGTCATTCCGGAGCATGGCGCTGGGATCAAGGACGAGACGTCGACGATCCATCATCGTTGAGTTCGTCGCGCATGGTTCGAGGCGCCGGCTTCGGAGCTTGAATCACGTCTGCAGCCGTCCCCTCAACCCGCAACGGCCCATCGCGGAGCCGCTCAACCTTTCTTTTCTCACCGTAAAGTGCGGACGAAAGGTGCCGCTTTGCCGTCGGCGAGACCCTGCGCTTGTCCATCGTCGTATCATCCGACGATGGACACCTAACCGTGGCGCCCCTCGCGCGGTGAACTTCAGCGTCCAAGCGACTTCGCCAAGCTTTCCAGGTTCTGTGGACTGACATGGATCAAGCCATGCCGCGGAGTATCGATATCGGCGATCAGAAGGAAGGCAATCGAGACGATAAGCGGCAGCACGAGAGCAAGCTTTCCCGCAGCCTTGCCGTTTCGCGACCGATAGCCGAACAGCACGTTGGAACACAGCGCGATAGCCGCCATCAGACACCACGCGGCGGTCGGAATCCGGTTCCAGAACGCCGCTTGCGTGTAGCCCTGCGAATTGATCACGTCGTTCATGCCAGCGAGCGCCAGCGCCGCAACCGGCGTCGGTTGTGCGGTGGCCGGTCCGCGGACCGCAGCCCAGAGATCAGCCTGCAATTGGCTGGTCCGCGCATCGATCCGCGTTCGCTGAGTATCATCGTGAGTGATGTAGAACAGGATACGCTGGTCAAGGTAGTCGCCAAGGAGCTTGCGCAGGTTTGCGGCATCCGCAGGTGGCAGAACGTCGGCTCGCAAGATTTCGGTCCCAATCGCGTTGGCTTCGGCTTCCTCGAAATTCTTGCGCTGTTCGTAGCGACTGGTGGCCATCGAAAAGCTGAAGCCGATGATTAATGCGAGCAGCGTCAGGGTGGCCGCAAGGATGACACCGAGATCCTCATTACGCTCATCGCCGGCGCTCGGGTTGCGCCTGCGCAGCCACGAGCCCGCGACTGAAGCGAGCCACAGCGTCACGAAGGCCGCCGCGAACACCAGCAACGGGTAATGCGTCAGATTTTCCATGACTCCACTCACTCGCGAACGCGGCGATCCGCGCGGTCAGTGCCATCCTATTCGCGATCCCCAGGAAAACGCGGTGTCTTTCATTTGAATGAGTGCGGGTGCCGGCAGCATTTCAGCAAGCTTTTCAGCTTCTTTGCCGCCGCTGACGAGTCGCGCCACCCATATTTCTCCGTCCGTATAGTAAGGATCGCCTTCACCGTTTCGCCCATTTAAGGTGGGACCGATCCCCTTCATTTGATAAATGCTTGTCACCATGTGGGCATCGTTCAATTCTGCGATCAATCGGTCTCGCTCTTCATCAATATTGGCCGCGATGCGATGAGTAACCTGGCCCGTGTCGCGGCTTAAAGTGACCCCGCTGTCGAAAGTCGCAGAGCCGAGCCAAACGGGACCGCCATCAATTCCGCTTTCAAGGACCTTCCAGAAGCGGACGTGTTGGCGGCGATCGGCGCTCCCGCCATGTGGCTTTTCGAACGCCAAATCCTCACGTCGCCCCTCGTAAAACAGCGGACTGACCGGCGCACTTTTGTAAGGTCGGTCGAGCAGTACGCTCCCGATGATCTCCACGCTGGTCCGCAATGTGATGGGGTCGGCGGGGTACCAGCCCGCGGCATGAAATGCGCGAACCAAATCCTCACGAGTTCCTACCAGGCCAACATTAATAGGACCTCCCGGGATACCCTGCGCCGTCGCGGTCAGCATTGTATGCTTTACAAGCCCGGGTTCGTGCTCAATACGCGCCCATGTCGCGGGTAAAACAAGGTAACTGAGAACGACATACAAAATGACGAGTGTAGCGATGATCGTGAGACCCTGCCGCTTACGTCCTCGCGGAAAGAAGTTCATTTGGGTTCTACAGGATATACATTCGTTTAGCTGCGGTAAGCGCGCGCTGGCAACCTAAGCGATCACCTTGGGCATCAAGCCGTTTGGCGCGGGCCAAATTTGCTGAAAATTTGGATTTCAACCGCTCTTCGGCTTGTTTCGTAGAAGCCACGGTTGGTTGGTGACCAAGTTGCGCACCGACTGACTGGGGTGCTGTTAATCCCGCATTTGGATTGGTTGCTGATTGACGCACGGCTGCTTCGAATTCTGCAATGTCGGCACTGCATGGGCCTGCTTGAGCAAATGTCGAACTCAAGCCAAGAACCGCACCGATGAATGGACCCGCTATTGCCTGCCGGAAAGTGCTTGCAAAATGATATTTGGACATCGGAAGTCCTCCCGACCGCCTAACAAGATTTCATTCCGGGATGGTAGCGCTACTAACATAGCAATGCCCTTCAGCGTCACCAAGTAACCGTTGCATCCTTGCGATGTCTCCCTGGTTAGCTTGGCCACTCGCGGCTCAATATGCAATTCCGGCAGGATTTCGATTTGCTGGAAAAAAATTGAACGTTGCGACGGAAAAGTCACAGCCGTGATTGCGGCAAAGAGAGAGACCCCGTCCACGTGCAGGGCAGTCCGGAGAGTGGATTGACCTTGCCCACCGTGCATGCCCGGAGATCGGCATGAAGCAGGTACTTTCTTGTCGTCGAAAGGATTTGCCCGAGCTTCCGTCCGTTTTTGCATAGCGGCGGCCAGGGGGGGACGTATTCTAGTCCGTCACGGGACCGCGCCGCGTTGGCGGGATCGTCCGATCCCGCCCCGTTCTTAGCGGCATGCCGCGATCCCAACCCTGCCTTGGCGGGTTGCACTTGGTATTTTCAATTAATGGCGACCCGCCCAACAAGGGGTTAGCTGCATGAATATTTCAACCAACACTCTCGCGAAGGTCGAGATCCGCGAGAGTTCATCCGCGCCGATGGTATTCATTCCGGGCGGCACCTTTCGCATGGGATCGGACAAGCATTATCCGGAAGAAGCTCCGGTCCACCGCGTCACCGTCGATGCGTTCTGGATGGACCGCTATCCCGTCACTAACCGGCAATTCAAGGAATTCGTAAGGGCTACCAAGCACGTCACCGTCGCGGAAATCATACCCGACCCCAAGGATTATCCTGGAATGCTCCCGCACATGGTCTACGCGGGCTCGCTGATGTTCTCGCCGCCCAACCATCCGGTCAACCTCCGCGACTTCAGCCAGTGGTGGACCTTCGCCAGGGGCGCGCAATGGCGGCATCCCTACGGACCCGGAAGCAACATCCGTGGGCTGGACGATCATCCAGTCGTGCATGTGGCTTTCAGCGATGCAGCCGCCTACGCGAAATGGGCTGGGAAGGATTTGCCAACCGAAGCGGAATGGGAATTCGCTGCGCGCGGTGGGCTCGACGGTGCCGAATATGCCTGGGGCGATGAATTCACGCCGCATGGCCGTCACATGGCAAATACCTGGCAGGGTGAATTTCCGCGGCAGAACGTCAATGCGGACGGTTTCGAGCGCACCTCGCCGGTCAGCGCATTCCCGCCGAACGGTTACGGGCTTTACGACATGATCGGCAACGTCTGGGAATGGACTGCCGACTGGTATTCACCCAGGCACAAGGCTGACGCGCCAAAGGCTTGCTGCATCCCGGAGAATCCGCGCGGCGGACGCGAGGACGGCAGCTACGACCCCCGAACGACCAATGTGAGGATTCCACAGAAAGTCATCAAGGGCGGCTCGCATCTGTGCGCGCCGAACTACTGCCGCCGCTACCGGCCGGCTGCGCGCCATGCCGAGCCGGTCGATACGTCGACGAGTCACGTCGGCTTTCGATGCATCAGGCGAGGAGCCTCTGATGCGCCACAAACAGGAGAGTAACGCCATGTTTGACAGCATACTCAAGGAAAGACCGCCTGGCATCCGAAACGCGCTGCGCAAGACGGCAGCAGGCTGGCATAAGCGGTCTCGCGCCGCGCTGCTCGGAGCGACGACACTGATGTCGCTATCGTTATGCGGACCGGCCAGCACGCCGGCGGCGGCACAACAGCAGCAGCCACAAAAGCCAAACATCCTCTTCATCATGGGCGACGACATCGGCTGGATGCAACCGGGCATCTATCACCGCGGCCTGATGGTCGGCGAGACGCCGAACATCGATCGCATCGGCAATGAAGGCGCGATCTTCATGACCTACTATGCCGAGCAAAGTTGCACGGCCGGGCGAAATGCCTTCTTCACCGGCATGAATCCGCTGCGCACCGGCATGATCCCTCCACAATTGCCCGGCAGTCCGTCCTATCTGCGCCCCGGCACCCCGACGCTGGCCAAATTCCTGCTCGATCTCGGCTACACCACCGGCGAGTTCGGCAAGAACCATCTCGGCGATCACACCGACGCGCTGCCGACCGCGCACGGCTTCCAGGAATTCTGGGGCTACCTGTATCACCTCGACGCCATGCAGGGGGTGAGCTTCCCGGACATCAACAAGTCTCCGACCCAGCAGACGGTCGCCCCGCCGTGCAAGAACACGCCGATCCCCGGCGTGCCCGAGGTCCCCGGCGCCGTCGATCCCAAGACCACGACTTGCCTGACGCCGCCACGACCGATCCTGGCGTGCAAATCCGACGGCACCGCCAAGAACATGACATGCAAGGACGAGGGTCCACTGACCCTTGAGCGATCGAAGGGTGTCGACGAGGAAATCTCGGCCAAGGTCATCGACTTCCTCGATCGCAATGACCCGAAGAAGACCAACAAGCCGTTCTTCGTCTGGTACAACCCGGCGCGCATGCACATCACGACCGTGCTGAACGACAAGTACATGGCCATGGTCGGCGAGCCGGGCGGCAAGGACTGGGGCGTCAACGAAGCCGGCATGAAGCAGATGGACGACAACATCGGCTATGTGCTGAAGAAGCTCCAGGACATGGGTCAGCTCGACAACACGATCGTCGTGTTCACCACCGACAACGGCGCCGAGACGTTCACCTACCCGGACGGCGGCACCACCCCGTTCAAGGGCTCGAAGATGAACACCTGGGAAGGCGGCATGCGCGCTCCGTGTGTCATGCGCTGGCCGGGCGTCATCAAGCCCGGCACCGTCAAGAACGACATCTTCGCGTCGCTCGACTGGCTGCCCACGCTTGTCAACATCGCCGGCGGAGATAAGGGCGATGCGCTGAACAAGCGGATTATGGCCGGTTCCTATCCGGGCATCGTCAAGACCAGGCTCGATGGCGTCGACCAGACTGAATACCTCTCGGGACGTTCGGAGAAGTCCGCGCGCGATACCTTCTTCTACTATTCCAGTGCCCATCCGTCGGCGGTGCGCTACAAGAATTGGAAGATGTATTTCGCGATCGCGCCCGAAACCGCGACGGGCTTCCTCTTGCCGGGAGTTCAGACCCAGTTCGCAGCCGGCATGGTAAACCTCAAGCGCGATCCATTCGAGACGTCGTGGGGCGACGAGAAAAAGGCGAATTTCTGGTTCGGCGGGGCGCTCGCCGGGCCGGTCTCGGCCTACGTCTACGACTGGAACCTGCTGCCCATCGGGCAGGTGCTGTGGCTGAAGGAGCTGGAATCCTACAAGGAGTTCCCCCCGCTTCAGGATCCGGCGAGCTACAACCTGGATCAGGTCATGGAACAGCTCAGGAAGGGTCAGGGGCACCCGAGCCAGTAGTTCGGATGCTTGCGGGTGATGCGGGCGCCCCACGGGGCGTCCGCGGACCATAAGCCGATCAAGCAACCACTTCGTCGGGAGATCAACGATGAACAGGAGCTGGAACACCTGGCTTGCGAACACCTGGCTTGCCCTGCCGGCATCGCTCGCTTTCGCACTGGTCGCACCAGTAGCCGCGTCGGCGCAGCAGCAACAGCAAAAGCCCAACATCCTTGTCATCATGGCCGACGACATCGGTTACTGGAATATCAGCGCTTATAACCGCGGCATGATGGGCTATCGCACGCCAAACATTGATCGTATAGCCAACGAGGGTACAATATTCACCGACTATTACGGCCAGCAGTCCTGCACCGCCGGCCGTGCCGCGTTCATCACCGGCCAGAGCCCGCTGCGAACCGGACTTCTAAAAGTGGGATTGCCGGGAGCGAAAGAGGGGTTGTCGGAGAAGGATCCGACGATTGCCGAACTGCTCAAGCCACAGGGCTACGCGACCGGACAATTCGGCAAGAACCATCTCGGCGACCGCAACGAATTCCTGCCGACAGTGCATGGTTTCGACGAGTTTTTTGGCAACCTCTATCATCTGAATGCCGAGGAGGAGCCGGAGAATCCGGACTACCCGAAGAATCCATCGTTCAAGGCGCAGTTTGGTCCGCGTGGCGTGATGAAGTGCGTCGCGACGACCACCGACACGCCGGGCGACGATCCCCGTTTCGGTCCGTGGGGCAAGCAAAAATGCGAGGATACCGGGCCGCTCACCAAGAAGCGCATGGAGACGATCGACGAGGAATTCCTCAACGCCTCGATCGACTTCATCGACCGCACGAACCGGGACAAGAAACCATTTTTCGTGTGGTTCAATCCGAGCCGCATGCACATCTGGACCCGTCTCAAGCCGGAATCTCAAGGCAAGACCGGGCTCGGTATCTATCCGGACGGCATGGTGGAGCATGACGGCCAAGTCGGACAGTTGCTCAAAAAGCTCGACGATCTCGGCATCGCCAGCAATACGATCGTAATCTACACGACCGACAACGGCGCCGAGACTTTCTCGTGGCCTGACGGCGGAACGACGCCGTTCCGTGGCGAAAAAAATAGCAATTGGGAAGGAGGCTACCGCGTTCCGGCGATGATACGCTGGCCCGGTACGGTACCTCCGCGGACCGAGATCAACGAAATCTTCTCTGCCGAAGACTGGGCGACGACTTTGGTCGCGGCCGCCGGCGAGCCCGATGTCAAGAACAAGCTCCTGCAGGGTTATGACGCTGCAGGCAAGAACTTCAAAGTTCATTTGGACGGTTACGACCAGCGCGACCTGCTCGCCGGCAAGGGTCCGGACAAGCGCCGCGAGTTTTTCTACTGGACCGACGACGGCAATCTTGCCGGCCTTCGATATGAACAATGGAAGGCGGCGTTCCTGGAACAGAAGGCCGAAGGCTTCAGTGTCTGGCAGCAACCGCTCGTTCAGCTCCGCCTGCCCATGCTGTTCAACCTCCGCGCAGATCCGTTCGAGCGGGCCCAGCACGAGGCAGGCGATTACGTGCGGTGGTTTGTTGAACATGCGTTCGTGCTCGTCCCCGCGCAGGCGGTCGTGGCACAGCATCTGTCGAGCTTTCGGGACTTTCCGCCACGCCAAAGGCCAGGCTCCTTCTCAGTCGAACAAGCCATGGAGAAACTGAGGAATCCGCCTTCCGGCAATTAGCGGAAGTTTCGGCGACCTTCCTCCGATCGTGGATACAGCCATGAAAACCACCCGCGCACAAAACCTCATCGCCGCCACGCGGGCTTGCTGTCGGCCTCAACGGCGCGGCTTCGGCGAGGAATCCTCGCCGAAGCCATTGGGCAAAAGCCCAAACCGCGATCAGGCGGCCCGGACGTAGCCGTAACGCAGATTCGATGGCTCTTTGGCGGCGAGCTCATACTGGCTCTTCAGGGCGGTCAGCCGGTCCTCGGAAAAGGCCGGCATCCTGATATTGTCGGCAGCCTTCAGATTGATCCGGTACATGCGCGCCGCGTTGCCGCCGAAGATCATCTGCTTGATCGCGCTGTCGGCGCCACCGAGCGGAGCAAAACCATATTTCTTTTGCATATCCTCGGGGATTTCGAGCCGACGCAGCGCCTCAATCTGCCACTGGGGTGACCCGTACCAAACCGAGTCGGTGCCCCATAGGACATGATCGACCCCCATGCCCTTGATCAGCGTGCCGACCAGAGCGGCGCAGAATTTGGGATGCGCCACGGCCGAGTTGGCAAACGACGTGCCAAGCTCCGCGTGGACGTTAGTGACCCCGAACTTCTGTGGAATTTCCGCTAGATCGGTGGCCCACCGGATGCGGCCTGTGGACTCGAACTCGGCCCAGGCCTGATCGGGCAGTTCAAGGAACGGACGCAGCGCCGAGTGATAGATGACGAAGTTCATCTGCGGCCAGTCTTTGGCAGCCTTGCCGATGTCCCAGGCGGTTGCGTACTCCCATACGCCGGCGAAGGATTTCTCGTAATCGGGCGGCAGTAGACCCTTGTGGATGCATAGGGTTGTGATCCCAGCCTTCACCGCCTTGTCGTAGAACGGATACATCACCTGCTCGTCGTCAAGCCGCCAGGGGAATTTCGACGGCGCAAGCGGGTCGCCGATCGTGTAGGACTTCCATGAATCGGGTTTGTAGACCGCGATCGCCTTGTCGACCTCATCCATAAAGCCTGGCTGCTTGGGCGTGATCACGGTGTGCGCTAGCAAGCGGCGTGAGCCCGCAAAGTCGTTGATCATCTCACGCGCCTTGGCGATCTGCTCATTCGACAACAGCCACCAGCTCGGATCGTCGAACGGGGCGCCGCTCAGAAGTGCCATGGTGGTGTCGCTGTCGTAATAGATCTCCTTCATGTAGTTCTGGAACTTGTAGCGGGCGAGCGACGACACGCCTTCCTGCTTCATGTTCGGATTCCAGTGCTCGCTGGCGAAGCTTGCGAGGCCCAGCAGTTCCTCATGCTTGAAATCGTCGCGCACGAAGTGGGTCTGGACATCGAAGACGAATTGCCCTGCGAGACTTTGCGCCCGCGCCAGCATCATTTCGGGCTCGTGGGCTTCGGCCGCCGTGACCTGGAAGACGTTGCCGTAGATCTCGTTCATGGCGAGAAAGGCGGCCGCCATGCCGCAACTCGTTCGCATGAACTGCCGCCGGTTCAAGCCGAGCCGTTGGCCGTTAAGGTCGGCCAACTCATTGATGCGTGCTTCGACCCTCTTCTGGGTCGCGCTCTGCGAAGGCGGCAAATACTCGCCGTTCGATACAATCTGGGTCGGAACCGGCGTTGCGGCCGATGCCGCCTCGGCGCCTGCGACAAGGCGCTGTTCTCGTTCACTGAGCCAACTTCCCATCGTCGTCCTCCCTGTTTTGAATTGTGATCGACCAGTTGCCGGTCGTTAACGGGAGGACGCTGCACCCCGGATCGGCCCAAATCATGACGCGGGGTTTTCGTCGTTCTGGTCGGCCGAACGCTTCGGGATACGGCCATCTTCCACCTGGACCCGCCCGGATCGTCCAGTGTTCCGGCCATCCTTGCGGATACCTATATCTCGACTTCGAGACCGACCTCTACGACCTGTGCGGGCGGAACCCCGAAATACGCGGCCGGAAGATTGGCGTTGAGGTGCATCATGGCGAACAGAGATTTTCTCCAGACAGCCATGCCGGATGTCGCGTTGCTGGGGATCACCATCACCCGCCTGAAATAATAGGTGATGTTCTGAGGATCGATGCCGCGAAGTTCAGGCTCGAGACACGCAAGCTTCAGCCCTTCCATCACGTTCGGTGTTTCCATGAAGCCGAAATGGAAGAGGACGCGGGTGATGCCGGCGCCTACCGGCACCAGCCTGATGCGTTGCTCAGGCTCGACGCGCGGCTTGTCGGTGCTGATGGAGGCGATCAGCAGCACACGCTCATGCAGGACGCGATTATGCCGCAGATGATGCGTCAGGCCGAGCGGGATGCCTGTGCTTGCGGCCGTGAAGATCGCCGCCGCTCCTGACAGTCGAATCGGCCGACTGTCGAGTACCCACGCAACGAACTCGTCCTCACGCTGGCGCAGCTTGGAGCGCTGGTCTTCAAGCAATTGCCACCCGGTTCGCCAGGTCAGCATCAGAAACGCAATAACGCCGGCCATCAGGAGCGGGAACCAGCCGCCCTGGATCAGCTTCGTCATGTTCGCGGCAACGAAGATCAGTTCGATGACAAGGAAGAACCCATTCACCGCTGCCACCAAGAGCGGGTTGTAACCCCATTTCAGGGCAACAAGGGCCGCCAGCACCGTCGTGATCGCCATTAGCATCGAGACGGCGATGCCGTACGCGCCGCCGAGCGCGTCGGATGAACCGAACGTAAGCACGGCCGCAAGCGTGCCCGCGGCCAGCAGCCAGTTCACGACAGGGATATAGATCTGGCCCTTCTCGTGGCTGGCCGTGTGCTGCACCCGCATGCGGGGCAAGAAGCCCTGTTGCATCGCCTGCTGGGTGAGGGAGTACGCGCCGGAGATGATGGATTGCGAGGCGATCACGGTGGCGATCGTAGCGAACGCGACCATCGGATAGTGGGCCCACTTTGGTACGAGCAAGTAGAACGGGTTCTCGACGGCGTGGGGGTCTGCCAGGAGCAATCCTCCCTGGCCGAAATAGTTGAGCATGAGAGCAGGCAGCACGATCGCGAACCATCCGAGTTGAATGGGGAGCCGGCCGAAATGGCCCATATCCGCGTACATTGCCTCGGCGCCCGTGAGCGCCAGAAAGGCGGCGCCGAGCACGGCGAAGGCGACGCCGGGTCCTGCGTGGAGGAGGTAGGCAACGGCATAGTGGGGGCTGATGGCGGCCAGGATGCCCGGAGTCTGCATGATGCCAAGCAGGCCGAGCAGGCCGATGGCAGCGAACCAGATCAGCATTACCGGCCCAAAGATGCTGCCGATGAACTCCGTTCCCCTGCGCTGGACCAGAAACAGACTAGCCAGGATTGCGATGGTGATAGGAACGACCATTGGTGCGAGTCCGGGCGCGTCGATCTTGAGACCTTCAATTGCGCTGAGCACCGAGATCGCCGGCGTGATCACGCCGTCGCCATAAAGCAGCGCCGCCCCGATCAGACCGACGATGAGCAGGGAGGCACGCCAGCTCCCGCGTGGTGCGCGCCTTGCATCGAGCAGCGCCAGCAGTGCCACGATGCCGCCCTCGCCGTGATTGTCGGCGCGCAGGATCAGAATTGCGTATTTGAGCGCGACGATCAGGAGCAGCGCCCAGAGGATCAGCGACACGACGCCCATCACTGTGTCGGGGGTGGGCGCGCCCGCCGCCTCGACGGCCTGCTTCAGCCCATAGAGCGTGCTGGTGCCGATATCGCCGTAGACAACACCGAGTGCGGTAAGCGCCGCGGCTGCGGTCTGCTTCCGGACGCCTTGCCGGGGCAACCCCGCGGTCTGAAGGGTCTCGGTCATCCGGACATCCTTCCCTTTGGTTGCGCAAGTCTGCACGAAAATGGAGCCGGGGAGAAGCTCGATCAGTGGATCAGGAGATTCCTCCGAAACCTGGTTCAGCGGCGCGCATGTCGGTTATTGGGCACGAAGCTGAGGTACCCTTTCGCCCGATGGATGTCCGCTGTCGGGGACGCCGGTCCATGCCAGTCATGAAACGCGGTAGCGCTCGATGATCGCCTTGTCCGGTTCGTAGCCGAGCCCTGGTCCCTGGGGCACTGTGATCGTGCCATTGGCATCGACATCGATGCGGCCGCCCCAAAGACAGGCGGCGCGGTTCATGAAAAACACTTCGACAAACGTGGCATCGTCGCGCAGCGACATCAGCTGCAGCGTCGCCAGAAAGCCCGGCCCGAAATAGGGAGAATGCGGCGCAAGCTTGACGCCCCTTTCATCGGCCAACGCGACCACTTTCAGATATTCGGTAACGCCGCCGACCTTGGTCACCGAGGGCTGCGCATAGCTCACGGCGTCCGCGGTCATCATTTGGCGGAATTGATGAACCGTACAAGCGTTCTCTCCCGCCGCAATATCGATCCCGCCTTCCCTGCGTACCTTCGCGAGCGTCGCAAAATCCTCCGGTGGCCAGACCGGCTCCTCGAGGAATTTTGGCACGGCCGCTCGGCAAGCGTGGGCGAACGCGGTCGCCTCGGTCGCATCCATCGGGCAATTCAGGTCGACCATCAGCGGAATGGCTGCGCCTATCGCCTGACGGGCGGCGAAGACAGTCGGCACCGTGGTTTCATGCAGCTTGATTGCGGTGTAGCCACGTCGTAGCGCCGTCTCGCATTCACCGGCAACATGCTCCGGGTTCCCGATCCGAAGCAGACTTGCATAGGCCGGAATCCGTGCCCGCTTGCTGGCGCCGATGAGGCGGTGCAGCGGCACGCCCTGCACTCTTGCGGCAAGATCCCACAACGCGATGTCGAGGCCGGAAATCGCGAACATCGTGATGCCATAACGGCCGAACAAATGCAGATTGCGCTGAACGCGATCCATGAAGGCGGGAATGCCCTCGGCATCCGGAACTTCGAGACCTCGAGCCTGCGGCGCAATCATTTCATCAATCGCGGTGGCGGTAGATCGTGGACACACATAGCTAAAGGCATCGCCCCAGCCTGTTACGCCCGCGTCGGTGGAGACTTCGACCATGACGGTATCGAGAGCCGTTATGGCGGAGGCGCCTTGCCTGAAGCTCGCGACACCGGCGTCGTAGGGGATACGGATGTGGTGTGCCCTGACGTTCGTGATCAGCATGATGCCAACTCCCGATCTTCCCAAGGTAGCGCAGAGGCGAACCAGGTCTATTCGCTGTTGGGGCAGATTTCCCGGAGCGCGATTAGCGGCGGGTTCGATGAACCCGCCGCCGTCGCGTCCTTCAGGTGATGCCGATGGGGACGCCCGGCGAGCCGGTCGCGCCGGCCATCGGGACCGGCGTAAAGACATAGACGAACTGATACTTCTTGTCGGCGATCAAATCGTCGAACACCAGGTTCTCATGATTGTAGATGCCGTACTTGGTCTGCAGGGTCCCGTGGACCGCGAAGGCCAGCGTCTTGTCAGGATTAGGGACGACCTCCACCGCCCAGGTATCACCGCCAGTCAGGCAGAGATCTTTCTCGATCACCCAGTTCGCGACCTCAAGACCCATGCCAGGCTCACCGCTGTTGAACTTGTCGTTGTTCTTGCCCCAGAGCGAACTCCAGCCGGTATGGAAGAAGATGGCGTCTCCGGGCTTGAAGTCGGCCTCCGACATATTCTGCTTCTGCAGCGCCGCGCGCACATCGGCCACGGTGATCTCTTCGCCGGCTTCCATCATGCGCCCTCTCACCGCGACCATATCGATCAGGTGACCGCGGGTGAAAAACGGCTTGCAGTTCTCGACGCCAAGCTTCTTGAGGCCATACGTGTCACTAAAATCCGCGGCAGCATGACCGTTGTAGAATCTCATCTCCTTCTTGTCGCCGTCGGCTCCCAATTGAATGCCGATGTGACCAAGGCCGTCGAATTGAGTCCCCACCTGGCCAATCTCGGCGGTCACGAACTCATCGTGGTATACGAGCCGATTGTCACCAAACGGGCCTCCAGTCGGGCTACCGGGGATGCGCAACGTAAATACCCGCTTCCCGAACAGAGGCATCGTGGACTCGTAGTTATGGCCAAGCTTGTAGACTTTGCCTTCTTTGATCCACTTGACGGTATCGAGCACCTTCGCGGGCGTGATGTGGTTCGAGGCACCCGCCTGGTCATCGGCACCCCATTTCGAGGGCCACCATTTCTTCTCGCTTAGCTTAGGCGGCGATATTGTGTCGGCCTGCGCAGGTGTGATTGGCGCAAGTCCGAACTTGCCGTGCGACGCGCCAGCGACGGCTACCGCGCTGGCGCCGGCCACTCCGGCGGCCTTCAGGAATCCTCGGCGGTCGGTTGACGCCGATCCTGTATCATCCATGGACTCATTGTTGTTTGGGTTTGTCATGTGTTCCTCCCCAGAGTTCGTTTCGCTCATTGATGGGTGACGACGTTGACAAAAAGGATCATATTGCGCCGCTGACACGGCCACAAGACAGGGACACATTCCGATCCTGGGCGCTGATCTGGCGGCGCTTCCAAGCCACTGCAGAGTCAGGGGAATCCAGCATGGGATTGTTTGATGTCGACATGTCGGCGTCGCGCCTGCCGGTCTCGGTGATCACCGGGTTTCTCGGCAGCGGCAAAACGACCTTGCTCAACAAGCTGTTGCACCATGCCGGCATGGGTGACAGTGCCGTAATCATCAATGAGTTTGGCGAGGTCCCGCTCGACCATCTCCTGGTGGAGGCGATCGAGGGGGAAGTCGCTGTTCTGGCAAGCGGCTGTGTCTGCTGCACGTTGCGCAGCGATCTGGAGCAGACGCTGCGCGGCCTTTTGGCCCGGCGCGATCGCGGCGAAGTGCCGGCTTTTTCGCGGATTCTGGTGGAGACGACCGGACTTGCCGATCCAGCGCCGATCGTTCAGCTCTTGCTGAACAATCCGCTGGTCAGTCACTTCGTGCGTCTCGATACCGTTGTGACCACCGTCGATGCGGTGAATGGCTTACGGCATATCGACGAGCACCCGGAGGCGGTCAAACAGGCCGCGCTGGCCGACCGCCTGTTACTTACCAAGACTGATCTAGCGCCGCCGGAGACGATCGAGGACCTGCAATTGCAGCTTGTCGCGCTTAACCCCGGGGCAGCGCGACACGTTGTTACAAACGGCGAGATTGTGCCGGAAGCGCTGTTCGGCGCTGCATTGTTCGATCCTTCGCGCAAGACGGTCGATGTCCGGCGCTGGATCAATGAGGACGCATACGGAAGCGAGCCGCACGATCACCGCGACCATGAACACCGCGATCATCATCATGACATCAACGCCTTCTGCCTCAGCTGCGACCAGCCGCTGTCATGGGAGGCGCTCTCTACCTGGCTTGGCCGGTTGCGGCACAGCGCAGGCGACGATCTGCTGCGTGTGAAGGGCATCTTGAACTTGGTCGGCGAGAGCGCCCCGGTGGTAATTCACGGCGTGCACCACATTTTTCATCCACCCGTGCTTCTCCATGCCTGGCCTGATTCCGACCATCGATCGAGGATCGTGTTCATCGCAAGAGGGATCGAGCGCGCCGAAATCGAGGCAAGCTTCCTCGAACATGTGGCCGGAGTTCGCGCGTGAGGCGCGCCACAGCAGATCAACAGAACATCGCAGCCGCGCGTCAGAGACGACGAACGCGCCTCAATAAAACCGGTGGAAATGATGGATCGGCCCGTGGCCGTGGCCGACGCTAAAGCGGTCGGCGGCTGCGATCGCGGCGCTGATAAAGGTTTTGGCGTGGCGAACCGCGGTTTCCATCTCCTCGCCCTTGGCGAGCAGGGCTGCGATCGCCGACGAAAGCGAGCAGCCGGTGCCGTGGGTATTTTTGGTGGCGATGCGCGGTGCTGTGAGAGCGATGGTGCCGCTGCCGCGCACGAGATAGTCGATACTCTCTGCGCCCTGCCCGTGCCCGCCCTTGATCAGCACTGCAGCGCAGCCCATCGACAACAGCCGCCTGCCCTGGCGCTCGATGTCGGCCTCGCTCACAGCGACCGGCTCGTCCAGGAGAGCGCCGGCCTCGGGGAGATTCGGCGTAATCAGGGAAGCGCACGGGATGAGTTTTGTGCGCAAGGCTTCGACCGCCTCCGCCGCCAGCAACCGGTCGCCCGAACTCGCTACCATCACCGGGTCGAGCACGACATGATTTGGGGACCAGCGCTTGAGCCCCGCGGCAATGGCCTCGATGGTCGCGAGCTGCGCCACCATTCCGATCTTGACGACCTTGACGTTGAGATCGCTGAAAACCGCATCCATTTGCGCGGTGACAAAATCCGCCGGCACGAGATGAATGCCGGTGACGCCGCTCGTGTTCTGGGCGGTCAATGCCGTGATGACCGACGTGCCGTAGACGCCGAGCGCGGCAAAGGTCTTCATGTCGGCCTGGATGCCGGCACCACCAGAGGAATCCGAGCCGGCGATGGTGAGCGCGACAGGCGTCGTCATCGCTTGGCTCTTTTTAGCTTTAGTTTCAGCCGGCCGATCAGGATCATATCCCTATCCCTAGCGCGAGGCGTTATTGCCAGCAAGTTCTTGAACGCTATATTGAAGCCCAAAGAGACGCCCTCCGGAGACGACAGCGATGGTTCCCTTCTTCGTCCAGTTCAAATGCAAGCTCGGCCAGTCCTATGCCGTCGCCAACGCGCTCGCCGAGGCCGAGATCGCCTCCGAGATCTATTCCACCGCGGGCGACTACGATCTCCTGGTAAAATTCTACGTCGACAACGACACCGACATCGGCCATTTCGTCAACGAGAAGGTGCAGACCATTCCCGGCATCCAGGACACCCATACCATCATCACCTTCAAGGCGTTCGGCACCGGCTAGGTCCGTTCGCGGTCAAACTCTCGCGGGTTGATGTGCAGCGGTGCGCCGCTTTGAAATGGGAGTGCCGATCCTGCAGCCTGAATCGAAAGTCAGCTTTGGCCGGCTCAAAGCGTTCATCCAGGAAGCGCTGACGAGACTGGGCTTGCCGGTCCCCGATGCCGCTGTCGTCGCCGCGCTGATGGCGGAAGCGGACCTGCAGGGATCGGACGGACACGGCGTCTCCCGGCTGCCGCAATATGCCCGTCGCATCAAGGCAGGCGGCTTCAACGTCCGGCCCAACATTCATCTTGTCCGCGAGCAGGCGGGCACGGCCCTGTTGAATGGCGACAACGGCATGGGTCATCTCGTGATGAAGCGCGCGGCCGAGATCGCGATCGAAAAAGCGCGCGCTACCGGCATTGCCTGGGTCAGCTCGCAATTCTCCAACCATGCCGGCCCCGCCTCGCTCTACGCGACGATGCCGCTCGCCCACGACATGATCGGGCTCTATTTCGCGGTCGGCAACGCCAACCATCTTCCGCCCTGGGGCGGCCTCGACATGCTGCTGTCGACCAATCCGATCGCGGCGGCGATCCCGGCCGGAGACGAGAAACCGATCGTGCTCGACATGGCCACCACGGTCGCGGCTTACGGAAAGGTAAAGACAAAAGCGCTGCGCGGCGAGACCATGCCGGAGGGCTGGATGATCGATCGCGAGGGCAAGCCCCTGACCGATCCGAAACGCGCCGACGAAGGCATGCTGCTGCCGCTCGGCGGCATGGAGGCCGGCTACAAGGGCTATGGCCTCGCCATGATCATCGGGCTGCTCGCCGGCACGCTCGGCGGCGCCGCCATGGGGAAGGACGTGATCGACTTCAACCACGACGACGGCAGCGTCACCAACACCGGGCAGGCGATCGCGGCCATCAACATCGCAGCCTTCGGCGATGTTGATGTGTTCAAGGCGAGCGTCGATGCGCTGATACGCGACTTCCGCAACAGCCGCCGGATGCCCGGCGTAGAGCGGATTTCAGTTCCGGGCGAGCGCAGCCAGGAAACGCGGGCGGCCCGGACTCGCGATGGAATTCCGATCGCGCCCGCGCTGATGCGGGGGCTGGATCAGGTTGCGGACGAACTCGGAATCGTGAAGCTCGCCTAGGCGCTGGCAGGCGGGCCGGGATTTTGCGGCGCACCGTGCTATTCCAACAATCCGATGCTGGTAATTCAGGCTAGGGGCACGCATAGTGGCGGCATCACAATTCCGGACGGGTTGATCGGCGTTGGTGATCTAGACTCTTCGCCGTCAACACCGGTCACATGCGGAAGTGTTGTTCGGCAACCGGAGTCTCCGTCATGTCTGTCATGGTTTCCAGCGAAGCAAAGTCTCAGCACACCTTCGATCCCGCCGAGATGGGCGCCATCGCCCATCTCTATCGCGGCGAAGTCTATCGCTCGACGATCTGGCGCACGCGGCTCGACAACACCACCAATTGGGCGATCGTCACGATGGGCATCGCGCTGTCGACGACGTTTTCGAGCCCCGAGGCTTCGCCGCTGCCGCTGCTGCTCGTCGGGCTACTGATCGCCGTGTTTCTCGGCATGGAGGCGCGACGTTATCGCTATTTCAATGTCTGGCGCGCCCGGGCGCGCTGGCTCGAGACCAATTTCTACGCGCCGATATTCACCGGCGAGGCGCGCGACCAAAACTGGCAGACGATATTGGCGCGCGACTATATGGCGCCCCGCCATCACATTTCGTTTGTCCGCGCCGCGGGCCGGCGGTTGCGCCGCAACTACGTCTGGATCCTCGCGATCCAGGTGATCGCCTATTACGGCAAGATCGCCATCCATCCGACGCCCGCGGCGACGCTGCAGGAATTTGTCGATCGCGCCGCCGTCGGTCCAATTCCGGGCTGGGTCGTACTGATCGTCGGCTTCATCTACAATTTCGGCTGGATCGCGTTCGCGCTCGGCACGTTGTGGCTCGACCGGCGCAAGCATGGAGCGGGCGGCGCGGTGGCGATGGGTTAGGGCCGCGTGCATCGCTCAAGCGTCTATCAGCATGCGCCCTGATCACGACTTGTCGCCATCCTTCGCCTTGCGCGGCGGGCGCGGCGGTCCCTCGACCGGCGGCAGCGATTTGAGATAGTCGGCGATCGCCGCGCGATCCTCCGCCGACAATTGCGAGGTGTTCTTGATCACGCGCGCCATCGAGCCGCCGGCAGTGTCGTTATCGGGCGTTACCCCGGTTTCGAGAAAGAAAGCGATGTCCTTTTCGCTCCAATCGCCTAGCCCCTTTTGCGTGATGTTCGGCACCCAGCCCTCGCCTTCGGGGTTGGGCCCGCCGGCGAAGCGTTGGGCTGTGATGATGCCGCCGAGGAAATTTCGCGGGCTGTGACACTCGGCGCAATGGCCGAGGCTGTTGACGAGATAAGCGCCGCGATTCCACTGCGGTGAATGCGCAGCGTCCGGGACAAAGGGCTTGCCGTCCATGAACAGGATTTTCCAGATTCCGACGTTGCGGCGGATATTGAACGGAAACGGCACGTCATGGTCGCGCACCTTGCCGGACACCGGGGCAAGCGTTTTCAAATAGGCAAAGAGATCGCTGATGTCCTCGACCTTCGCATGCGCGTAAGACGTGTAGGGAAAGGCCGGAAAGTAATGCGATCCCGCGGGAGAGATTCCCCGCGTCACCGCGTTGACGAATTCGGCTTCGGTCCATCGCCCGATGCCGTCGGCCGGATCGGGAGAGATGTTCGGCGCGTAGAACGTCCCGAACGGGGACGGTATCGCAAGCCCGCCACCGAGCCGCAAGCGATCGGGCTGGCCGGGCACGGCATGGCAGGAGGAACATCCTCCGGCGTTGAATGTTGTCTGGCCGTTCGCAGGGTTCGGCGTATGGGCCGGCGCTGCGACCGCTGATACGGCCGGCGGCGCGGTCAGCCACCAGTAGATGCCAAAGCCGGCAGCACCGGCGAGAGCGAGGCCAAGGAGAATTCGTCGCAGCATCACCAGCCCGTCACGATCCATCGCAATCTGGCCGCTAGTATGACTGCTAATTCGGCCCTACACTGTCTTAAAATTTGAGGCGTTTAACCCGTTTCCGGGAATAAAATCACAACCTCATTGTTTTGAAATTGGCGCGTTTTAAAACTGGGCACCATCACGTGACGCCAACAGGGGAGAAAACCATGTCGAATACCAAAACCATGCTTGCCACGCTTGCGCTGGGAGCAACCTTTGCTTTTGCCGGCCCCGCCTTTGCCGAGAAGATGAAGGCGACGCTGGACGGCAAAGCCGAGGTGCCCGCCACCACCACCACCGGCTCAGGCACGGCCGACATCGACTACGATCCCGCCACCAAGAAGATGACCTGGAAGCTGACCTATTCGGGCCTCTCCGGCCCGGCCACGGCGGCGCATTTCCACGGCCCGGCCGAGCCCGGCAAGAACGCCGGCGTCAAGGTTCCGATCCCGAACGCCACCGCAAGCCCGGCCGAAGGCAGCGCCACGCTGACCGACGAACAGGCCGCCGACCTGATGGCCGGCAAGTACTATGTCAACGTCCACACCGCGGCCAATCCGGGCGGCGAAATCCGGGGTCAGGTGACCAAGTAATTTTTCGAGATTGCGCTGGAGCTCGTCGCTCCGGCGCCGCTTCGAAGCATCATAAGATCTCAAGACATCATAAGATCTCAAGACATCATAAGATCTCAAGACATCGTAAGATCTCAAGACATCGTAAGATCTCAAGACAAAGGGTGGATCGCCTGACGGCGTCCACCCTTTTGCAATTCGAGCTACAAGCGAGCTTGCGGCGACTTATTTGAGCTTGAGCCGATAGGTCTCGTGACAATCGGTGCACTTGGCCTGGACGGTGTCGAAAGCGACCTTCAGGCTGGCAACATCCTTGGCCGTGCCCTTGACGTCCGCGAGCGCCTTGGAGACCGCGGGCACCTTCGAATCGAAATCGGCCTTGTTCTGCCAGATTTTTTGCGAGGACCCGTAGGTCGCGTTCACGACGTCTTCCTTGGGATTGGTCGCAAACACGTTGGGGATCGTGGGCACGCTGCCTTCAAGATCCTTGAAGGCGGCATCGATCGCTTTCTGATCGTAAGGGATCTCGCCTTTCACCGTTTTCAGGATCACCCCATACATGCTCTTGCCCTGCGCCCGCATCAAATTGTCCTGCTTCACGGCGACATCCTGCTGCGCCATGACGGCGCCGACGCCGAGCAACAAGGCGCCCGCAACAATAACGGTTCGTATCATCGGCCAGCACTCCGTCCTGAGAAGCCAAACACCGCCAGCGCGCGGAAGCGCGGTCGCGGTTCATCCATCGCTAAAACTCTGATCACGGCGGTTTATTCCCCCAAGAAGATATCGGAGATAACGTCAGTGACAGATATCAGAGACTGTGCCGGCGCTGATGCTCGCGAATTGCAATCCAGACCCGCTCCGCGGTCGCGGGCATGTCGATGTGATCGATCTTGTATTCGCGCCACAACCCCTCGATGATCGCATTGACGACCGCCGGACAGGAGCCGATCGCGCCGGCCTCGCCCGCGCCCTTGACACCCAGCGGATTGGTCTTGCAGGGGACGTTGTGGGTCTCGAATACGAATGACGGGCCGTCGGCCGCGCGCGGCAGCGCGTAATCCATGAACGTCCCGGTCACGAGCTGGCCGTCGATCGGGCTATAGACCGCCTGCTCCATCAAGGCCTGGCCGATGCCCTGCATCGCGCCGCCATGGACCTGGCCGGCGAGTAGCAGCGGATTGAGCGTCACGCCGAAATCGTCGACGATGACATAATTGATGATCTTGATGATACCGGTTGCGGGATCGATTTCGACCTCGGCGAGGTGGGTGCCGTTCGGATAGGTGCCGTCGGCCGCGGCAAACGTCGCGCTTCCGTTCAGTTTTGAAGGATCGACGCCCGGCCGCTTTGCAAGGTCCGCAAAACTGACGGAGCGATCGGTGCCGGCGATGCGCACAATTCCCTCGTTGATCTCGAGATCGCTGCTGCTTGTTTCCAGCGCCTCGGCGGCGATTTCCTTCAGCTTCTTGCCGAGCTCGCTGGTCGCACGCTGGACGCTGACACCGCCGGTCGGGATCGAAGCCGAGCCGCCGGTCCCTAAGCCCGTCGCGATCAGATCGGTATCGCCCTGCAGGACGTGGACGCGCTCGGGCGGCAGCCCGAATTGGTCGGCCACGATCTGGGCGTAGGCGGTCTGATGGCCCTGCCCGCTTGACTGGGTGCCAATCAGAACCGTGACGTCGCCATTGGGATCGAGCTTTACGTTGGCGGTCTCCTCGCCCATGGTGCCGCAGACCTCTACATAGGTCGCAAGCCCGATGCCGCGCACCAAACCTTCCTTCTTGGCGGCCTTGGCGCGCTTGGGAAACTCTTTCCACTCCGCGATCTCCATGGCGCGCTTCATATGCGCGGTGAAGTCGCCGGAATCGTAGATCTTGCCGGTCGCGGTCTTGTAAGGCATCGCGCGCGGAGCAATAAAATTCTTGCGGCGGATCGCGTCCGGCGTCATGGCGAGTTTTCGCGCAGCGGCGTCGACCAGCCGCTCGACCACATAGGCCGCTTCGGGGCGTCCCGCGCCGCGATAGGCATCGACCGGCACGGTGTTGGTGAACACGGTGCGGACGCGGCAATGGAAGGTCTGGATGTCGTAGAGGCCCGGCAGCATGCCGGCGCCGCCGTGGGGAATGTACGGCCCGAAGGTCGAGAGGTACGCGCCCATGTCGCCCATCAGGTCGACATCCATCGCGAGGAACTTGCCGTCCTCGGCGAGCGCCATCCGCGCGGTCGTGACGTTGTCGCGCCCTTGTGCGTCGCCCATGAAGTGATCGGCGCGGTCGGCGGTCCATTTGACCGTCTTGCGCAGCTTTCGCGCGGCGACGGCGATCAGTGCGTATTCGCGATAGGGAAACAGTTTGGTGCCGAACCCGCCGCCGACATCGGGGCAGATCACCCGCATCTTTTCCAGCGGAATCTTCAAGACCATGCCGCCGATGATCTCGCGCAGACGGTGGCTGCCCTGGCTGCCGACCGTGAGCGTCAGGTGATCGCGCTTGGCGTCGTATTCGCAGACCGCGGCGCGGGTCTCCATGAAGTTGGTGATGACGCGCGGATTGACGACGGTGATTTCGGCGATCGCATGAGCCTTGGCGAAGGCTTCGTCGACGGCCTTCTTGTCGCCGATCGGCACGTCGAACAAGACATTGCCGGGATGTTCGGCCCAGACCTGCGGCGCACCCTTTTTGACCGCGTTGGCAACGCCGACCACGGCCGGCAGCGGCGTCCATTTGACCTCGATCGCCTCGATCGCGTCGCGGGCCTGATCGATCGTATCCGCGACCACGAAAGCAACGGCGTCGCCGACATGACGCACCTCATCCTTGGCCAGGATCGGATACGGCGGCCCGGTGAACGGGTTGACTTCCAGGTTGAACAGGCACGGCAGGCCGCCGAGATCGCTGACATCCGCAGCCGTCAGGATCACCCCGACCCCGGGCAGGCCGCGAGCCTTGCCGACATCGATCGTGAACTTCGCATGGGCATGCGGCGAGCGCAGCACCAGCGCATGCATCGCAGCTATCGGCGCGACGTCGTCGGTGTAGCGGCCCTTGCCGCGAATGAGGGCATCGTCTTCCTTGCGAAGCACGCTCTGACCGACGCCGAATTTGATGGGAGCCATCGTATCTCCGTTTCCTCTCAAGTTATTTTCGCCATATTGGCGTGGTTCGCGGCGAAGCGCAAACGCCTTTAGCTCCGCACCAGCGATCTCAGCCAGCCCCTGCCGAACACGAGCAGGATCGATCCGGCATAGACGACCGTACCTACCACGATCAGCAGAACCAATGTGGTTTCATCCCGCAGCATGCTGACATGGGTGAGTTGCGCCGCAGCAAGGCGTGCGGCCAGCCACAACGCCGCGGCAAGCACGATGCCGGCACCGAAAAATTTGATCAGCGACAACACAAAGGCGCGGTCGAATTCGAGGTACCCTGCCCGCACCGCAAAACCTGTCACCAACAAAAGATTGATCCAGGCGCCGACCGCGGTCGCGAGCGCGAGACCGACCTGCGCCAGCGTGCCGACCAGTGCAATTTTCAATGCGACATTGGCGGCGACCCCGATCAGGGCGGCCTTCACAGGCGTTGCGGTATCCTTGCGGGCGTAAAAGGTCGCGACCGCGCTCCTGATCAGCACAAACGGGATCAGCCCGACCGCGTAGGCCGCGAGTGTCGCGCCTGCGGACGCGGCATCGGCCTTCGAGAACGCGCCGCGCGCGAACATCGCGCGCATGATGACATCGGGCACGGTCAGGAACGCCGCCACGAACGGCACCGAAAACAACAGCGTAAAATCGAACGCCCGCCGTTGCGAGGCCATCGCGCCCTGGTGATCGCCCGCGGTCAGCCGCCGCGACATTTCCGGCAGCAATACCGTGCCGATCGCAATCCCGATCACGCCGATCGGCAGCTGGTTGAGCCGGTCGGCATAATACAGCGCCGACAGCGCGCCGGCGGGCAGGAAGGTTGCGATGATGGTATCGGCAAACAGCGCGACCTGCGTTCCCATCGAGCCCAGCGTCGCGGGCCCGAGTGCTGCAAAGAAGGCGCGGACATCGTCGTCGAGCTTGAGCGAAGCGAACCGCGGCAGGCCGCCATGAAAGGCGAGATCGCCGGCCAGGAGAAAATATTGCAGAAAGCCCGAAACCAGCACGCCCCAGGCCGCGGCATGGCCGGGTCCCGGAAACAAAGCGGCGAGCGCCAGCGTCGCCATCATCGCGATGTTGAGAAAGATCGGCGCCGCGGCGGCACTGGCAAAGCGGTGCATGACGTTGAGCATGCCGCCATAGAGCGTCACCAGCGTGATCGGCAGCAGATAGGGAAAGGTGATCCGCGTCAGCTCGATCGCGAGCCGCCGCTGCTCGGCGTCCTCGGTGAAGCCGGGCGCCAGAATACTCATCGCCTGCGGCATGAACAGCCATGCCACGATCAGCAGCAAGAGCTGCGAGACAAACAGCAGGGTGAAGATGCGGTCGGCGAATAATTTCGCGGATTTTTCACCGCGTTCGCCGTGGACATGCGCATAGGCCGGCACGAACGCCGCGTTGAAAGCGCCTTCGGCAAAGATCGCGCGAAAATGATTGGGCAGCCGCAGCGCCACGAAAAACGCATCCGCCACCGGACCCGCGCCGAGGATCGCCGCGAGCATGATATCGCGGGCAAAACCGGTCAGCCGCGAGAGCAGCGTATAACCGCCGACGGTGAAGATGCGTCCGAGCATGCGCCGCTTCTAGCGCATATTCGGTTCCGATTGCATCAGAACCGAAGCGCTAGTTTCTTTGTTTTGACGCGTTTTCTTAACGCGACCCGGTATCCACCCCCGGATCGAGTCCGAGGGCATGCTTCGCTCGAAAACGCTATGGCCCATACGGCAGCGCTTCAAAACGGCAAAAATCAGGTTGAAATGGCGCCGCGCACAGCCTTAATGATCCGCTCCTGCGTCGGTTCGTCCAGATAGGCGTGCATCGGCAGGCTGATGACGTCGGATGACAAGCGCTCGCAGGCCGGCAGGCCGCCGTCGGCGACCGGAAAATCCTTATACGCGGTCTGCTGATGCATCGACTTCGGATAATAGATCGCGGTCGGAATGCCCTGCGCTTTCAGCGCCGCGGCAAAACTGTCGCGGTCGCAACCCCTGGGCAGGCGGATGGTATATTGCGCCCAGATCGAGGTGCTGCCGCCGGCGAGCCGCGGCACCGTCACGACATTGCCGAGCCCGCGCGCATAGCGTTCCGCAACTTGGTCGCGCGCGGCGATTTCGTCCTCGAAGATCTTCAGTTTCTCGAGCAGGACCGCCGCCTGCATGGTGTCGAGCCGTCCGGTCAGCCCGAGACGAACATTGTCGTATTTGTCAGAACCTTGGCCATGGACGCGAACGCTGCGCAGCGTCGCGGCGAGTTCGGCGTCGTCGGTGAAGATCGCGCCGCCGTCGCCGAAGCAGCCGAGCGGTTTTGCCGGGAAAAAGCTCGTAGCAGTGGCTAGCCCAAAAGTGCCGAGACGGCGGCCCTTGTAGCTGGCGCCAAAGGCCTGCGCCGCATCATCAAGTATGAAGAGCCCCTCAGCTTCCGCGATCGCGGCAATCGCGTCATGGTCGGCGCTCTGCCCGAACAGGTCGACCGGGATCACCGCCACCGGCTTGAGCCTAAGTTTTTTCGCGGTGGCGATGCCGCGCTTGAGCGAATCCGCACTCATGTTGAACGTCGCCTCGTCGACATCGACAAATACCGGCGTCGCGCCGGTCAGCGCCACCGCCTCACCGGTCGCGCAGAACGTAAAGGACGGACACAGCACCGCATCGCCGCGGCCGACGCCTTTTGCCATCAGCACCATCAGGAGCGCATCGGTGCCGCTGGCGCAGCTCACGACATGCTTGGCCCCGCTGAAGGCCGCAAGCGCCGCCTCGAGCTGCGTCACTTCCGGGCCGTTGATGAACTGGCAATGGGCGAGCACCCGGGAAACCGCCTCGTCGACGGAGGTGCCGAGCCGGCGGCGCTGCGCGGCGAGGTCGATGAAGGGGACGGGTTCCGGACGCAGATGCTGGTTCATGGAGCCTTGCAGGGATTGAGAGGGGGACATCAGGAGCGCGGTCAGCCGACGACCCGCCGCGGCCCCTTGCGCGCGGGAGAGGCCGCGGCGGGTTTTGAGGGCGTTTCCAGGCAGCGGGTCGCGATTTCGAGGCTGGCGACAGCTTCGTCGCCGCTCACCGCCGGCGCCCCACCAGAGCGTACCGCGTGAAGGAAGGCGATCAGTTCGACGCGCAACGGCTCGTCATGGCCGACGGGCAGATGGCGCATCGAGTAGGCGCCGTCCGGCTTGAAGCCGAAGCATTCGGTGACCTGGCGCGTCAAGAGATCGCCCATGACATATTTGCCGCGGGTCGCGACCGTGACGTTGCGCGCCTTGAACGGCGTCAGCCAGTTGGTGTTGATATGGGCGAGCACGCCGGAGGCGGTGCGGAACTGCAACAGCGCAATATCCTCGCGCTCGGCAACGGCGCTCGAGAGCTGCGGCTGCACCTCGACAATATCGGACTCGGTGAACCAGCGGATCAAATCGATGTCGTGCACGGCGAGGTCGATGACCACGCCGACATTCGACATCCGCGGCGGAAACGGGCCGACACGGGTGATCGCGATCGACAGGATGTCTTCGCCCGAGATCGCCTGCTTGATGGCGGCGACCGCCGGATTGAAGCGTTCGACATGACCGACCATCAGCGTCACGCCGGCGCGGTGGGCGGCGGCGACGATGTCGCGCCCCTCCTCCACCGAAGAGGCGATCGGCTTTTCGACCAGGACGTGAATGCCCTGCCCGATGCAGGCGAGCGCGATCTCATGATGTAGGTGGGTTGGTGCGGCGATGGTCACCGCGTCGACCCCTTCGACGATCAACGCGTCGAGATCAGCAAAAGTGCGGCAGCCCGTCATTTCCGTAGCGCGCGTCCGGTGCGCCGGTAGCGGATCGACGACGCCGACCAGCGTAATATCCGGCAAGCCGGCGAGCACGCGGGCATGATTGCTGCCCATGACGCCGGCGCCGATGACGCCGATGCGAAGCGCACGTTTCGCCTCGGCCTTCCCGGCCGATGCCCCTTCCCTGGAAGTCATATCTGCAACCCCGATAATTCCTGCGCCACGAACATCCCCACGAATATCCCCAAGGACATCCCGATGGCTCTCTAGCACGTCGCCACACATGTGGCGAATGCCGAGACGCGATCCCGGACACGTTTTGATTCAAAAAATTACAGCATCCTGCCGCCGGCTTAAGCACCATACCCGGCCCAAAAAGCTACGGTTCCAAGTCAAGCGACCAGCCCGATTCGCCTAGGCGCGCCGGTAATCGTCCTCGATGCGGACGATGTCGTCCTCGCCGAGATAGCTTCCGGTCTGGACTTCGATCAGCTCCAGCGGAATCTTGCCGGGATTTTCCATCCGATGCGTGGCGCCGATCGGGATGTAGATCGATTCGTTCTCGTGCACGACCTTGACGAGTTCGTTGACCGTCACCCGCGCGGCACCTCGCACCACGATCCAATGCTCGGATCGGTGGTGATGTTTCTGCAGCGAGAGCCGGCCGCCCGGCTTGACGATGATGCGCTTGACCTGATGGCGCTCGCCCATGTCGATCGATTGATACGACCCCCAGGGACGGTGCACCTTGAGATGTTCTTCCGTGACCTGAGGCGCCACGGTTTTCAATTTCGCCACCAGCCGCTTCAGGCCGTTGGCATCCTTCTGGCGCGACACCAGCACGGCGTCCTGCGTCGCCACGACGACGAGATCATCAACGCCTTCGAGCGCAACCAGCGCCTTGTCGGTCGAAACGTTGCAGTTGCGGGAATCCTCGAACACGGCCGAGCCCTGCGCGGCGTTGCCCTGGCCGTCCTTGTCCGACAGTTCCCACACCGCATGCCAGGAGCCGACATCGGACCAGCCGCACTTGACCGGCACCACCGCGGCGCGCGAGGTCTTTTCCATCACCGCATAATCGATCGAGATCGCCTTCGCCGATCCGAACGCGCTTGAATCGAGCGTGACAAATCCGAGATCGCGCCCCGCTTTGGTGACGGAATCGGCGACGGCCTGCACGCTCTCCGTGTCGACCTTGCGGTATTCATCGAGCAGGACGCCGGCGCGAAACATGAAGTTGCCGCTGTTCCAGAAATAACCGGCCTTGACGTATTCGGCGGCTTTTGCCGGATCCGGCTTCTCGACGAATCTGGCGACGGCGCGGACCTCGCCGGCAACCGGCTCGCCGGCGCTAATATAGCCGTATTCGGTTGCGGCGCGCTCGGGCTCAACGCCGAAGGTGACGATGCGCCCCGCGGCCGCCGCGACCAGTCCCTGGCGACAGGCGGCGACAAAGGCATCGGTATCGCGCACGACGTGGTCGGCGGCGAGCGCCAGAACGATCGCCTCACTGTCGCGCGTCTGCGCAAAGGCCGCGCCGGCTGCGATCGCCGGACCGGAATCGCGCCGCATCGGCTCCAGCATGATATCGGCCTCAAGCCCGATCTCGGCCAGTTGCTCCAGCACCATGAAGCGGTAGGCCGTGTTGGTGATGACGATCGGCCGCTCGAACAGCGCCGCATCCGACACCCGCGAAAGCGTATCCTGAAAGGTCGAGCGCACCCCGAACAACGGCAAAAATTGCTTGGGTCGGCCCTCGCGCGAGGACGGCCACAGCCGCGTTCCGGCGCCGCCGCACATGATCAGTGGAATGATACGATTGCTCATTGCGCCCTGCTGTCAGAGGTTGTGATAGTCACGATACCATTTTGCAAACTTTGCAATACCATTTTCAATCGTGGTGGCCGGGGCGAACCCGATCTCGCGCGCCAGATCATCGATGTCGGCATAGGTTGCCGGCACGTCGCCCGGCTGCATCGGCAACATCTCCTTGGCGGCGACGCGGCCGAACTGTTTTTCCAGAAGCGAAACCACGTGCATCAGATCTTCCGGATGGCTGTTGCCGATGTTGTAGATCTTCCACGGCGCGGCGCTGGTCGCTGGATCGGGCTTTGCGCCGGACCAACCCGGATTGCCCTGTGGTGGACGATCGATCAGGCGCATGATGGCCTCGCTGACATCGTCGACAAAGGTAAAATCGCGGCGCATGTTGCCGCCATTGAACAATTTGATCGGCTTCCCCTCAGTGATCGCTTTGGCGAAAATGAACATCGCCATGTCCGGACGGCCCCAGGGACCATAGACCGTAAAGAACCGGAGACCGGTTGCGGGAATGCGATACAGGTGACTGTAGGCATGCGCCATCAGTTCGTTGGCTCTTTTCGATGCCGCATAAAGGCTGACCGGATGATCGACATTATCCTGCACTGAAAACGGCAATTTGGTGTTGGCGCCATAGACTGAAGACGAGGATGCGAACAACAGATGCTTGCAATCATTATGCCGGCACCCCTCCAGCACGTTCATGAAACCCCCGATATTTGCATCGATATAGGCATGGGGATGCTGCAGCGAATAGCGGACGCCCGCCTGCGCGGCGAGATGGATGACCGCAGGAAAGCGGTACTGCGCGAAAAGTAGGCTTGTTGCCGCGCGATTTGCCAGATCGAGCTTCACAAAACTGAAATTCGGATCGCGCTTCAATATATCGAGGCGGGCTTCCTTCAGTTTGGGATCGTAATAATCATTGACGGCATCGAGTCCAACGACCACGCGGCCAGCCGACAGCAAACGCTGCGCAATATGGAATCCGATAAAGCCGGCAGCTCCGGTGACCAGTACCGCTTTGTCCGACATCCTGTCTCCGGTCCTGCCTCAGAGCCGCCAAAGCTCGATGCCGGCAGGCTTGAGGCCGCGGTCGAGCTTCATCTTGACATCGAGCACGAGACCCGTGCCGCCGGCCAACAATTTCTGGATCAGCGGCCAACCGCCATCGAGATAGCTTGCGTGCGCGACAGCCAGAACAACGGCATCGGCGGGTCGCAACGCCTCAAGTTCGGTTATCGACACGCCATAGTCGTGCCTGGCATCGGCGGCGTTCGCCAGGGGGTCGTGTACCTGCACCGACAGACCGAATGACTCCAGCTCGCGGATGATGTCGACGACGCGAGAGTTGCGGGTATCCGGAACGTCTTCCTTGAAGGTCAGGCCGAGTATGGTGACGGTCCCTCCACTGCCCTTTCGACGAAGCAGCCCCCGAACACATTCCCGCGCGACGTGCTGACCCATGCCGTCATTGATGCGGCGACCGGCCAGGATGACTTCGGGGTGGTAGCCTGCTTTTTCCGCGCGAAAGGTCAGGTAATAGGGGTCGACCCCGATGCAGTGGCCGCCGACCAGGCCGGGCTGGAACGGCAGAAAATTCCATTTGGTGCGGGCAGCCGCCAGCACGTCGCCGGTGTCGATGTTGAGAGCATGGAAAATCAGCGACAATTCGTTCATGAACGCGATGTTGAGGTCGCGCTGGGTGTTTTCGATAACTTTCGCAGCCTCTGCGACCTTGATCGAGGGCGCGCGGTGGATGCCGGCCGTCACCACGGATCCGTAAACCTCCGCGACGATATCGAGGGTTTCGCGGTTCTGCGCCGAGACCACTTTCACGATCGATTCGAAGCGATGTTCCTTGTCGCCGGGATTGATGCGTTCGGGTGAATATCCGACATTGAAATCCGAGCCGGCCTTGAGCGCGGAACATTGCTCGAGGATCGGCACGCAATCATCTTCCACCGCGCCGGGATAGACCGTCGATTCATAGACGACAACGTCACCCTTCTTGAGCGCGGCGCCGACCAGCCGCGAAGCTTCAAACATGGCGCCGAGATCAGGCCTGCGCGCGACATCGATCGGGGTTGGAACAGTCACGATAAAAAAATCGCAGGCTCGCAGCGCCGTTGCCTCGGTGGTAAGGCTCAGTGAAGCAAGCTTCAGGTCGGAAGGTTCAACCTCGCGCGTGCGATCCCGGCCGGCCTTTAGTTCCATGATGCGGGACCGATCGACATCGAAACCGACGACCGGGTGACCTGCGCGCGCGAGCGCTGCCGCCACCGGTAATCCGACATAACCCAAGCCGATAACCGCGATCTTACGGCGGTGTGACATCAAATGATATTCCAGCCTCTCGGGACCCCCTTGACGCGGTTCCGCCGACTGTTTAGCCGCCGCACCGTGGGCACCGCAAGGGGTGTGCGGGCCGTCTTTGCCAGGGTTATTGCCTTGGCGGCGCTAAAGCCATACCAAGGCGGGGAAGGAGCGCCCGGCGCACTCGCCTTCGATCATTTTAACCAATCAGCGAACACGGCCTGGAATGCGTCCGTTTCTTGTTTTGTCTATCCGAATTCTGGTGTCGCTGGCGCTGCTTTATTTGGCGCTGCGCGGGATCAATTTTACGGCAATTCAGTCGCGCCTTAGCCAGATCAATCTCGGCTGGATCGCGCTCGCCCTCTTGGTAACGGTGGTTCAGATCTTCATCGGCGCATTGCGCTGGCGTGAAATCTCGCAACTATGCCGGGCACCGCTGACCGATCTGCAGGCCTTCCGCTACAACATGATCGGCGCGTTTTTCAATCAGACGCTGCCCTCCTCGATTGGCGGCGACGCGGTGCGCCTCTGGCTCGTCAACCGCACCGGCGCAGGGTGGCGCGCGGCGACCTATTCGATATTGACCGATCGGGCCATCGGGCTGATCGCACTGGCCCTGATCATCGTCGCCAGCCTGCCGTGGAGCTACGGCATGATCGCCGACCATAACGGCCGGCTCGCGCTTGTGCTTGTCGATTTCGCGGCGCTCGCGGGCGGCTTGGGCTTTCTTTTGCTCGGTCACCTGCCGTGGAACTGGCTGAAGACCTGGTGGCCGACCAGACATGTCCACGCCTGTTCGGTCATCGCCAACAAGGTGATCTTCGACCGGCGGAGCGGGCCGAAGATCGCCGTGTTGTCGCTCTCGATCCACGTGCTGGCCGTGGTGATCGCCTGGTGCGCCGTTCGCTCGATTTCGGCGCCCGCCGATTTCGAGCAATTATTCTTGCTGATCCCTCCGATCATGCTGATCACCATGATGCCGATCTCGATCGCGGGCTGGGGGGTACGCGAGGCGACGATGATGGTCGCGTTTGGCTACGCGGGGCTGGCGCAAACGGATGGAACGGTGGTTTCGATTTTGTTTGGCGCGGTGTCATTCATCGTGGGTTGCGTCGGAGGGCTGGTCTGGATCTTCAGCGCGGAGAAGACTTCCGCGCCGATGGAGGTGAGCGAAGTAAGGGAAGAATTCTAGAGCTCGCCCAAGAGCCCGGATCTCGACCGGCCGATTTCCGTGACGCGATCTTGGGTCGTCATTGCGCGCACCACGCGTCGTGCCAGGCCTCCGCCATCAACACATTCCAGAGCCAATAGCCGTGATTGCGGCGGCCGCTCATATGCTCGCCAAGCTTTTGCTCGACGCGCTTTGGGTCGAACAATCCCTGCCGGCGCAATCGGTCCGGTGACAAAAGATCGCTGGCCCACGCTTTCAGCGCACCGCGAAGCCAGTCGTCGAGCGGAATGCTGAAGCCGGCCTTCGGCCGATCGATCAAGGCCGCCGGGACATGCTGATAGAGCACCTGCCGCACCAGCCATTTGCCCCGCCCGGCGCGAACCTTCATGTGCGGCGGGATCTTCGCGGCGAATTCGACGACATCCTTGTCGAGGAACGGCACCCGCGTCTCGAGGCTCACCGCCATCGCCGCCCGGTCCACTTTCTGCAAAATATCGTCGGTCAGATAGCTGAGCGAATCCGCAAGCGTCATGCGATCGAGCGGATCGAGCGGGCCTGTCACCTTGTTCATCTCGCCAGTCGACCAGTCGGCGCGCTCGTCGCCGTGCAGCACCGTTTGCGACGGATCGCTGTCGATCGAACAGAGCAATTGATACATATCGTCGAATGATTTCGAGCCGATGATGCGCGCGAGCTTTGCCACCTGATCCCCGGCCCTGCGGACCCGCAGCCGCGACGGCAGCAACGGCTCCGCCAAACGTGCGAGGCTGCCGGCCGGCTCCGGCGAGACCGCATTCAGCAGCGCGCTCGCGACCCGCCTGAGCGGAGCCGGCATCTTGCCGAACCGGGCGTCCAATTGGCCGCCCCAGACATGCCGGTTGTAGCCGCCGAACAGCTCGTCGCCGGCATCGCCGGACAGCGCCACGGTGACGTGCTGACGTGCCAGTGCGGCCACCAGATGGGTCGGAATTTGCGAGGAGTCGGCGAACGGCTCGTCATACATCCGCGGCAGCGTGGGGATCACGTCCATGGCGGTCTTCGGATCGACCGTAAGTTCGGTGTGCGAGGTGCCGAGATGCGAGGCGACCTTGCGTGCGTCGTCGGCCTCGTTGAACGCGCTGTTGGCAAAGCCGATCGTGAAGGTCCGCACCGGCTGGCTCGCCTGCGCCTGCATCAGCGCGACGATGGTCGAGGAATCGATGCCGCCCGACAGAAACGCCCCGAGCGGCACATCCGACAGGCATTGGCGCTTGATCGCGATCGACAACAGCCGCTGCAGTTCTTCGCTCGCCTCGGCCTCATTGCCGATGCGTGCGCCCTGTGCTGCGACGACCTGTTCCCGGTGCGACCAGTAGGGAACTGATTCCGGCATCGATCCCGGTGACGCATCGGCGGCAAACGTCACAAACGACGCGGATGGAATTTTCCTGATGCCCTGCCAGATGGTCGACGGCGCCGGAACGTAGGAATACCGAATGAACGCCGTCAGCGCCGTACGGTCCAGTGACGGCGACCATTCCGGATGAACCGCCAGCGCCTTCAGTTCGGAAGCAAAGACGAGATCGCCGCCGCACCATCCATAGAACAACGGCTTCTCGCCGAAGCGATCGCGGCACAGCGCGAGCATGCGCTCTTTCTCGTCCCACAGCGCGAAGGCGAACATGCCGATAAGGCGCTGCAGCGCGCCGGCCACGCCCCAGTGCCGGACCGCATACAACAGCGTCTCCGTATCGGAATGCCCGCGCCAGTTCGCCCCGGCGCCGTCTGCCTCGAGCTCGCTGCGAATATCGAGATGATTATAGATTTCCCCGTTGAAGGTGACGGTGAAGCGGCCGCACTCGCTGCGCATCGGCTGGGCGCCGGCCTCAGACAGATCGAGGATCGACAGCCGGCGGTGGCCGAAAGCCACGCCTGCGGCGGCATTGGTCCAGACGCCGCCGGCATCGGGGCCGCGATGGGCGAGCGCGTCCGCCATCCGCTTCGCGTAGCCGGCGAGCGCGCTTTCGTCGCCGCCGCCCGGGCGGAACAGCCCTGCGATCCCGCACATCAGTCTATTTCCCCGGCGCGGCCGAGACGCGCCTGCAAATCCTGCCATTGTTTCGCGACCGCGGGACGAACCGGCTTCAGCCGGTTTTGCTGAGCCAACCGGTTGAGGCCCAGACCAATGGTCGCAACGTCCACACCTCCCTTGACGAGCTGCATCGCGATCCCCTTCCAGACGGGCAAAAACTCTCCGGAATGCCGCGCATATCTCCACAACGAACCGATGAACATCCGCCGCCCCAACAGCATCTTGGCTAGCTCCAGTGCGTCCTGACGATACCCCATCAACACTTCATCGAGTGCGGCGAAGCGGCTGGTTCTGAAAGTCCGCAGCAGCAAATCCTGATCCTGGGTTTTCATCAGTCGCGCATCATACGGGTGCTTGCGAAACCATTCCGCGCGGCCGCACCAGGTCGGGTGCGGAAAAGGAAAGCCGCGAAAAGGCTGTGCCGTAATTTCTTGATGTGACAGACCGACCGGCAATTCGCCGACAAGCCGGGCGTTGCGGTTAAAAACCACGGCCCCACACCCGAGGACATCAAGCTGTGGCTCCTGTCGCAATCGATCAATCTGCCGCGCAAGCCGATCCGGAAAGCAAACATCATCAGCATCCATGCGGGCGATGAAAACCCCACGGCTCAGCGCCACGGCCTGGTTCAGCCGCATCGCAAGCCCGGCGCCGGAAGCCTCGCAAACCAGCCGGATGCGCGGATCGTCGAACGTCCGGACCATCGCTGCGCCTTGGTCGATGGAGCCATCGTCGATGACGATCAGTTCCCAATCCTGCAGCGTCTGCAGCTGGATCGAGCGCACGGCGCTGCCGATCGTCTCCGCGGCGTTGCGCATGGCCATGATGACGGACACCAGCGGGCGCTCGTCCTGATGCGATGCTTGGGACAAGCTCAGCTCTCGGCGTAGAACAGCCGGCCCGGCAAGCCCCGCGCGCGATAGGTCGTCGCGCCCGCGAGCCGCCATGAAAGCTCATAGCTAAATCGTCGCGCCGCGCGCGGGCCGCGTTCGCTCCCGAACACAAGCGAGAAAGCGGCGATCAACAGCGAGCGGAGCCTTCCGGCAAAACCTTTATGGCGATGCTGCTCGACAGCCGCCGCGAGCGCATCGACCGAGAGAGCCCATAGCTGAGTTTTTCGCGCGGCCTGGAGCGGCCGGAGTTTTTCCAGGATTTCGGAAATGCGCCGTTCGTAGGTATGCTCGGTTATCACCCGCGCGTGACCGGCCCGCGCGATGACGTCGCGCTCGCCGGGGTGATCAAGATAATGGCGCGCTTTCTCGACGAGTTCGCCCGGCGAAGTAAACACCGCAATCTCGCTGCCGACGGCAAAATATTGTTCCAGTTCGGGTGCAACTTCCGTCAACAGAAAGCCGCCTGCCCCCGGCACCTCAAACGTTCGTGCCTTGATCTGGCGCTGATCGAGGCTGCCTGCGCCGCCTGGATTTTGACCCGAGCCCGAAAAGTTCAGCGAAATGCGGGAGGCCCGGAAAATCTCCGGAATTTCCGCCGCGCTGACGACGCCGTTCTCGGTGCCATGGCCGAAGCACGACACCGCGATGCCGCTTGCGCGGAGCGCCGCGATCCACTCGGCGCGATAGCCATACATGGAGCCTACGAAGCTGACGTCGTAATGGCAGGATTGCGACGAGCACGGCTCAAGCGATGTCGCCGCTGAGGCCGCCCATTGCGAGAGAAACACATTGCCAAGGCCGCGTGACGGCGCGGTCTCCGCCGCCGCACGATCGGTGGTCACATGCAGATCGACGTGTTCGGCGAAGAACCGCGAGGCCTGGGCGAACTTCCAGGAATCGTCGGTTCCCCAGTTGACGACGACCGCCGGGCTTGCCTGGCGGATCAGATCGAGGGTCTCGAACCAGATTTCGTAGTGCATCAGCACGCAGAAGATCAGGTCGGGACGAAAGCGCGCGACCCGATCGAGCAGCGCCATGTTGAGATCGGCGAAATCGCCATGCAGCGAGCGGTCGCCCGAATCGAAGAAAGAAACCTCGTGCCCCAGCCGCTCGAACGCCGGAACGAAATGGACGTAATCGTAATTTTCGCCGCGCTCCGGCTTGCCATAGGCATAACGGCTCAACACGCACAGGATTTTCATGGATCAGGCGGCGCGCTGACGGATGGCCGTCACGTGATAGCCGACGGTAAAGCGCTGCTCGCGATCGAACCGGTCAAGTAGTTTCGCCGCCAGCGGAACGCCGAGCGCGAGAACGGGCGCGAGAACGAGCCAGAACGGCAACCACAGCAACTGAATATGCCATGGTGCGGCAAAGCCGAGCGGGCGCGTCATACGTGCAAACCGGATGGTTTCCTGCGCGACATGGCGCAAGGTGCCGGCATTGGCGGTTACGGCAATGCAATCGAATCCGGCCTCCTGCAGAAACCGCCGGTACCAATACGGCGTATAGCCGCCATAGAAATGATACGGCTCCTGATGAATGCCTGACCCGAGCGGCGCGGTCAGGATCAGGCGGCCGCCGGTCGCGATGATCCGGCCGAATTCCTTCAACACGGCAATCGGTTCGGGAACGTGCTCCAGCACCTCGGTGCAAATGATGACGTCGAAACACGCATCGGGTACGGGAATGGCGTTCGCCTCGCAGACAAAATCGATCGGAGCGTAGCCGCCGTGCCGCAGCTGATCGTTTTTCAGCTGGGCGAAATCCTGGGTCTTGTAGTCGCAATGTGCAAACAGCGCACGGTATGGCGCCGACCCGGCCCCGACATCGAGCACCTTCGATCCCTTGGGCACACTCGCGGCCTGCTCGGCGATCCAGCGGTCGCGATTGCGCAGGTTGAAAGCGAACAGATCGCTGCTCGCAAAGCGGCGGCGCAGGGCTGACAGCACTAACAAGACGTCCCCAAAGACAACCGAACCGCGTTACCGCCGGAACTCGAAGAAACCGCAGCCATAGTCGAGCTGCGGAACCAGCGCCGGAGCCGTGTCCTGATGCAGCGTGCCATCGTCCGAGACATAGGAGAAATTGGTCAATCTGAGCTGCGCAAATAGCGACAGGATCGTGGCCGGCGCGAACACGCGATGCGCATTGAAGCAGACCCTCTCCCGGCCGATCGGCGTTGACAGATAAAGCGTACCCCCTTCGCCGACCAGGCGCTGCAACTCCTCCGCGGCGAGCCGGGCCCCGTCGGCATTGACAGGATCGCCGTATCGCCCGAGGCCGATGTGCTCGATCACATGCAGACAGGACAGGCTTGCCACCGAGCGGTCCGCGAACGGCAGACGATTGATATCGGCCGCGACGCAGTTCAATCCGCTTTGGCGGACGACGAGCGGCCGGTAATCGACAAAGATGGTCGGCACATGGGCGGAAAGCACGCCCACCGTCAGCACGCTCGACCCGATGTCGACATGCTGGCGCGGCCTGGCGTCCGCCAGCCGCCGGGCAAGCCAGTTGCCCTGATAGAAGTAATGCGGATCGAACGGTGTCGCCGACAGCCGGTCCGCGAGGCAGGGATAGGAGTCGGCGGCTTTGACGGACCAGGATCCGGCCTGCCGGCGAAACGCGAGCCAGTCCGCCACATAGCGCGGAAGATATCGCAGCGAGACCAGGCGGCGCCAGTCGACGATCGCGCCGATCCAGCGCTTGGCAAATTCTTTCATCGCAGGCCGACCGAACTCAAAGCCGATCCGGCACGGCCGGCCAGTAACCCGCACACGGCAGGCTCGTAACCAGCCTGCCCACGAGATCCGGCCGGCGCCACAATAGCGGTGCGAGGCGGGCGCGGGCGCTCATCGCCACCCGAGTGAAGCAGCGGTAGAGCGCCTTCATGGCCGAAGCGGACCGGCATCCGCCGATTTCCCTGGCCCGGACCCGCTTGCGTTCGTCCTCGTAAGCCGCCGAGCCCGAGATCGACTTCTGCCCGGCATGCCGCCGGAAGGCACTGAAGGCGAGCGGCACATAGCCGGTGCGGCCGGCAATCGCCATGCGCAGGAACAGGTCATAGTCCGCGGCATATCGCAGCGAACGATCGACCCCGCCGATCTTCTGATACAGGCTGCGGCGCCAGAAGCAGGCATCCTGCAGCGGCGTCCAGCCGCCATACAACATCGCCATCCGCAAATCCGGAACCCATCCGCGGCTGTAGGCCAATATCTTGTTGGCTTCATCGATGTAAAAATCGTCGCCGAAGATCATGTCGAGATCCTCGGTCATCCGCTTTCGTGCGGCATCGAGCGCGCCGGCCAGATACATATCGCCGGCGTTGATCCAGCACAGGATGTCGCCGCTGGCCCGCGCGAAGCCTTTTGCGAGAGCGTCGGCGTAGCCGGCATCGCTTGCGCTGACCCAATCGGTGATGCGATCTTCATGGCGGCGAATGATGTCGATGCTGCCGTCGGTCGAACCGCCATCGATGACGAAATATTCGTCGCCCGCCTTCAGATTTCCGATCACCGATTTGATGGTGTCCTCGAGGTACGGCGCCATGTTCAGCGATGGCGTGACGACGGAGATGCGCACGGGAGAGATCGCTTATCGCTTCAGCTCAAGGCCAGCAGCGGCGAATGGCGGAAAACTCGTCGAGAAATTTCAGCGCGCCCGCGACAAAATCGGCCGGTAAAAATCGCTTGGCGCGGATGCGGCCGGCCTCGACAAGCCGCGAGCGAAGCGCCGCATCGTCGAGAACTTTCGCAATCGCTCCGGAAATACTCGTGGGATCGCCGGGCTCGCAAAACAACGCGGCATCACCCAACTGCTCTTCCGCGCCCGGAACGCGCGTCGCGATAACTGGACAGCCCAGCGCAAACGCCTCCAGCGGGGGCAGATTTTCCGGACCACACCAGGAGACATAGGTCAGCGCCAGCGCTTGCCGATACAGCGCAACCAGAACGGGCCGCTCGACAAAACCTAGAAAATGCACCTGGTCGGAGATTCCCTCGCGCGCCGCAACATCCGCGACAAACTGGCGGTTGCCCTGGTCCGAGCCGACGAAGGCGGCTGCAACCGCCGTTCCCTTTCTCTTCAGATCCGCAATCGCAAGCAACAGATTGACGTGGTTCTTGTGCGGCCAGAATTGCGCGGGATAAAGCACGTAAGGCGGCCTCATCCCCAGGCGCTCGATCGCGTCCGCCGGCGCGGCTTGATTCTCGCGGAACACGTAAGACGGCGTCGGATGCGGGAGTGTCAGAATGTTTTCCGCCGAAATCTGGAAGTACTGCGTCAGTTGCTCGCAACCGGCCCGGGTGCCGGTGATGATCTTACTGGCCCGCTGCAGGAACCAGCGATGAACGGAATCCCGTCCGTCCCACATTCCGCCCGCGCTCATCTCCGGAAACCAGGGCGTTGCGCGATGCTGGAGGTCCCAGACCACCGTCATGAAGGGAATGTCGGTGCGATCGGGCTGCGCGCTCAAGAACCAGACGAACTCGATCCCGTTCGCCGCTGCGACGCGATCGATATCGCTCTGGCGGCGCCAATGCGCGCGTACGCTCTCGATCTCGCGGAACGCCATCGCGGTGAGCCGTCCGGTGCGGCGTGGCACCCCGACCACCGGCAAGCTCCCGGACATTTCCTTCGCAAGGGCCGCGGCCGACGGCTCCGGGCAGAGCACGGTGAAGCGGTGCGCTGACGAAGCCGCGGCCTGACGCAGGGCTTCGAGGATCTCCCGCTCGAACGTGTGTCCGCCGCCGGATTGCGGATCGAACCCGGCGACGACGGCCGCAACGTGCATCGAATTCAGCGTCTTGCCGCGGCGATCGCCTCGCAGACGCGGGCAATCGTCGGACGAGCGAGCTGGTTGGCCGACGGTAAATAAAAGCCGTCCCTCCATAATCCTTCGGCAACCGGGCAGGCGATATCGCGATGGCCTTGCTGGGCCCGCAAGAACGGCTGCATGTTCATCGGACAGAAGAAGGTCCTGGTCTCGATGCCCTGCTCCAGCAGAATGCCGGCAAGCTCATCGCGGGTCCGGCCGAACTCCGGCTTGATCACGATCGCATACATCCAATAGACGTTGAGCGCTCCCGGCAGCTCCGCTGGCGTCTGAACGCCGGGAATATTCACCAGCAGTTCGTTGTAGGTGGCGGCGACCCGGCGTTTTTCGGCAATGAAACGGTCGATCTTTGCGAGCTGCGCCAGGCCGAGCGCCGCCTGCATGCCGGTCATCCGGAAATTATAGGCCGGCACCTCGTGAAAAAATCGCGGCTTTCCGAACCCGAGGTTGCGCAACAGCCGCAGCCGCTCCGCAAGCTTGGGATCGTTGGTGACGACCATCCCGCCCTCGCCGGTGGTGATGATCTTGTTGGCATAGAAGCTGTAGCAGGCCATGTCGCCGAAGCTGCCGGTCATCTGCCCCTGCCAGGTCGCGCCATGCGATTCCGCGCAATCCTCGATCACGACCAGACCATGCTTGCGCGCGACCGCCATGATCTTGTCCATCGCGCAGGGATGACCGAACAGATGCACGGGGATAATCGCCTTGGTGCGCGGCGTGATCAGCCCCTCGATCAAGTCCGGATTGAGGTTCCATGTCACCGATTCGGAGTCGATGGGAACCGACACCGCGCCGTTGTGATAGGCCGCAAGCGCGGTGGCGATATTGGTCGACGCGCTCATCAGGACTTCGTCGCCTCGGCCAATTCCGGCGGCGGACGAGGCGAGTTGCAGCGCCGTCGTGCCGCTTGTTACCGCTACCCCGTATTTGCAGCCGACATAGGCGGCGAACCGCGCTTCGAATTCCGGCAGCGCCTTGCCGAAGGAGCCCGATATTTCGCCGCGACGGAGGGCATCGAGAACGGACTGGATCTCTTCTTCGCCGAGATCCGGCTCATGAACCGCTATTTTACCTGGTGCTGACATTGACCTTATCGAGTTTGTCGCCGAAGAACGGCCCTTGTTTGACGCTGACACACTGCATGTCTTCGATCACGCGAACCGCGTGAATGCCGTGAACGAGATTGATGGCATCGCCCACGCGCAAGACGACCTCGTGGAATTTGGCGCCATCCGGCGCATAGAATTCGATAGCGAGGACGCCACGCTGCACGACGAGCATCTGCTGCAGATCGGAAATCTCGCGCTTGATCGGATGGTGATAATGCGCGGGCTCGACAAATCCCGCCTCATGCGCCAGCAGCCCGAATTGCAACGACGATCCTTGCTCGGAAAAGAAGCGGCTTTTCTCGACTGACGTGCCCGCCCATATCACCTCGGCATAGAGCGTGCCGTCGCGTTCTATTCTTTCATAAGCCATCGCCTATCCAGTTCAGATGAAGGTCATGTCCCGGGCGCCGGTCCGATTTCCCGGATCACCCGCGCGGGGTTGCCGCCCACGACGGAGCGCGCAGGTACATCCCTGGTCACGACGCTTCCCATCCCTACCACGGCCCCGGCGCCGATGGTAACACCCTTGAGGATGATGCTCCGTGCACCGATCCACGCGCCCTCGCAGATCCGGATTGGCGCCATTTCGGTGTGCGACCAGTCGTGGCGGCGACCGTCCATCCAGGTCGCGAGATCATTGACGCGCAGCTCGGGGAACAGGCTGTGATTGTCCGCGTCCGCAATGAGGCAGGCGTAACTGATCAGGACATTGCGTTCCACGGTAACCGAGAGCGCGCAATCGATCACGGACCCTCCTCCGAGCAAGACACGATCGGCAAGATCGACCCTGCTCTCGTCCCGCTCGGCCACGATCTGGCCCTGGATCAGGCAGTGGGCTCCGATATTGATCTCTGCGCCGGCGGCCCGGCGATCGATCACCCCGTCGAGCCGCGTTCCGTCGCCGAGCCGCGTCACCCGGCTGCGGTTTTCGCGGGCACGGTTGCGGTGAACAAGCTTGCGGAGAAGATCGATCACGTCTTGCTCTGGCCGACGACGCGCGCCGGATTTCCGACAACGACCGAATAAGCCTCGACATCATGGGTCACGACCGAGCCTGCACCGACGACGGCGCCGCGTCCGATGGTCACGCCCTTCATGATCGCCGAATTGAAGCCGATCCAGACGTCATCCTCGATCCTGATCGCCCGGTGCACGACCGCCTCGGGCGTCAAATGACGGCCGGCGGTACGAAGCTCCCTGTACCTCTCGTGCCTCTCGCCCGCGGACAGGCTGTGCGAATTATTATCGAACACCTGGACGCCGTGCGAAACGAAGACCCGGCTGCCGATGTCGATCGATTCCATCGCCCACAGCTTGGCGCCCGGCCCGACAAAGCACCAGTCCCCGATCCGGACTTTTGCCGCGTCGGTGATAATGTTGATTTCACCCATGAAGAGGCTGCGCGATCCGATGCCGACGGCCGCCCTCGCGAATGGATTGTGGATCGATGTCTGCGGCGTGAACTCGGCATCCTCGGCCGCGCAGCAATAGCGGCGCAGCTTCGCCACCCAAAGCCTGTCGCGGATCCGCGAGGGGAAAGCGAGCAGCGCGTAGGCCAGGCGATCGATCAAGACGCACTCAATGGTAGCAGAGAAACCATTTTCCGATCGAAATCCGGTCGTTCCAGTTGGAATCGAGCACGCGCACGCGCTTGAACTGCTTCTCGAATTTGCTGACCCACCAGGATGGCGAACAATTGTGAAAGCTCTGATAGGTCTTCATCCAGCCTTCGTCCTTGCCGGAGCGTGACGTCGGCATCATGTGAAACGAGCCGACTTTGGTGACCCGCGACGCCTCGTCGATGAACTTTCCGATCCCCTCCTCGGTGAAATGTTCGAGCGATCCGATCGAGTAAGAATAGTCGAATTCACCGTTCGCAAAGGGAAGCTTGGTCGCATCGCAGACTTCGAGGCTTTCCGCCGGCAGGCCGCGCTCCACCGCCTTTTTGATCAACAGATCGGAAATGTCGCATCCCTTGATGTCGAGCCTGGTCCGGTCAAGCAGGGTCATGGTTTTGCCTGTGCCGCAGGCGATATCGAGCACTTTGCCTTCACAGTTCGCCATCAGGAATTGCACCTCGAGCCAGGCGTTGCCGGCGGCCCAGGTTTCGAGCACCTGCGCCATTTCCGGGGTCCAGTAGAGATCGAGGTCCTGGTTGTCACCGCTGGTTTTGACCTGGTGCGGGCGAACCTGATTGCGAACATCCTGCAGCTTTCGCCACACCAGCGGCGGACAGAGATCCCTAATGATTTGCTTCATGCTCTGAGACGCCCAATGATCCTTCGCAACACTCCGGGCCGGTTGGCCCGGAGCAACTGTTTGACCTCGGCCATGGCGGATTCGTCGGCCGCAACCATCGCCGGCCAGGTCAGTCCGCCTACCTCGATGGCACGATTTTCGAGCTTGCGCTGAAATGCCGTCTGGCCCATCCCGTGCGTGCCGGACGCATCGATGCCCGCATTGTAGACCAGCGAGTCGCGCGGATAAAGCACGAGACCACCACACGCGAACAGGCTCAGTTGCCAGCATATGCCCCAAGAATCGATCTTGCCCTGGCGCTGCAGGCAAGCCATGCCGTAGTAGTCGTAGGCATCGTCGATATTGAACCGCCGGCGCGCGACCGGATCGTCGTCGAGCTTCGCGAGCGCCGACATCCTGGGATCGAACGCCGCCCAGGCGCGCGACCAGGTCGCCCAGCCCCAGCATGAGGCCATCGGCAGAAAGAAAGTCCGGGACGTCGATTGGTCGTGTGCCGGAAACGCGTAGGCGGAGATCTGCATCACGTTTCGTTCGTCGGCGTAGCGCTCCAGTCCTGCATTTAGAAACGCCAGGAAATCGGGCGAAACGACTAGGTCATCCTCGACAACAATGACACGACCGCGGTCCGCACAAACCTCCGACACGCCCGAAACAATCGAATTGGCTAGCCCAAGATTGGCCTCCCTTTCGACAATCTCGATTGATTTGAAGCCACTTGTGCGCCGGACAAGGTCCCTAACTGCATGGACCGAGGTCCGATGTTCCGGCCTTTTCGGGCCATCCGCGTAGACGATCAGATTGCTGTCAGCAGCCAGCGGATTGGCGGCGAGCGCGGCCAGCGTCTGGCGCGTGTGGTCGGGGCGGTTGTAGACGAACAGCACGATGGGGGCGAGATCGGGCATTCAGGATACCCTGCCCGACGCAGCCGTACTTGACCCGTCTTCATAGATCAGCGTGTTGAGCGTCTTGGCGATCAATTGGTAACCGGCCGCAACTGCAAAACGATTGATCGGATCGGTCTCGATTCCCGAAACGGATCGCCGACGAGCTTCAACCAGCAATATGCGAGGACGGAACACGCTCCAATCATTCGAACGAAGCACGGACAAATCGACGCCTTCCACGTCGATCGATAGAAAATCAATTTGCTGATCAGGCTGAAGGTATTCAGCAAGCAGATCATCCAGCCGCCGAACCGGGACACTCTTTGTCTCCAGCAAGTGATAGTCGGGCAGGCGTACACGTTCCGCCGCCAGTTCGGAATCGAACGTGTTCAGCGCAGGTTCGTTGAAAAAGTGGAATGAAAGGCTCGCCCCCGCATCCGAGACGCCGACGCAAATATTGGTGTCGGAAGGGCGATGGCGACAAAACGCCTCGATCGCCTCAGGATTGGGGTCGATGTTGATGCCGCGCCAGCCCCGCCGATAAAAATAGCAGGTGTTGGAAAACCGATAGGGATGATGCGCACCGACGTCGACATAGAATCCGGATTTCTGCCGCTCAAACAGCCGCCGCAGGATCATGTCCTCACCGTCCTGCGAGTATGCAAGGTTGACGAACGGGTCAAATTTCTCGAGGCCACGCCTCACCGCCTCGACAGCCCACGAGGGAGCGGCCGCGCGCACCAGTCGCTTTACCATGGAAATCAACGATCGAACAATTCGCACATGGGATTCAGCATCCGGAAATTCGAGGCCCGCAGGAGGCAGGTCTTTGCGCTTGCTGTGACGCAAATGATTGGCTGTTCGGCCCTCATGCCACGGATGGAACAACAGCGGTCGAATCATTGCGGATGAGAGAGAGGTCAAGCACTTCGTCAACCGCTGACATGACGAACGCGTCGTGTGTAACAAACACCACAATTCGGTCCTTGAATTCCTTCAGCAGATTTCCAACAACCTGCTCTCGGGTGGCGGCATCCAAGGCGCTCGTGCTCTCATCGAGCAATAAGACATCAGGATGGCGTAGCACGGCTCGTGCGATCCCGATGCGCTGCTTTTGACCGCCGGACAGGTTGGTGCCGCGATAATTCAGGATCGTCCGATAACCGTCAGGCATCTCCTGGATGAACTCGTGAATGCAGGCAATCCCGCAAGCCCTCTCCACCTCCGTATGGGACGCCTCAATGCCCAGGCACAGATTGCTTTCCATCGTGTCGTTGAATATGGCGGCGTCCTGCGCTACAAGGATGATCTTGCCTCGCAGATCCCCCTGACTCCGCTCGTCAGACGAACGGCCGTTCACGAGAATGGCTCCCTTGGCCGGTGAGAAGAAGCCGAGCAGCAAATCCAGGAACGTCGACTTGCCCGATCCGGAAACTCCGATCAGCGCATAGCTCCTCCCTTTGACGAACCGGGCGTTGAAACCTTGTAAAACTGGCTTGCCGTCGAGGTGTTGAAAATGGACGTCTACTGCTTCGATCCGCTCGATCGCACCGACGTTTGATCGGGACGATCCGGCGCGCGATGTTGCTTGATACTGCCCGATGATCTGCGTCACATCGCGACCGGCACGGGCATCCGCGACCACACGAAGCGCGAGATTGAGTCCCTGGCCCACGATCGGGAAGAAGCGCATCAGAAGAATAATCATGGTGACGAGAAAGGGCAAATCCAGAGAAAAACTCTCTCGCGCGGCAGGCCATGCGCTGAGGATCGCAACCGACCCCAGAAGGATCAGAGCCGGCCCCAGTCGAGCGAAAAGCGCCACTGCGTCAATCGTGGCCAGCGTGCGCACATAACCGTGCATCTGGCCGTAGTAGCTTTGCGTGACATATTTTTCTGCCGAGAACGAGCGTACCGAGCGCAAACCGTTGAGCGCATCTAGAAAGAGCGAGCCAGCGGAGTGCGATTGTTCCACCTGGCGGACACCGAGCCGGTGCGAGACCCGAAAGGACTCGAACAGCGCCAGGAACGTCACCGCCAGAAAGACCAGAACGGCGAACGCAATCACTACGGAATAGGAGACGATGGCCGCGAAGTAAAGCGCCGCCAGCAGCGCTGTCGTCAAGAATTGTGAGATTACGGCGATGAGGTTGCTGGCCCGGCTTGCCTCATCGCCGGCCAGACCAATGAAATAGCCGATGCTCTTTTGTTCAAGTACCTTGACAGGAACATCGAAGATCAGCGCCGAAAATGCCTGCGAGGTGAGCTGAAGCAGCATCCGTCTGCTAAGATAGATCGTCAGCGTCTGGCTGATGAGTTGTGTCAATATCCGGCACGCAAACAACAAAAGGAAGAACTGCAGTATTCTATCCCCGGTAGCATCGATCCCAGCGAAGCGAAGGACACGCACAACCATTGCTTCCCTCGGCGCAGATCCGCCCGCAACGATGGTCGCAAGCGGCATCAGGCTCGCCATCGCCGCCAATTCGAGAAAAACCGAGACAACCGAGAGAACAAGGCCCACCGGCAGAAGCGGACTGTTGCGAAATGCGAAGGCAAATAGGGCGCGAAGATACTGCAATTGTTGCAGGACGGTCATCTGGTCCACGCGCTGGTCACGACGACGGGACCATCCTTCACGGAAAAAGTGGATGTCGCCGGTCGATTGCACTCTCTCTTGTCGACGTCGAATTCATAGTCGGCTACCGCATCCGATAGCGCATAGGACTTGCCGCAGCTCTCGACGATAGCCCGCCCCCCAGACAAATCTTTCATGCGAACGCAGATTTTACCGCGTGGCCCCGGTCTTAGCGATAAAGCAAAGTCGCCGGCCGCCAAATGCCCGCCCTCCTTCGCATGATTGCGCCGCTCTTCGGCCGACGTTTCGAAGCCTCGGTAAAAATAGGGAACATCGTCTTCTTTTTGCCAATCAATCGCCGCTGGCGGCGTGAATTCCAGTCGCTTCCGGATCTCTCGCGCCGGCACTCCGGCCGCAACGCTGTACGGCGGCAAGCTGCGCGTAACGACGGAATTGGCCCCAACCACGCAGCCACGACCGATCGTAACCCCCGGCATCACCACGACATGGACGCCGAGCCAGACATCATCTTCAATCACGACCAGATCCTCAACGGACCGAAGGGCGTCGACTGTTCCCGCGAATTCACGATCCTGATCTTTGATCAGAGCCGCCGGCCGACCATCGAACACGTGATTTCCAGACGAGATGTAGATGTCATAGGAAAGAACGCAGTACCTGCCGAGCCGCACATTTCCCAGGATAATGCAACGGTCCTGGATGGATGTGTAATCTCCGACAGCGATTGCCGGATCGGGTCCGAGTTCGACTTGCCTACCGATGGAGCAGTGCCGGCCCAAGATAAGGCGAGTCCCGCGCGCGAGCACGACATTGCAGCCCGCGGCAAGACTTGCTCCAGGCGCGTATTCCATGAAACCCTCGCCTGCGAAATTGATGGTAGGGTCACAGTCGAGCCCGGGGTGACGCCAGCGGTTTCGGAGATGCCGGAGGGCATACGATTTGTTGAAGATCAGCCGCGCGGCTGCGGGGATAGCTCGAACGACGCCGAGCAGGCGCCGATGCTGTGAAATAGCGATCTGGGACAGAGTCAGGTCTCAAGTATAGTGCGAGTATAACCTCGGATAATTCGCCATCATCTCCACGAGTTGCGGGCTAGACGGGTTCCGGATGGTGCACTTCGGATAATCGCCGCCAAACAAGCTATTGCTAAACTGCAGCTGTAAGACAAGCCGATCCCTCTTCGTCACGTGCTTGCCTTTGTGCAATCCACGCGTATCCTCCGCGATCACGGTACCCCGCGGCGCCGTGAATTCGATAAACTTGTCGGGCGAATAGTTGGCACTGACCTCCTCGTCAGTGAGTCGCGAATAGCCCTTCTGCAGCAAGCTTTTTGAAATCCCGCCGCGGCGGTGCGATCCTTCCACGAAGGAATGCGGGCCGTTCTCCGGCCCGACATCGGTTAGGTAGACGAAAAACTTCAGCCACTTGATACGATCCATATCGAAGTGCCAATATTGCGCTGCCTGCTTATCCGGCAGCTCCGAGGCGGCGCTCCACCACATAGCAACGACATCGACGATAGGCTGGGCACTCAGATAGTTCTGCGCGACGGCGATGATCGAGCGATCCGCCATCAGGTTCTGGATCAGACCATTGTTGATCAGATCTTGCTCGCGAAAATCGTATAATACGGCGTCAGGCTTCTCTCTCGGATATCGCGCCGCAGCACTTTCCGTGGTCGCCTCGCCGTCCATTTGGCGTCTAGCGCACGGTGCAGCTAACGCAAATTCCAACAATCGGTCGCACAAGTCGTCGGATAGGCGCTGCATGAAGACATGATAGCCTCGTAGGCTGAGATCGGCACCGATCGCGTCAACATCGTCGGTCGAGAGGTGACCGAGAACCCCGTTATGGTCCACCAACGGATAGGGTCGCTTCAACATGGCCAACATGGATGACATAGCGTCATTTGACGTACCACCCGTCGCACAAAATAGCTGAACCATACTTCGATAGGCGAAGGCCGGAGTACGTCCACTCCGAAGAAAAGCAGCCGATCCCAAGAGAGTTCGCGCTGCGTTGGATAGTGTATGCATCACAGGAGAGTGGCTCACTTCAACGCTCCAACCATGTCAATTGCCGTAAATCTTCGAGGCCTTGCGTACAGACCCCAGGGTCCACAAGCTCATCAGGCAGCGTGGGCCACCCGCGATCTAACCTGCGGAACCAGTCAGCATCTTGTAGAGGTGATTTCCAGAGCGCGACGCTTGATCCGGGAACAGCACAGCCGCCAATTTTTTCAGCTCGCCACGCAGTGCGATCGTCTCCCGTTCCAATGATCCAGCCCCGGGGATCGCCGGCATCATGTGCTCGACAATCGTCCCGTCTCCAGATCCCAAGAGACGATCGATCTGGCCTTCCGCCGCCAACGTTTTGCGGCGTCGACGGAAATCCTGTTGTTTTTCGTAGTCCTTAGAAATGTATCGGGTAACCCGCCCAATCAATTTCTCGAAAATGCTTCGATCCGGATTCTCAAGAACCGGATAGCTATCGCCGATGTCGACGACGCAGCGGCAGAATTCATATACGCTCCATCTATAAGCACGCCGCGCACGTTCGAATGACCATCCGTCGCGCAAGCCACATTCTATCTTCTTGAAATAGTCTGGCGCGGTTGTAGCAACGTCGTTGATATCGGCTGGATACAGTACGTAATTTCCGCTGTAGAGAACGACCGGAATCCCAAGGACACCCATTTCTTTGCCGACGCTCGACCACGCATTCAAAACAACGTCTGTTCCACAAGCCAGATCGTAAAGTGAAAGCTTATCTTCTGGCCAATTGACCTTGATGTTTGACGGCAGATTAACGAACATCTCTCGAAGTAGCTTGCCATGCTCGGAAACCACCTGGTCCCGTCGGTTCGGAAATTCACGAGGATGAACGCGCACTATCAAAAACAGGTCACGCCTTTCCGAAACGTAGTCGACCAGCGACCTTATCCACTCGATTTGATTCGCAAATGCGGATAGCGGCGCATACCCATCAAAAGCGCCGATGCTTTGAGCGGAAAAAACCTCGTCAAGACTGCTCATCGTGGCGAGAAGAAGCTTTTGCTCCGGTGCCACCTGAAAGCGCGATCTGATGTCGACAAGTCCAGTATTTGCCGAAGAATAGCCGAAGACACTCTTACCTTTGAAAATATGGGCGTAGTGACGTGTTACCTTAGCCAAATCCTCAGGCACGCACGGAATTTTGGAAAATCTCGGCCAATTTTCCAAGGCGCTCTCATAGAAAGTGAAAGTGTCGCCGCGCCCAATCAGCAAGGTTTGCAGTCTTCTCGATAAGTCGCCACCGGCATGCATAAAATAACTCGGGATCCCTTTCACCTCCGCGAATTTACTCACAACCCTGTTGACCGGGTAAAGCGAGTTGTAAACAACGACACGGTCAGGCCGAAAGCTCGCAAAGAGCCTGTCTGCCGCTTGCCAAACACGCAAAAGATTCTTTAGTTCAATCCAATACTCATTCCATTCATCATCATCTAAATCGAGTCGGATGCGTTTTCTTCGATTGAGAAGATTGTATAGGGCAAGTCGCCCAACAGCGACACCATCTACGCACAGCTCAAGCACTGAATCGCGAGATACACTCGCAAGGACTTCCTCGATAGCCTTTTCCGCTTCCGCATCGAGAAGCTCCGAAAGGCGAGGCCCCGCAAAGCCGAATTCTTCCCGAATTAGCTTTTCGTTGTGCATGCATTGGCCGCAGATTTCTCGTTTGGAAATTGCGTCGCTCTTTCCGGTCAATCCGCTCGCGGCCATCGGTACACAAAAATCCTCCAGCGCCCGATCGCACGTGACGTAAAGAACTTCGTGACCTCTGTGGATGAGCCCCTCTGCGACGAGCGCCTCCGGAAACGCGTGATACCAGAAGGCCGCGTGTGGCGCAAAAAACATTACACGCATAACAATTTTCTCATTCGCGCGTCACGCGCGACCACCAGAACACAGTCAACGGCCCCTCGATCCGGCAGCAGTCAATATCTTCGCTGCTTCGCAATTTGATCTGACGAAATTAAGGAAACTCGCAACATCCAGTGGGCATTCTTCACTCATCATGTCTCGCAATCGGCGCTGTAGATTTGACGCAAGTAACGCCGCGAGGATTACATTTGATCCGATCGCCGCTTCCAAATCGGTCAAAGGCGCATCGAGTTTCTCGAGGATTAGCCGATCGAAGTTCGGTTTCGAACCATGCTCGTCACTACTGAGTGGCTGACCATCAGCAGACCCCGCCACGCCGGTCTTGGTCAGCAGATATCTCAGATCGCCTTCCCCCAACCACGGCCGATCGTTCGGGAAGCGCATCAACCGTTCTGAGGTATCGTAAGAAACACCGCGCCACAGGCGAGCCACGTCGCCGAAACCAACTTCGCGCAATCGTGTAGAGAAGTCCAAGTCTGTGTAGGAGCGAAGATAAGGAACCTTCCAATCGTCCATATATTCCCCAATGTATCGCACCTCGACGCTCATCATTTGCAAACAATCGAGCAATCTTTGGGGGTCGAATTCCCGAAACCACATGCGAAAGCGGTTGATGAGATACCAATACAGTCCGTTTGATCCGTAAACGTAGATCCAGGATCTTCCTCCAACCTTGAGAACGCGAGCTATTTCTTGCAGGCACGCATCGGGCTCGGCTGTGTGCATCAACACGCCATTGCACCAGACAAAATCGAAGCACTGATCGGGGATGGCAATCTTCTCAAGACTGGTTTGTCTGCACTCGAAATTCGAATAACCAAAACTCTTCAGGTTGCGATCGACGCTTCGCAAATTCTCTTGGCTGATATCCAGAGCTGTGACGTGAGCTGCGCCATTCTTAAGCATTAGAAGCGAGCCCCGCCCGTTTCCGCAGCCAGCGTCGAGACACCGCTTCCCCTTGAACAGACTCTCTCCGTCGAGACCGTTGGCAAGCAGCCGTTTCTCAAAGAAGCCGGTAAATTGCGTCATCTGTTCGCGGTCATAGAGAGCGAAGCTCTTTCCGTAGACGTCTTCGTGCTCTCGCTCGCGATTGGATGCTGTCATTGAAACTCGCTAACTGGATATTTATCGTGAAGATGGAACAAGAAACGCCCGCAGGGTAAACTTGGTGCTCGGCTCCTGCAGCCGCTCGACCACGATCGGCCGGAAGCCGGCCCGGTCGGCGAGCATCGCGATCGATACGAAGCTGAAAATATGCAGGTGCTCGACAAAGAACTCCTCTCGTCCCTCGCCTGCTTCTGCCGCGGCTTCGCCGTCCGGCAGTTCAAGATAGACAAAGCCGCCGGGCGCCACGAACTGCCGTGCCCGCCGCAGCATGCCGACGGGATCCTGGACATGTTCGAGGACCTTGTTGAAGGTGACAATCTCGAACTGCCCCGCGGCGTCAAGGCTCATGAAATCGCCGAGCATCGCATCGACGCCGACGCCGGCCCTCATATGCGCCACAGCCCGTTCGTCGGGATCGATCGCCGTGCATTGCCAGCCTGCTTGCTTCACCGCGTACGGAAACACGCCAAGCCCCGCGCCGACATCGAGCAAGCGCACATTTTTTTCCGCGCCGAAATGGCTTGCAGCGAACGAGCGAATGCGGGCGATCCTGCCGGCGTTGTCGGAACGCTCCGGCGGCAGCGCGATCACGCGCTCGAACGCAGCCCTTAAGCCGGCGTCGTTGCCATAGGTCGCGTTGACATAGTCGCCGCCGTAGTCGGTCTGCACCGTCATCGCGTGGCGCGAGACAAAATGGTTTGACCGGACGAACTGCCAGACTTCCCGGTGATAAGGCTCGCCCGGCGGGCGGCGAAAACCGATCTCTCCCGATGGCGGCGCGTCGTAGGAAAACACCAGGCGCGACTGCGTTTCACCTGATATCGGACAGGCCGCGGGACGCAGGCTGCTCACGACCGCCGCTCCAGCGCAGTTTCGAGGGCCTGCAGCGCCTCGAGCGAGTCCAGCCATGCAACGATCTTCAACGGCTCCTGGCGAATGTAGCGATCGAACGCCTCTTCCTTGCCACGCTCGACCAAGAGAACAAAATATCGCTCCACGCGATTTTTCACCAGCACCGCACGCAGGTTGAAACCCGCCAGCCGTCCGTTGAGCGACGGCGTCGCATAAAATCCCCAGTCCTTGCGCGTGAGGTCGTATTCGCCGCCATCCTCGGTCAGAAACGTGACCTGCTCGTCGGGCGCCAGCCGCATCGAACCGCAGTCGCGAATGACGCCCTTGATGTCGTAGCCGACTTCAAATTCCCGCGGCGGATTCTTCGGTTCGAACTTCATGCGCTCAGCTTCTGCCCGCTATCGTTCCAGTCCCACTCCGGAACGAGAAAGCCCGGCATTTTCCACTCCCCGCCATCGTGGGCCCAGATGTCGCGGTTGCGGAACGTTTCCGCGATCTCGAAAAACCGCTGCGACGAAATGCCGAGAAACTCGCACAGCTTTGCGATGTCTTGACACGGCGTTTCGTCGCCGCGTGCGCGGACAGTCGCGACGGCCTGCTCACGCGTCATTCGGCCATTGCGGATTTCCAGCGAAAGATTGTCGAACAGCCGGGTAAAGCCGAACTTGTACCATTTCAGCCAGTGATGAATCGAGATGAAGTCGTCGTCGATGTCGGCATAGTCGTATAGCCCGGTCCGGGGGCCTTGCCGGTTGGCGACAAAGCCGTGTTCGGCGGCGATCCGACGCGTGGTTTCGGGATCCCATTCCAGGTAGTAGCCGAGGAAGATCGCCAGAACGCCGGCGGCATCGAGCTCCGCTTCGCCCGGCCCGAAATAGGGTGTCAGTTCCCGTTCGGTCAGGCGATCCGAAATCCAGTCTCTTGCCGAGGTGCCGTGGGTCACGCCGTGACGCTGCAGCCACGCCGCATCGAGCTTGAAACCGGTTCGCTCCTCGTCCCGCCCGCCATATTCAAACGCAGAATTCTCGCCCCAGACCACCAGCGGAATTCCGAACTTGACGGCAAGCTTCGCCGGGATCGCGAAGATCGCCATGTGCATCGGAACGGCCGTCGAGCCGAAACGCTCCAGCGCGTCCAGCATGAATCTCCGCTCGACCTTCGGATTGATCTGGTAGTCGACGTGATCGACGCCGAGCGCAACCAGATTGTCGAGGTTGCGCTGACCAATATCGGTGCGGCCAGGTGTCTTCCACGTGACCGCGAGCGGATTAAGGCCGGCTTCGAGACACTTCACGACCTGCCACGTGCTGTCTTTTCCGCCGCTGACCGGAATGAGACAATCGTAGCCGGTGCTGCGGGACTTGGCGTGAGCCTTGGCCCGCGCGACAACAGCTTCGAACGCCCGCTTGCGCGCGTCCCAATCGATGTCCGCTTTCGTGCCGTGCGACCGGCAGGCGTTGCACACCCCATCCGGCCCGATCACCAGATTGGGGCGCGTGTCCGGCAGAATGCATTGGCTGCAGTAGCGCATCACGCGGCAAACTCTTCAAGGAATATCTTGCTGTTCAGGAAGTAGAACAGGAATTTGCTCTGGCTGTTCGGCAAATCGGACGCGCCGATCAGCTGCTCGATCCGGTCTTTGCGCACGTAGTCGTAGATCGGACTGTCATCCAACAGATAGTTGCGCACGTCCGGATCGCGGACGTCGAGATAATCGAGGATCGGGGCGTTGAAGCCGACCTTGCGCGGGTTATCGATGATGCCGTCGGGCGCGATCCCACGCACCGATTCCCGCAGGATCGCCTTGGCTTTTCCGTCGTTGATCAGATGCCGGGTCGGAATGCTGTTGCAGAACTCGAACAGGTCGCGGTCGAGGAACGGCGAGCGGTTCTCGACCGAAAAATACATCGCGTTCAGATCGTCCTCGTGCAGGATCACCGGCACCGCCTCGTGGAACAGCTCATTCAGCATGCGGTTGCGCAGCAGGCGGTTGCTGTAGTTGGTCTCGCCGAATGGTTCGCTCCAGGGAACCGTCAAGAACCGGCTGAACTCCTCGGCATCGAGATAGATATGATCGCGGAATTCCGGATCGTCGACAAACAAATCCGGATTGCCGAGGTGGGGATTGCGAACCATCGGCTTGACGTGCTTTTGCCATGACGCGAGGGAGGAGGCGTGATGCGCCTTGTCGCCCTTGATTTCCTGCAAGTAGGCAAGGTGATGATCGTAATAGCCGCTGAACAATTCATCGGCGGCCGTGCCGCTGATGGAGATGCGATAATTTGAATCCGCGATCGCCTTCTGCAGCATCCACTGCGCATAGTAAGTGATGGTATAGACCGGGGCATCGTGTTGGCGCACCAGCGCGCGCAACCCGGGCAGAAAACCGTCGGTCATCACGGGAACAGCGGTATGACGCACGCCGAGTTCGCGCACCGCGAGGTCAACCATGTCGGCCTCTTCATAGCGCGCATCGGTGTTGACGATGGTAAATCCGTGCACGTCGTAGCCGAACACGCGCTTGGCGATGCTTATGAGCGCGTTGGAATCGACGCCGCCGCTCATGCAGAACGCCAGCGGCACGTCGGCCCGCAGTCGCAGTTCCACCGAACGAATCAGCCGCTCTTTCGCACCGCTTACCGCCTCGGCAAAGGTCATATCGTCGTCGATCGCGGTCGCAGGCCGCCAGTAGCGCCGCTCCGAGACGATATCACCGCGCTCGCAGACCAGATTTGCGCCTGATTTTACCTCGCGGATACCCTGAAAGAATGCATGCGCACTGTTCTTGTAAAGCGCCTTGTACCCATTGACGAGGTAACGCCACAGGTGGTCGTGGTTGACGGCGAGCTTCCGGCCGATGAGTGCGGCGATGAACTTGATTTCGGATGCAAAGTAGATGCCGTCCTCGGTCACAAAGTAGTAGAGCGGCTTCTCTCCGAACCGGTCGCGCGACAGGGTCAGCCGCCCGCTCGCCTCGTGATACAGCGCGAACGCCCACATGCCCTCGCATTTATCCAGCACTTCCCAGCCAAAGCGACTGATCGACGCCAGCAGCACTTCAGTGTCGGACCGGGTATTCAGCGCCACGCCGGCGGCCTCGAGTTCAGAGCGGCGCTCCAGGAAATTATAGATTTCGCCGTTCAGCGAAATCCAAGAGCGTTCGAAGCCCATAGGCTGGTTGGCGCGCGGATCGAGATCGATGATCGACAGCCGGCTGTGCAGCAGGACGGTGTGAGTTCCCGACGCCGTCTGCCATTGACGCGCCTCGCGATGATCCGGCCCCCGGCGGCTCATCAGCGCGAGGCAAGCGTCGATGCGCTCCCGTGCGAGCGGTGACCGACCCTGATATCCGGCAATTCCGCACATGATGTTAGGTTAGCGAGCCGCGATAGGGATGCATCACGCGAGATCTTCCTCGCGGATGACCTGGTGAAGGGCGAGCGGCTTGCGCGCTTGCCGGCCGATCACCCGTTCGGCGGCCGACGGCGGAAAACCAGTCGCCGGGCGGACATAGTCGAGGTCGATGGCTGTGATGGTTGCTCCCGCGGCAATTTCGCGGGCCGCGACGATGCCGCGCCGTGCAACCGCGCGGGTCGCCGCATCGGCCAGCTCGCCGCCGACAAATCCGCGTCCCAGAATATCCTTGAAGGAACGAGCCGCCTCGGCAAGGACGGCAAATTCCTCCGGCTCGGCCGACAAGGCATGATCGCGGAACTCGGAATAGGCCTTGTCGAGCGTGAAATGTTTTTCGATTACTCGGGCGCCGAGCCCGAGTGCTATGGTCGCAGCGGTTACACCGAGCGTGTGGTCGGAGTAACCGATGGTTAGACCGAGCCGGTCACGCAACTCCGCGATCGCCGAAAGGTTGGCGAGCGCAAGCGGCGTGGGATAGAGGCTGACGCAGTGCAATACCGCGAGGCGATCTTTCGCCGCCACGCCGGGAGGCAGCGCCGCGGAAAACACGGAGACCGCTCGCTCGATCTCGGGCAGCGTCGACATCCCCGTCGACAACACCACAGGCTTGCCGCACTTCGCGGCCACCCGCAGCATCGGATCGAAGTCGAGATCGCCGGAGGCGATCTTGACGGCGTCGAGATCGTCGGCCCAGTCCTGGAGCGTGTCGCAATCGAATGCGGACGCCATGAACAGCGCACCGCGTTCCCGCACTCGCCGCGCCAGTTCCAGAAACACATCGCGTTCCAGCTTGAACCGCGACAATTGCGCGATGCGCTGCGCTTCCGACCTGTTGACGAGCCGCAAGGGATTGATCAACTGCACCTTGACGGCATCGGCGCCCGCCGCGACCGCCGCGTCGACAAGCTTCACCGCAAGATCCGGATTGCCTTCGTGATTGTTTCCAATCTCGGCGATCAGAAACGGCCGTTCGGCAAGGTCGATACTACCGATCTTCATACCGCAAACGCTCCGTTCTTGACGTGGGCATGCAGGACGTACGACGTCTCAGTGATCCGAAAGCCGATCTTTTCATAGAGCCGCATCGCCGGAATGTTGGAAATCTGCGTGCCGACGCGAAGCCGGTCCGCGCGGTCGCGCCACTGGTCGACGAACGTCCAGCTCAGTGCCCGACCGGCGCCCTGCCCTTGATGGCCCTTGGCCACCCCGACCAGATCGATGATCGCATCCTTATGCCCATCCGATCCGCCTTCGAGCACCGCCAAAAAGCCGGTCACATCGTTCTTCTTTCGGGCGACATAAACCACACTGGCTCGCCCGCGACAGGCATTGCGCGCCCATTGCCGCTTGACCTCATTTGCCCGAGCCAGACCGATGGCGGAATCAAGATGGAAGCGCGAAAATGCAAAACACTGCCCGGCAAGCCTTTCGACCGCCGCGGCGTCAGCCGGGCCCGCCGCTTCGATTGTCGTGTCGCTATCGATCCCATTGTTACCGGAAGCGCCGTCGGCTACGCCACACCAATCCAGCGTAACGTTGGTATCGACGAGGAGGAACCCGGCCCGGGTCGCGTTCTTCACTGCGTCGACATCCCGGGTTCGTATCTTTGCAGAGAAGAATGCTGCGTCCCCGCCGGCACGATCGAGCAAAACCGCCCGGATGTCAGCGGGCGACGTGCCCGCCTCGACGTCAAGCACTTTCCAGCTCGCCATCTCAAGAACATCTGACAGCCACTGATCTTTTTCGACGCGCACGGTGAACGCTCAGCCAAAATAGTCGGGATGTTCGGCGGACAATCGCTTGTACCATTCGATGTAACGCGGAAAACCTTTTTCCAGTGGATACTGCGGCTCGTAACCGATCAGGCGCCTGGCCTTATCGATCGACAGCGTTCCCCGTTCCGGCATCAGGCCGTCTCGCGGATTGTGCACAATTTCGATGTCCGGAAATGCCTGCTTCATCAATTCGATCATCTGGTTGAGTGTCCGGGCGCCGCCATACGTCATGTTGAACGTCTGGTTTCTGGCCTCTGGAAGCGCGATCGAACGCAGCACCCCCTGCACCAGATCCTCGATATAGGTGAAATCGAGCGCGTCGTTGCCGTCTCCGTTCACAGTGAGACGCATGCCCCGCAGCGCGTTCTCGATGAACGCCTGTCCGACGCGCCGGCTGACGCAACGCTCGCCATAAAGCGCCGAGGGACGGACGATGGTATAGGGCGTGTTGAACACCTGGTTGTGCGCGATCACCAGCTTCTCGCCGCCGTATTTCAAGGCGCCATAGATACCCATCGGCTCGCAATGCCGCTCTTCGACGGCGGCCTCACCGTCGAAATTGCCGTACACCATCGAGGAGGAGAAATAGACAAAGTGAACATTCTGGTCACGCGCGGTGTCGAGCGCGTTCTCCAGCGTCCGGAACGAGTGATCGAACGTGCTGTAGGGGTCTTTGTTCGAACGATTGGCGTGGGCGATCGCCGCAAGCTGGACAATGCAGTCCGCCTTGATCTCACCAAGGCAGCGGGACAATGCGTGATAATCCCGCGCGTCCAGCACGTGCAGCGGAATGCCTGCCTGGCGCAGCAACCCCATACGCTCAAAAATGAAATTCACATACAGCGTCTTGTTGGGGTCCTGGCCGGAATTCGTGAAAGCGCCGAGATTGTTGACCTGCAGCCCGTCGATCACGTGCGGGTCGGCACCATGCCGCTTCAATGCCAGCGCAAGGTTATGACCGATGAACCCCGCACCGCCGATCAGTGCGACGGTACGGCCCTTCAGTTTTTCTTCGAACACGTCAAATCCCTCACGATCGTGGTCAGTTCATTTGCGATGTAATTCATGTCGTCGACCTCGAGATGCGGCCCGACCGGCAATGCGATCGATTGATCGCTGATCCGCGCCGCATTCGGGAACCGCGCAAGGTCCGCGCCGTATTTTTCGCGGTAGTATTGGAGCCGTGGAATCGGATGGGGATAGTAGACGCTGGTGCCGACGCCGGCGGCATTGAGGCGGCGAATGATCTCCGTCCGCTTGTCCGCCAATGGGCCGTCAAATACCGCCGTCAGGCAATAATGGCTGCTGGTTTGGCCGGCGGCAGTGACATCCAGAACCGCAACATGCTCAAGACCGGCCAGCCCCTTCTTCAGCGCTGAAAAGTTCCGCGCCCGCCGCTCCAGGATCGTATCGAGGCGCTTGAGCTGCTCGCGGCCGATCGCAGAGTTGATGTCGCTCAAGCGATAGTTGATGCCGAGCGAAAGCACATCATAGACCCCGGGAACGGTGCGTTCGGCGAAGGTACGATCAATTCCAAAGGCGCGGGCCTTGGATATTTTCTTCGCGAGGTCCTCATGGCGCGTGACCAGCATGCCGCCATCGCCCGTGGTGATGTGCTTGACGGGGTAGAATGAGAACGTCCCTGCGTCTCCGAACAGCCCGGCGTGAGTTCCGTCCCACCGCGTTCCGAGCGCCAGCGCGCAATCCTCGACCACCTTCAGACCGCGCTTCGACGCAACCGTCATGATCGCAGGCATGTCGCAGGGAATGCCGACGAAATGCACGAGCCCAATTGCTCGCGTTTGCGGCGTAATAGCCGCCTCGATCGCGTCCGGCGTCATATTGCCGGTCGCGCGATCGCAATCGACGAATACCGGGCGCGCGCCGACCATTTCGACGGCATGCACGGTCGCCACATGCGTCTGCGCCGGCACGATAACTTCGTCGCCCGCGCCGATATCGAGTTGCCAGTATGCAAGATGCAGCGCAGCGGTGCCGTTGCTGAGCGTCAACGCATGCCCGTTCCCGAGTGCCGCGGCGAACTCCTTCTCGAATTCGTGGGCCTGCGGACCATGGGTGAGGACATCACCGGCGAGAACACCGAGAACGGCGTTTCGCTCCGCCTCGGTGATCCAAGGCTTGCCGAAGGGAATTTTACGTGCCTGGGTCATTGATATCTGATCTGAACAAATGAGGAAGTTGAGACCGCCTCGTCGCATGCGGCGGCGATGGCAATCGCGTCGAGCGTGGCATCGAGGTCTGCGGTGCGGGACGGCTTGTTCAGCACAATCGCTTCGACGAACGCCGGGATCAGCGCCCCCTTGTGCGCGGGCCTGGTTGCCAGCTTGAGCGGCTCGACCGGGGCCACTGCGAGGCCCGGCTCGACCGGGTCGCGCGCCGTCATGAGACGGGCTCCGGCGTCGTCGAGGATGAAGGTCTTGCGCGTACCGTACACGCGGACGACGTGCTGATGACGGTGCACGCAGCCGAAATTCGCGGTGATGCGGCCAACCATGCCGGACGGGAAGGTCATGGTCGCGGCAGTAAAATCGTCATATTGAAAGCCCGTGCCGCGGGCGCAGACGCGGTTGCCGACGGCCTGGACCGAGCGCGGACGCTGACCGGTGAGCCACAGCATCAGATCGATCATGTGAATGCCGCCACCAAGCATCACTGAATAGTTGTCCGTCTCGCCGCGCCAACCTTCGGTGATCTTGTGCAGGCGCCCGTAAAGATAGTCGCCGTCGAACGCATAGATTTCGCCGAATGCACCGGCCGCGATTTCGTCGCGAAGCCAGCGGTAGAGATCGGCGCCCCGCAAGACCAGATTGCTCGCCAGATGCAGGGAGGCATTCGCGTTGAGCGCCGCCCTGATCTGCGCAAGCTCGTCGGCGGTGCGGCAGAGCGGTTTCTCGACGAAGACATGTTTGCCCGCCGACAGCGCGCGCATCACCTGGTCGAAATGCGCGTCGTCGAACGACGCAATCGAAACAATGTCGATATCGTCGCGATCGAGTACCGCGCCGATATTGCTCCCGGCATCGCTGCCCGGAAACTCCCGAACAAGGTTTTCCGCGCGAGACCTGTCGAGATCGACCAGGAGCTTTACCTTGCAGGACGACAGCGTCGCATACATGCGTGCGTGCTGCTCGCCGATACCTAGCCCGATCACGGCGACGCCGAGTTGCCGTTTCACCCTGCCTCCGGCCTTGCCAGATCGCCAAACGATGCCGGTTGCGCCAAGCCGGCCTCCAATTTGCGCAAATCGTCGAGGTGATCGACCACCATCCGGACATCAGCCCATGCCGGTTCTTCGCAGATCACGCTGCGCAGCCGCCAGTCATCGGGCCGGTCGTAAAACACTTTGGTGACATGCTCGCGCTGATCCGGCGTCAAGTCACCCGCATTGAGGGCACGGAAGACCCCGCTTCGAACACATTCGACGCTCTGCCCCGGCGGGAAGGTTCGCCGCACCACATTGGACACCACATCGTGCCCGCGATCTGACAGCCGGATCATGGCTTGCACGAGCGAGGCATCGATCAACGGACTGTCACCGGAGATACGCACGAACCATTCGCAAGGGTATTCGGCAAGGGCCGATTGGAAGCGCGCCACCACATTGCCGAGCTCACCGCGAAAGACAGGCACGGCGCACCGGTTGGCGACGAAATCCGCCAACGGGTCATCGGTTGAATCGACGCTCGTGAGCACGACGATCCGCGAATGCAAGTCGAACCCACGAAAGCGCTCCAACACCTGCGCGATCAACGGGCGACCGCGAAATGGCGCCAGCATCTTGCCCGGAAACCGCGCCGAACTCATGCGTGCCTGAATAAAGATTCGATAGGTCATCAAATAGCGTCACCGCGCAAGCCAACCCGGAAGTGTTCGGATCAGACGAGGTTGTGCCAAAAATTTCCATGCTACCGCAGTCCGGGTGACTCAGGCGTCACACGGGTTGCTCCTGTTCGGAGCCGAGACGAAGTGCGCCGCTTCGCGCGGCGCACGCTAAAGCCGCCTTGTCAGGCGGCGGCGACCATGTCCGCGTCGAGCAGCACGCGGACCTTGCGGCCGAGCATCTCCAACAGAATTGAGACCCGATCGTGGTCGGCGAGGCCGTTGAACAACCCCGCGCTGTCCATAAAGGCACCCGCCAGCACCCGCACCTTGTCGCCGGGCGCGAAGACGGGCTTGCAATCGAGCCTGACGAACCCCCTGTCGTCTTCGCGCGCCCTGAGCGCGTGAACCACGCCTTCGGGCACGCTGGCCGGATCGTCGCCGTTGCTGACGAGACGCGCCACGCCAAAGGTCGATTGAATAGATCGCCAGCGCTGCGTCGCCATGTCGATGGCCACGAACATGTAACGCGGAAACAGCGGCTTCGCCGTGAAATCGACCTTGCGGGCGTGACGGCGGCGCTTCAGATAGCGCGGCAGATAGATCTCGTAGCCCTGACGCGCCAAATTCTGCGCAGCCTTGGCCTCGCCGTTCACTTGCGTCTGCACAACATACCAGCGCGGGCCGATCGTCTCGCTCATGCCTCGCCCCCTGTCGTCTTCTGCGGCGGCCGCAAGCCGAGCAGCGCGGGCGCCAGCACACGGTCGGGCCCGCAGGCTTCGACGGCTGCGTCAAACGACAATTTTGCGCGGGTGACGTCGGTCACGATAACCGCATCGAACTTGTCTTTTACCTCAGTGTAGGATTTGACGAGGTCGACCCCGACGAATTGCGCATCGTCACTGCGCGGATCAACCACCGCAACGATCTTGATCGCGGCCTCCACCGCGCAAAGAATGGCGATCTCGGCAAGGTCCGATTTTCCGGCCAACACCAGCCGGCTGAAGCCTGCGGCCTTGGCGGCGTCGAGCACGTGTGCGCAATCGGCCTTGGCGAGGCGAAAGAACGAAAATGAGTCGGAGAGATACTGGACTGTGAGCCGGGACTTTTCCGCAAATCCATGCGGTGTCAGGTAGTAGGCATAGCGGCGCGCCGGGGCGTCGCGGACCTTGACCAGGCCCTTCTTGACGCAGCGCTTGAGGTAAGCGTTGACCAGACCGAGCGCGATGCCGAGCTCGGCGGCGATATGGCGCTGGGAACGTTCGCCGTCGTTCTCGACGGAACTCAACAGGCCAAGCACGATCCGCTCATTCTCGTGCTCGGTGTCCAACAAGCGATCCATCCCCCGCCCCCTAAGGTCTTGGTGGGGGTCTTAGCGCGTTCATGGCATGAACGTCAAGGGCGATGTTCACGACGTGAACGGATATATCCGTTTGGTATCATTGTGTTTTTGGCCGCAACTAATTTGGGCGTCGTTCTTTGGCGCATATTTCGCCAGCCTACTGCACTGAGCCGATGGCGCCTCAACCAGCTAGGAGGGGTCGGATTTTGGTCCCACAAGAAGGAACGCTTTGAGTTTATCGTACGCTCGACGGGCTATGTATTCGGAGCCGGCAACCGTGAGATGACCCTGATCTTGATAAAGCCAAACACCATCTCTTTGGAAGCGACAAACCGCATCGCAAAGATAGTCCTCAGGAAGCAGGAGACTTACTTGTGACGGGTACTTCAACTCCAAACTACGCAACATCATGTTGACTGCGGCAGTCTCGCCGCGAGCGGTTACTAACGGCAAGGGCGCGCAATCACGCGCCGGCCGATGCCAGAGCGGACCGGCCCCAAAACGATAAGCCTCGATATCGCAGGGTGCGAGAACCTGAGCGCCAATAATTAGGACACGACGATCGCTGCCGAGAAATCTAATCGTCTTTTCAAGAGCCGTTCTTAGAATGCCTAGTCGTTCCTCCTCCGATCGAAAAGCAGTCGGTTTGCTGTCGTCGTCTCCGATTGATCCCAATGCGTATCCCATCCATGCCTGCCCGATCACGACGGGAGCGTTGCTCGACTTGGCCAAAGCAAGTGATAGATCGCGGCCATCACGACACTCCTTCTCTTCGACGTAGTTAATTCGACGAACTCCAAGCAAGCCCAGGCACCCGCCATGAGTAAAGGCGGCGCCACGCAGACCAAGTTCCCGAGCGACAATGTGCAAACCAGCGACATATTGCTCAACATAAGAGTCACCGATCACCACCACACCAACAGGCCCGGTGATGCTGCCAAAAACGCAATCGTTTAAGTGCGATTGATGACAAGGGAACATGCCGAACTTCTCACCCCGATTTATCTCCTGCTGCCGATCCGTCAGTCGCCAGAACCATCCGCCTTGGGCTGAGGCGGTCGCAGTAAGGCCCCCGACGAAGATTGTGAGCGCAGCGAAGATTGCGAACGTTCGCGAATACCTACCCGGGTCAGCAGCACGTGGCGCTAGCCGAAATGGTTTCTCAACACAGAAATACATCGTGAGCGAACAGAGCAGCGTGACAACAACAATCGAAACGTTCGCTGTTGCGTTTCCCGTCAGGTCACCAAAAATATAGTTTGCAAAAACGATGATTGGCCAATGGCAAAGATATAGCGAATAAGAGATTGCGCCGATGGCAGTTGCCACGCGGTTGGTGATTAGGATTGAGATTATGGGTGCCCGACCAGCCCCGATTAGACACATCCCCCCAACACTCGCAGCAAGCGATGGCACTCTCGATTGGCCGCCAAAGCAGCAGTAAGCGATGGCGACTAGAAAAACGCCGAGCAGAAAAATTGTTTGTCGCAGAATAACTCTCGGACGAAGCGTATCCTCGATAAATAAGAGCAATGCTCCCAGCCCGAATTGGTAGGCACGAAACGGCGTAAGATAAAATACTGCGGACGCGTCTCTAGACAACCAACGCTGCGCCTCAATAAGCGAAAAGATCGAAACGAAAGCAACGATCCCCGGAAGCACGTTACGTAGGCGCCTTTGAGATATCAGCAGCAGAAAGATCGGCCAGAACAGATAAAATTGTTCTTCGACCGACAACGACCAGAAATGCAACAAGGGAAGATAATCAGACGCGGGCACAAAATAGCCTTGGGTTCCCATCCAGAAATATATATTCGATACAGAGAATACGGAAGCTGTAGCGGCGCTAGCGAGGAGCTTTAGCGCATCAGGTGGAAACCACAAAAAACCCGCAAGAAACGTTATAATTATCGTTGACAGCAGCGCGGGGAAAATTCGGCGGAGTCTCCGAGCGTAAAATTCGGCGAATGAAAAATCGCCCGCAGCAACATCGTGGAGAATGTTGCGGGTTATCAGAAATCCCGAAATGACGAAGAATATGTCAACTCCAGAATATCCGCCCTGAAATGCTCCAAGCCTCAAGTGAAACAATATCACACCGACGACGGCGAGGGCGCGCACCCCGTCAATCTCTGGCCGATATTCCTGACTCGATCTCACTTTTCCCCGCCAAAGCTTTGACGATAGCCCGATCTAGACGAGAGGCCAACATTCTCGCCTCGAGGCGCTCCTGAAAGAGGTCTGAATTGTTCCGCGGACTGGGGAGAACAATGCCAACGATCCCGCACCGATCGAGCGATTTATGGCAAGATTCGCGCGGACGGTATCGGGACCACGAAACGCCCGCCCCATTCGCGAATGCCCGCCAAGCTCTGAACGATTTCGCTTTGCAGGTTCCACGGCAGAATCAAAACATAGTCTGGGCGGACCTCGAATATCTTGTCCGGTGCCCTGATCGGAATGCGGCTGCCGGGCATCAGCCGTCCCTGCTTGTGCGGGCTTCGATCGACCGTGAATTCGAGAAGTTCGGGACCGATCCCGCAAAAATTCAGAAGTGTATTGGCCTTTGCCGGCGCGCCGTATCCGACGACACGCTTTCCGGCACGATGCGCGTTAACGAAGAAGCTTAGCAGATCAATTTTGGCCTCGACGACGCTGCGGGCGAACGCCCGATAGGTGCCGATGCGCTCAAGCCCGGCGTCCAGTTCAGTTCGAAACTGCTGGTCGACCCGCGCTGTTGGCGCATGCCGGGCCTCGTTCCGGCAGACATAGACCCGCAGCGAACCTCCATGGGTCGGCAGCGATTCGATATCGAACACCCTCAAGCCATGCGCCTGGAATATGCGGCTTACAACGAGAAGCGAAAGGTAGGAAAAATGCTCGTGATAAATCGTGTCGAACTGCCGCTCCGAAATCAGCCGCTCAAGCGATGGAAATTCGAACGTCGCCACGCCTTCGGGCTTGAGAAGGATCCTGAAACCGGCCACGAAATCGTTGATGTCAGGGACATGCGCAAGCACATTGTTCGCCGTCATGAGATCGGCTGATATCCCATTGGCCGAGAGCGATCGCGCCGTATCCACGCCGAAGAACAAAATCTCGGTCGGCACACCTTGCGAGCGCGCGACTTCCGCGACGTTCGCGGCGGGCTCTATTCCAAGCGCCGGGATACCGCGGTGCACGAAGTTCTTTAGCAAATAACCGTCGTTGCTGGCAATCTCCACCACCATCGAGGCCTGTCCTATTCCGAAACGCTCGATCATCTGCTGGCAATAGGCGGCACTGTGCTTCAGCCAGAGATCGGAATAAGACGAGAAGTAGAGGTAGTCGCTAAAGATGTTCTCCGGGCTTTCGAACTCCGGAATCTGCACAAGCCAGCAGGCCTCGCAGACCAAGGCATGCAGGGGCAGCGTCATGTCGGGCGCAAGGCATCGCTCGGGCGGGACAAAGGAGTTAGACAGCGGCATCATCCCGAGATCGACGAATGTCTCGCTCAGCGGCGCATCACAGAAGCGACACTTCCCCATTGCTTTCACTAGGTCACCCCTCCGCGGATCCCGCTTTAGGCCATCATGTCCCATGCCGCAGCCCAGGAGGCAACTGGTCTCTGAACGCAAAAGGGCAGGACCGCACACCTTGACCGCCAAACCCGATTGGTCGCAATCACGCAGCGGCGGCGGCAATCGGTCCTGGCGCAATTGAAGCGGCCCCATTGCGCAAGTAAGGTCGCGGGCGCAAGACGACTGGCAAGGGAACGGGTACATGGATGCGACCACAAGCGGCGGCGAAGCTTTCGAGATGCAAACAGCCGGGGGTTCGGCTGGTGCGCGAGACTTCGACCGCAAATGGGCGGTGGTTGCGTTATTTGGAACCGGCGTCAGTCTCTTCGTGGCGCTGGGCTGCGGCCTCGGGAGGCTCGGCCTGTCCAGCCCGCCGCTCCTCTTGCCGTTGTGCGTCCTGATCGTTGCAGCGTCCCTGTGCGGCCCCCTTCTGGTTCCGGCCCGGGGCTGGCTTGCCGACGTCCGGCGCCGTGCGATCGCACTGCCCATCATCGCGGCTGCGATGCTGCTGCTCGTCGATGCGGGCCTCGTGCTTGGCAAGTCTGGGATCGCTCTGTTCGGAGTGGTGGCCTTGCTTGGGCTCGGACGCGCCCTCGGTGTTGCACGCGGCTCCCTTCGGTTCGTCGCCTTGGGAATGCTTTCGTTCGCCGTCGCGACATATCTGTTCATCGTGGTCCATAACCTTGGTTACGCCGGCATCCTGTCGCCCGAGCAGAGCCTGCTGGGCCTTCTCAACCACGACACCCGTTTCCACGCGGCCATTGCCTTTATCATCGAAAACTTCGGCAGACCGTCGATCGCGGTGGATGGGTTACTGCCACTCAAATATCATTTCGGCTCTCACTACTGGTTTGCCGGGCTCAGCGTCATGGCCGGCGCCGAGCCGGCCGCGAGCTACGGCGCGGCCGTTCCGGTCGTCGCGGCGCCTCTGCTGGTGACCGCCGCGATCCTCTGCGGACTTGCCGCTGACAGGGGTGTGAAGCCGGTCACGCATTACCTGGCGTTCGGGCTTGCGCTGGTGTTGCTCGCCGACTCCCTGGACATCAAGTCGTACTATATTTCCGAGAGCTACACCTTCGCGCTGATCGTCCTTCTTCTCCTGCTGCCCGTGTTGGCGAACCTGGCGAGGACCGACGGAGATTCCGTGTCGGACTCCGCGAGCGCGGCGGCTGCCATCATCGCCATTCCGCTGCTTTGCTCTCTCAAGGTTTCCGTGGGCATTCTCTGGACTGTAAGCCTCGGCTGGGTGACGCTTCGACGGCATGGCTTTGCGCCGAGAACCATCGTCATCGGCCTCGGCTGCCTGGCGGCCATCCTGTTCGCATTCACGCTGTTCGCGCCTGGGCCGAACGACTATCAGCGGGCCAGCAGCGCACTCGTGGTACCGTTTTACTATCTGCGCGTCGACCCAGAGCTCGGAAGTCTCGCCAGCCTTCTGTTTCCGGCCTGCCTGCTGCTGCTACGATTGCACAAGAGCGGGAGTACCGCAGCTTTCATTCGCGGCAGGTCCGAGCTGATGACCGAGGCGATTCTGATCGTGGCCATCGTCGGTGCCATGCCCGCCATGCTCGGCATCCCGCAGGACTCGTCGGTATGGTATTTTCTCAACGTCTGTCAGTGGTACGCGATCGGTATTCTGCCGGCCGCGGTGACGCAGGATGACATCCGGTCCCTGCTCGCGGGAGCCCGGCGCAGCCCCTTGTTCCAGCCGGCAATGGCCGTCCTGGCCTTTGTCGTTGCCGCCCAGTTGGTGCGAGCGGTGACTCCGACGTTCTTTCCCGCGATTGGCGAGATGGTGCGGTCCGCCGACGGCGAAACCGGGGGTGCGCTCCTGCATGGCCGATCGGTTTCGCGCTACATGCTGGACACGCTCAAGACCGAGCGAAGACTATACGGCGCCGACTTTCGCGACGCTTTGGCGAAAAGCTACGGGGCACGGCTGATCGACGCCGTCCGAAGCACCCCGGGCTCGGAGCGGCCCGACTTTGCGGTATTTGTCCCGCCATCGAATACCAAGTTCTGGGAATTCCAAACGACCTGCCGCGACAGGCACAATGTGCAGGTTGCCCTCACCGGCCGCATTTCCTTGCTGGGAGGGCCACCAGCGTCGTACCATTGTGCGCGCGACGCATATACGACGCCCTATGGATCCGATTTCGACGCGACGGATATTTCCGATCAGGAACTTTGCGCGCATGCCAGGGAGCGCGGCATCGGACATGTCTTGATCCTGAATGACGTCGCCAACGGCATCAAGAACCGTATGCTCGCATGCACGGACTGACAGCTGATGAGGGATCGAATCGGGCGAAACTCAGCGGCGCCGAAAAGGCTCTCGCGCCTGGCCGGCCCGTGATCGAACAGCGAAAGTACGATTTTGTCGACGCGCTGCGGGGCATCGCCGTCCTGCTGGTAGTGCTGGCGCATACGCCGCTACAGCCGTCGCTCACATTTCTCAATGTGATCGGTGCCTATGGCGTGCAGCTGTTCTTCGTCGTCAGCGCCTTCACGCTGTTTCTCTCCATTGAGGCGAAGCACGACCGTGAGACGCGGCCGGTCCTGTTCTTCTTTATCCGGCGTTTCTTTCGCATTGCACCAGCGTTTTATCTTGCCGCACTGTTTTACCTGACCAAGGACGGCCTGGGGCCGACACCGTTTGCTCCGGACGGGATTCACGCTTGGCAGATCCTGAGTACCTTCGCCTTCGTCAATGGCTGGTTTCCGGATGCGATCAACACCGTGGTTCCCGGAGGCTGGTCGATTGCGGTCGAGATGACGTTCTATGTTTTCGTGCCGGTGTGTTTTAGTCTTATTACGAGCGTGGTCCGGGCAATTGCGCTGACCGTTGCGCTCGCCATCCTCGGGATGGCTGCCAATCGTTTCGTCGCCCCTCTTCTGCTGGCTCCGTTCGCGGACGACAGGACGATCCTGGTCTGGTTTCCGCAATTGTGGTTTCCGATCCAGGCCAGTGTCTTCCCGATCGGCTTCATCGTGTTTCTACTCTTTACAAGGCATTCCGCGCTGCCGGCGCGATGGAGCGGGGTGCTCACCTTCATTGCAATTGCGGCCCTATTCGTCGCTCCCTGGGTCCATGCCCCGGTAGCTCCCCTACCCTTGTTCTACGCCGTGATCTTCGGCCTGCTCTGCTACGGCATGTCCTCGGGCGGCCCTCGCGTTCTGGTCAATCCGCTGCTCTGCCATGTGGGACGCGTAAGTTTCAGCGTCTACCTCCTCCATTTCTGGGCGATCAGTCTTGTCCACCGCTACCTTGAGCCGGCCTGGCTCGGGGTTAACCCGCCGCTCCAGAGCCTGCTTTTTTATACGACCACAGTCGCGGCAGCGGTAGCGATGTCCAACATAACGTTCCGGTGCATCGAACTGCCGGGGCAGAAAATCGGTCGGGCCCTGATAGCGCGGATTGAGCGGGAGGCCGGCGCGCAAGCCCAGTTGCGCTAATCGAAGTCGGCAAAGCTCTTGTCGCGCTCGGATATCACCGATACAGCGCGCGGCCAGGATATCGCGAAGGCGGGATCGTCGAAGCGCACGCCGCCCGCAAGCTCGGGAACGTAAGGCTCGGTCATCTGATAGAAAATCTCTGTATCGTCCTCGAGAGTCTGAAATCCGTGCGCCACGCCCGCCGGAACGAAGATTGCCCGGGTACCCGCCCCCGCCAGTTCGACCGCAAACCATCGTTTGAAGGTCGGCGACGACCTCCGCAGGTCGAGGGCGACGTCGAACGCCCGTCCGCGAATACAACGTACCAGCTTTCCTTCGGCCCTTGGATCCCGCTGAAAATGCATCCCCCGCAGCGTGCCGCGCAAGGTATTGCGAGAGACGCTTGACTGCACGAAACGTCCCGGCAGGCCATTGCGTTCGAACTCGTCAGAACAGAATGTCCGAAAGAAGCCGCCGCGCTGATCGAGGCTTTCGTCGCTGTCGATCATAACGACGCCGTCAATGTGAGTTTTCGAAAATTTCAAGGTCGAGGGCCTCTCGGGTCTAAGGGAATGCGCTTTTCCTGAACGGCTCGTTGCCTTATAAGTCGCCATCAACACGCGAGCCACCATTTCATCAGTCCATCTGGCGTCTTGACGAGGTCGTGCAGCTGAAATCCTCTCCGCCAGGAGCGACCACCTCCATGAAGACCCTGACCATCCTCATCCCCGCCCTCAACGAGGAAGCAAGTCTGCCGCAGTTGCGCCAGCGGCTCGAACGCGCATTCGAACAGATCGCGGACGCGGTTCGCCCGGAATATATCATCCTGGACAACCGGAGCGAGGACGGCACGCCGAAACTGGCCGAGCAGTTTTGCGCCGATAATCCCGCCTGGAAGTACGTGCGGTACTCCCGCAACTTCGGATACCACAATTCTCTCGCTTGCGGGTTCGATATCGCAACCGGAGACGCGCTGATCGTAGTCGCCGGCGACCTGCAGGAACCGCCGGAATTGATCCCACAGATGGTCGGCCTTTGGCAGCAGGGCTTTGACGTGGTCTACGGTGTCCTGGACCAGCGCAACGACGATACCCCGTTCAAGACCGTCGGTGCCAAGATCTTCTATCCGTTGATCAACGCCATCAGCGCATCGCCGCTGCCGCCCAACGCCACGGACTTCCGCCTGATCAGCCGACGGGTTATCGACGTAGTGAGAAATATGCGCGAACCGGATCGATATCTAAGGGGGCTGATCCACTGGACCGGCTTTAACCAGACCTCCTTCGTCTACAATCGCGATCCGCGTGCGCATGGAAAGTCCACAGCGGGGGTTTGGTATTCGACGAAATGGGCCGCTAACGCGATCATCTCCTTTTCGAACCTGCCGCTCCGCATCGCCTCTTATTTCGGCCTGATGGCCATGTGCCTCTCGGCAGCGGCGACCATCTATTTCGTCGTCGTGAAGTTCTATCCTCCGTCCTGGATGCCGGTTCCTCCAACCGGAACCACGGCTATCATTGTCCTGTTGCTCTTCGCCATCGGATTGAACGCCTTTTTCCTTGGAATCATTGGCGAGTATGTCGGACGTATTTACCACCAGGGCAAGCAGCGCCCACTCTACGTGATCGACAGAACCATCAACATCGACTGCACGCGGTGAACATGCCGGGCAACAGGTTTACGGTCATCGGTGGCGCCGGCTTCATCGGCTCTTTGCTTGCGTCCTACCTCCGCTCCTCCGGATCGATCTGCACGACGCCCGCCAAAGGCGACCTTAAGAGTCTCGGTAGAGAACTCGGACACGTGCTTTATTGCGCCGGCACGACCGCGGACTTCCGAACCCGTCCGTTTGAAACGGTGGATGCACATGTGTCCCTCGTCAACCATGTCCTGGCTCGAAGCCGATACCAATCTTTCACCTATCTTTCGTCCACCCGGGTGTACATCCGGACCAAAACGACGTCGGAAAGCACTCCCATCATGGTCGACCCCGGCGATCCGGAAGATCTGTTCAACCTCTCTAAACTTGCCGGCGAAGCCCTGTGCCGGCAATACAGGGACAGAAATGCGAGATCCGTTCGGCTCTCCAACGTGGTCGGCGCCAATTTCGGCTCGAATGATTTCCTCTTCAGCGTCATTCGCGATGCTGTCATCCGGAAGCACGTCGTGCTGCAAACAACTCCCGACTCGGAAAAGGATTACATCCATTGCGACGATGCGGTGGAGCTCATCACCCGGATCGCGACTCAGGGGACGCAGCCGGTCTACAATGTTGCGTGCGGCATGAACCTGACAAATTCAGATATCATCGGGGAGGTCTGCCGAGGGTCAGGAGCGTCCGCTACATTTTCGCCGGAAGCGAGAACCATTCGCTTTACGCCTATCGAAGTTGGCCTGATCCAGTCGGAATTCGGTTTCAATGCCCGGCCAGTGCTGCCTTTTATCCACGAACTAACGTTGTCGGCGATGGCCTCGCCGGGCTGATCACGAGGCCTTCGGGGCTCGACCGATGTGCTACCCCGACAGGGACGAACACGAAGCGAGCCCCTTGTCGGCGGCGTCCGCCCTCACGATGAGCCTGACACTCTCGCCAAGGAGCGTTGCAAGGAGACGCCCATCGAAAACCGCGCGTCCGGAACTTTTTCTTCAAGTCAGAAGGCAGGGGATGGTATAGTTTGTGATCGTCCGCCTTTCGCGGCCGCGACCATCGACCCCCTGAAAGAAAGCCGGAATGACCTTAGCAAGCGAGAACTCACAGGTCGCCGACCATTGGGCGAGCCGCGAACCGCTCGAGGAGAATGGCGGCTTCTATGTTTCGCCGCTGGTAAGGCCATACATCATCGAGACCGCATTCGGAAAAGACCAAGTCGAAGCTCATCGGGCCAATGCGTTTTATTCCATCGATATCTTTATCGAGAAGTTTCTGCGTAATCGGCCGATCAAATCGATCATCAGCCTGTGTTGCGGCTTCGGTAACGTGGAGCGCTATTTTGTCACGCGCTTGCCGGGGGTCGAGTATTGCCTCGGCCTGGACCTTTCGGAAGGTGCGCTGGCTCATGCGCGTCAAAGGGCGCAAGGCCTTGCTGTCAAGATGGAGTACGCGGCGGCAGATCTGAATGACTATGACTGGAAGCCACATGGCTACGATCTCGTCATCGCCAATGGCGCCTTGCATCACATCAGCAACCTCGAGGGCGTCCTCGATGGAATGCGACGGACCCTTAAGCCGGGCGGCCTGCTCTATGCTTGCGAATATGTCGGTCCGTCTTACATGGCCCACCCGCCGCGACAGCTTGAGCTGATCAATGCCCTCGCCTTCATGATGCCGCCGGAACTGAGGGCGCGCAAACCGATCGGTATCAGGAACGACCGCTTGTTCCGCCTCATGTCGAAAGCGTGGGAGATATGCGCGCGCGAGGAGCGGGCGTCGTGGGCTCCCTGGCAACGCGCGGTGTCACGCTTGCTGAAGAAGATTTTGCGGAGGCAAAACGAGCGTTTCGACTTTGGCGTCGTATATCGTTCTCCAAAGGAATATTTGCTGCGGACCGACCCCTCGGAATGCGTTAGATCCAGTGAAATCCTCAATCTAATTAATTCCTACTTTCCTTCAGCCAGAGTTCTGCCGTTTGGCGGCGGAATATTGCAACATGCGCTCGATCAAAATTTCTATGATCACTTCGACCCCGCCAACAAGCGCCACGCTGCGCTGCTGCAACTCCTGACTGATCTGGAACGGGGCTTGATGGCGGCGGGCGAAATCGGGCCGGAGAACGCGTTCATTTTTGCCGACACCGCGGTCGCGGTCACCGCCTGAATTGCCTGGCTGGAACCGGTTGGGTACTGGCGGTTTGGTCGGGCGTTCGATTAGCGCTTCGGCGGATCAAAGTGAATCTGGCTGTTGTCGTCCCAGTAGATTGACAACGGAATGGGCGCGCAGTTTTCGCCGGCGACCGGGTTTTTGCCGTTTGCCTGGTCCAGCGCGAACTGCTCAGGCTTGCGCAAGACAACGACGTAACACTTCCCGTTGGAAGGCGTTGTTGCTTCGGCGAGCGGAAGATATCCCCGCGTCAGCATTCCCTTGTTCGACTCCGCCTGCAGTGCCTGGTCGAGGCCCGACTGAAACGCATTGCGAGGTTCGCCGTAGGGGTTTGCAACGTAGACGAGATAGCGGGGATTGTTGATCGACCTTGCGATAAAGAAATACCCCAGCGCCTGGATCACTTCATAATCCAGAAAATTGAAGCTCTTGATGAAGATCGGCCACTCTGGGTGCGCGCCTGCTACTCGTTGAGTTTCGCGCAGACCCGCCTCGAATGCCGAGTTACGCGCGACGTTCGCCTTCACGGCGGCCGGGAGCTCCCACGGTGCGCGGGCGGTATAGGCAATCAATGCGACCGCCAACAGCAGACCGGCCGCCCTTTTCACAACAAGGCCAAGACCAAAAAGCGCTCCGAGTTCGCTCAGGCCATCGAGCAACAGGATCAACAGCGCCGGCAACGCCAGAACAGCCGGGAAATCGTAGCGCGCCCCAGCGGGGATCATCCCGGTATAAAACAGAAAGTTGAAGACAAAAACGCCAGCGATGGCCGACGCATACAGACTATATCGCCACGCCAGAGGCCGATACCGCTCAAGCCTGTCCTTAGCACCGATCTTCCACAGCGCGAGGCCAATCACACCGACGATGACCGCCATGACGAGCACTCCGGCGTAGACGCGTCGCATCCATGTCGCGCCCAGCAGCGATGTGTGAACGGAATTGCCGTAGATATCCTCGACCTTCGCGCCGACAAAATAGAGTGCAATCGACGACGCGACCCACACCCCGAAAGCGATCGCGAGGCTCAGTGCGACCGCACTCAAGCGGCCTATTCGTCGGTGCCACAGCCCCGCCGCCAATGCCGCGAGCAACGGCAATTCCAGCAGCAACATGTTCTCCTTCGAGCCCATCGCGATGATGGCGCCCGCCGCCATCGCCAGGCAGGAACCATCCAGGCCTTCGCCGGCGCGCCATCGTTCCACGAATTGCCAGGCGCCGACCGCGAAGATCGCGCTGCCAAAGACGGCATATTGTTCGGAAGGACCGGTCGAGCGTGTCCAGATGTCGACCCACATCGCAAATGAAAGCGTATAAGCGGTGAGGATGGCGCCGAGGAAAAGGCCGGTGCATTGTGTGTAGAGCCACAGCATGGCGGCGATCACCGCGCCGAACATCACAACGCGCCAACTGTACCAATAGCCGCCTTCCAGGCCCCACAACGCGGTCTCGATGAGCCGGGTCAGATAATAGACGGGACGGAAGCGCTGGGATTGGCCGAATTGACCGACCTCGGTTTTCTCGAGCAACAGACGCGGGATCTGGCTGAACGCAATATGCCCCTCGGTGCCGACATATTGCGGCAGGTCATTCTCATCGACGAGCCCGATCTTTGAATAAGACAACCCGCCGATCAGGAGCCCACTCAGCAGAAATCCGAGAACGATAACGATCCCGGTGATCGCCCTTCTGCGCGAGGCCGGCACGGCCGCAAAATCCTCCCACCACCACAGTCCCGACCCTTGAAGCATTCCCTGATTCCAACCATTGCGGTAGTCTTGGCCGCTGTCGCTTGCGCAATCGCGATGAACGGCATCCGCCGAACCTATAGCGTGTCCCGCGCGAGAGGGTCAAAGGGCGCATCGGTCCCGGCCGCGGTTAGTCCGGAACGGAACGTCGGCCGCGAGACCCGCAATCGGGCGGATGGGCGTCGATTTACGGCCCCAGCGGCTGGTCTCGATTCGCAGCATGCGATATGAGCTATGGTAGCTCAACCGCGCTCATTTGAAGTTCCTCGCAAATGGATACCGCCGAAATCGCGCACCCAGATCGACCGACAGCGGCAGCAAAGCCGCTGATCTCCGTCGTCATCCCCGTCTATAACGAGGAAGCGAACGTTGCCGCGGCCCATGCCGCGGTCGCGGATGTGTTCGGAAGTCTCGCCGAACGTTACGATTTCGAGATCATCTTCACCGACAATCACAGTTTGGATGCGACGTTTGAGCGTATCCTCGCCATAGCAAAATCGGATCAACGCGTCAGGGCGGTCCGCTTCGCGCGAAATTTCGGATTTCAGCGTTCGGTGATGACCGGCTATCGCCTCGCGCGCGGCGACGCCGCGATCCAGATCGACTGCGATCTGCAGGACCCGCCGGCCATCTTTCCGCAGTTCCTGGCGCTGTGGGAGCAGGGCCACGACGTTGTGGTCGGCATTCGACGTTTTCGCGACGAGAGCAAGTTGCTGCAATGGAGCCGGAAACTCTACTATCGACTGCTCAAGGCAATCTCGAGCGACAATCTGATGCTCGACAGCGGCGACTTCCGTCTTGTCGATCGCAGCATCCTCGATCAGCTCCGCCGTATCGACGATGCGTCGCCCTATACCCGCGGCCTGACCTCGCTATTGGCGTCCAATCAAACCGGCGTTCCGTATGAGCGAGCGGTCCGCGAAAAGGGCCAGAGCAAGTTCCCGCTGGTCAAATTGATCGGTCTGGCGGTCGATGGCTTTGTCGCCCATTCCACGACGCCGCTCAGGATGGCCTCGTTTGCCGGGCTTTTGATAGCGCTCGCAACCGCGCTCGCGAGTGTGTTCTACATTCTCGGACGGCTGTTCTTCGGAACGGAGTGGCCGGAGGGCTTTGCGACGACAACCATCCTCATCCTGTTCGGGATCAGCTTGAATGCGATCTTTCTCGGCGTGATCGGGGAGTATGTCGGGCGCATCTATGAGCAGATCCGCGTACGGCCGACCACCGTCATCGAACGTTCAATCAACATGATGCCTTCGGCGGAATCCGCTCCACGCAAATATTCCGCGCCCGATCGGCCACGAACGATGCAGGACAACTAATCGAGGCCATGATGAACGCGCCACAGGAGTTCGACCGGCACAAGGAAACCTATCGATCGGACATCGACAGAGCGGTGGCATTCAGCGGCCAATCGCACGACTTCTTCACACGCGTGAAAGCGGAATATTTGATCGGTCTGTTGGGTGCCGTCGAGAAAGAGGCTCCCTCATTGGCTGCGATCCCTTTAAGGGTTCTCGATGTCGGTTGCGGGCACGGTCATATCCATCCCTATCTCATTCAATCCGCGCTGCGAATGAAACTGTCGGCGGTCGACGTGGCCGCAACGGTTGTCGAGGAAGCCCGTCTGATGAATCCGACGGTGGACTATCAATCCTATGCGGGCGAGCGGCTGCCTTACGACGACAACAGTTTCGATGCAGCCTACACCATCGCCGTCATGCATCATGTCCCGCCGCCGCAATGGCCGGCGTTCCTGAACGAGATGCGGCGCGTCGTCCGCCCCGGCGGATCGATCGCCATCTTCGAACACAATCCAATCAACCCGCTGACCCAGTGGATTGTCCGCACCTGTCCGATCGACGAGAATGCCGTGTTGCTTGGCAGGGGACGGCTGTCGAAGCTGGTCGCGCAGGCAAAGTTCGCGGCAATCGAAAGCCGCTTCATTCTCTTCACGCCGCTCGATGGCGCTGGTTATCGGGCATTCGACAGGATGATCGGATGGCTTCCCTTGGGGGCGCAATACTACGTTTCAGCGCGCGTGCCGCACACGGGATGAATAGCCAGGACCAGCTTGCGTCACTCGCTGGCCTCTGCGGTATTTGCGCCAGCTTACGCCAGCCTGGCACTGAGAGCTTCCGCTCCGGTCACGCTGTCGAGGCAGTTCGCGGCCAAATGCAGCCATTCTCGATCGCGTAGCGGCGATGAAACCTGCGCCAGAAAATCCCGCACCTCGGCCATCGCAGGGCGCGGGGTCTTGCCCCACAGCGGATCCGGCGGCAACGCAGCATCGCCCAGCGTCGCCGTGCCGGGCTCCTCGGTGAAATCGATGCCGGCTGTTCCGCCGTCCTCAAAAACGACACGGACGCAGCGCTCGCGCACGCCGGTACCGCGGCCGCATTGTGCGTCGATCTTCACCGCACCCGCCGAAGATTCGAAGGAGATCGACCCGTCGGGCTGCTTCGATGCGCTCGTGATGATCTGGACGCCTGTGCCGGCCAGCACGCGAACGATGGACCAGAGATGAGGATAAAGATCGTGCGCCAGCGGCGTGAAGTAGTCGGCGCGCTTGGTCTCGCCGTAACGCATCTCGTGAACCGGATCGAACCAGCGGATCGACATCGCTGCGATGCGCCGCGTTGCCAAGTGGCTTTTGAAATGGCGCAAGTAGCTCGCCGAAAGCAGATGCACGCCGAGCGCCAGGATCAGATCGGCTCTTGCTGCAGCGTCGACCAGCGACAGTGCATCGCTAAGCCTGAATGCGAGAGGCTTTTCGACAAAGGTATGAATGCCCTGCCGCAAGCAGGCGTCAGCCGCGGCGACGTGGGCGTCCGGCGCGGTGACGATGAGCGCGGCCGCCGGCCGCTCGACCAGCGCTTCATCAAGGCGCGTCAGCAGTTCGAACTTTGGGCCGTCCCCTGAAAATTGCGCGATATTTTTGCGCAGGACATCCTGGTTGTGTTGAGAAACCCAGAGCACGCGATCCCTGGAGGTCAGAAGCTGAACCAAATTCGACGCGTGCACGCGGCCCCAGCGACCGCCTCCAACCAGCGCGATCGTTCGCCCATCGCGCGTCATGGCGCCGACCCCGAAATGCGACAACCCTCCGTCTATCTCTTGTCCAGAAAATCTTCCGGCGAAATGATGTCGATGATCCTGCCCGCATAGCCACGTTGCCGCAGGTAGCTGCTGATCTCGTTCGTGATATGCCACGCCAGGTTCAATAAGGGCGCCTGATCCGCTTTGCCGGGATCGAAATCATCGTCGGATTTAATCGGGATACGCGTTCCTGGGATATAATGCCCGATTTTCGCGGATCCGGGCTTTTCATAGGCTGCAGAGACATCGGCCGTCGTCAGTCCCAGCATCTTGATCGGAATAGCCGCGCGTCCGGGAAACGCCTTGGCGCGCATTGGACCATGCTCCGCGACCAGGCTGCGGATTTCGTCCAGTTTGTTGGTTTTCCAACGCGAGATTTTGCCGGCCAGCTGGTCTAACCGCTGGCCGAACAGCTCCTCGGCCCTGGCGATCGCCGCCTGCCCGTCATCGGCGCGCGACGGGCCATGCGGCGCGGCCAGGAAAATGCGGATATTTCCGCCATAGCGCTTCGGAAATTCCGCGCGCACGATCTCGCGGCCCAGCGATTTCGCGATATGCGCGAACGAGGTGTAGCTATAGGTGCGCGGATGCTCATGATAGAACGTATCGAACTGGTTCTTGTCGAGGATGGCCCCGAGATAGTGATTTTCGATGACGATCAGCGTGTGCTCTTGGCAAACCTGCTGCAGCGCCCGAAGGACACTTTTCAGATCCTCGATATGCGCAAACACGTTGGTGAATGTCACGATGTCCGGCCGGCCGTGCCGTCGCACGAAATCCTCGGCAACGGCCTCCGAGAAGAAATCGTTGACGATCGGATAACCTCGTTGCGATGCATCGGCGGCCGCGCCGGTCGGTTCGATCCCGAAGGCGATCGCCCCCTTCGCGACGAAGAACGACAGCAGGCTGCCGTCGTTGCACCCGATGTCGAGCACCTTTTTGGCGGCGAGGCTGCCCAGCGACTGCTCGCAGGCCGCGACGAGATCCTTCATCCCGTTGAGAACGTCGGCGGTATGCCGCGAGCGATAGTGATAGGTCGCCGGGAAAAGCTCATGCTTCGGGATCTGAAACCGCTGATGCGCGGTACGACAGACATCGCAAAACAGAATTTCGATCGGATATTCCCTGCAGGCGCGATCATCACCGACCGCAACGAGATCGTCGCACATCGGATGAAACCCGAGATCGACCGCAAGCCGCAGATCGACGCTGCCGCAAACCTCGCAGGACGTAATCGCCGACGCTTGTTCTGCCAAATTCCATCTCCGCAGCTTGATGCTTATCAGGTCAAGCGTGATGCAGCGCCTTTTCCATCACGCTTTCGATCTGGCGCGTCGACACCTGCCGCATGTCCTTACCTTCGGCCAGCGCGAGATACCAGTCACACGTCATCTGCAGCGCGAGATCAAGTCCGACCAATGGCCGCCAGCCAAGCCGGGTCCGCGCCTTGCTGCAATCGAGCTTCAAATAGGCCGCTTCGTGAGGGTGCTCGCCCTCGTCAAGCTGCCAGCGGGCCCGGGGACCCCAGCGCCGCGCCAATTGCTCGACGAGGGTCGACACCGGAACTTCGCTCTCCTCACCCGGTCCGAAGTTCCAGCCCTCGGCGACTCCATCGGACCCGCCGACAAGGTGTTGCGCCAACTTCAGATATCCCAGCAGCGGATCGAGCACGTGCTGCCACGGCCGGATCGCCGACGGTGACCGTATCCGGACGACGTTGTCGTCCATGAAGGACCGCATCATGTCCGGCACCAACCGGTCCCGCGCCCAATCGCCGCCGCCGATCACGTTGCCGGCGCGCGCCGACGCCACCCGAACAGACCCTGGTGCATGAAAGAAGCTGTCCCGATAGGCCGCGGTGACCAATTCAGCACAGCCCTTGCTGCTGCTATAGGGATCATGTCCACCCATGGCATCCGCCTCGCGGAAGCCGCGTGCGACACCACGATTTTCGTAGCATTTGTCGCTTGTGACGACGACGACTGCCCGGATGCCCGTCGTCCGCCGCACCGCATCCAGCAGATGAACCGTGCCCATGATGTTGGTGGCATAGGTTTCGACCGGCGCATCGTAGGACATCCGCACCAACGATTGCGCCGCCATATGGATGACAAGGCTCGGCTTGGCCTCGGCAAGCGCCGCCTCAAGCGCAGCCGGGTCGCGGATGTCGCCGATCCGGTGATCGACATCATCCGCGACGCGGGCGATTTCAAATAGACCCTGCTTATGGTCCGGCGGCAGCGCGAATCCCCTGACTTCCGCCCCGAGCGAACGCAGTAGCAGCACCATCCAGGCGCCCTTGAAGCCGGTATGTCCGGTGAGGAAGACGCGCCGTCCGTTCCAGAAAGCCTGGTCGATCACCAAACTCTCCACTTCGCGGCGCCGCTTTCCCACTGCTCCTCGAGAAACGTGCGATCGCGCAGCGTATCCATCGGGTGCCAGAACCCGTGATGAACGAAAGCACGCAACTGATCGGTGCGGGCGAGAGCTTCCAGCGGCTCCCGCTCCCAGATCGTGTCGTCGTCGGCGATCAAATTGCCGACCGCGGGAGATAACAGAAAGAACCCGCCATTGATCCACCCGCCATCATCCGATGGCTTTTCCTGGAAACTGACCACGCGGTCGCCTTCAACGGAGATCGCGCCGAAACGCTTTGCCGGCCGCACCGCCGTGACGGTCGCCATGCGGCCATGCGCTCTGTGAAAGGCGAGCTGGGCGTGGAGATCGATATCGCCGACGCCGTCGCCATAGGTAAGCGCGAAAACGTCGTCGCCGCTGACGTAGGGCAAGACTCGCTTGAGGCGTCCGCCGGTCATGGTTCGATCGCCGGTTTCGATCAACGTCACCCGCCACGGCTCCGCGGTTTCGCGATGAACCTCCATGCGGTTTTCCGCGATGTGAAAGGTGACGTCGGACATGTGCAGAAAATAGTTCGCGAAATATTCCTTGATCAAGTAACCCTTGTAGCCGAGGCAGATGATAAAATCGTTGAAGCCGTAGTGGCTGTATATTTTCATGATGTGCCAAAGCATCGGTCGCCCGCCAACCTCGACCATGGGCTTGGGGCGAACCGTCGTCTCCTCGGCAAGGCGAGTGCCCAGGCCGCCTGCCAGAATTATGACCTTCATCGGCCTCGCTCTTGCTGCACGATTCCTGCCTTCCGATTCCAGGCCAATCACGGGTAACTTCCGAAAACACCGGGCTCCTCGCCCGAGAATAGCGGAGCTCCTGTTCGCCTCTCTATTAGGCCACGGGGAACGGCGCAAGCCGTAACACCCCGCGCCCAGTGGCAGCCACCCTTCGGCCGGAATCGCCAGCCCCGGCGACTTTGGCGGATTCTACAATTGTTCGTCGAGGCAAACGCTCTGCCGGGGAGGAAGCGCCCCCAAAAGGTGGCTTCGGTTGCTGCCAGAGGTTCGTCTATCCGAACCGCCTCGCCTCCCCCTTCAACGCTTTTGCTCGCGTGCGGCGGAATTCTAAACTGCAAATTAACAGCTAGGTAAACATGCTGCCCGTATCGACTGAGGGCGTGATTTTTTCACTGCGACTCATTCGTGTCCGCACAAATTGCGGCGTCAACGTTTCGGAATGAATTGGATCGGCCCGAATTCTTCTTGAGGATCAAGGACTAAGCGATGAGGTCCAGGTTCGTCACAGACCCGCATGACCCCTCCGACGGCTTGCTCGACTCGGCGTGGGACCAAATCTATGTGAGTTTCTCGACTCCGTCCGCCGACGGCGGCTGGCACCGGTCCGCCAGCGCCCCCGTAGCGATACCGCCGACTGCCCTTACCAACGAAGCAATCCAGGCCCAAAGCGCGCAAAGCGGAACCTTTACCCTCGCCGCGGCGACGTCCGGGGGCATCACTATTAATCTGTTGTTCGATTCCGCAGCTATGGCGGCGCCCGCGAGTTTTCGCGCTGGCATACAGCAGGCGGCATCGATATTGACGGCGGCAATCTCTGACAAGATCACCGTCAACATACAAATCGATTATAGCGGAACCGGCGGTGGCGCTGCTGCCGGTCCCGATAACGGCCTGTACGAAAGCTATTCGTCGGTAAGGGCCGCCTTGATCAACAACGCCACGCCCGGCGACACGGTCTTTAATACACTGCCGGGCGGCTCATCGTTTCAGGGTCAGTCCAGTGTCGCGGTCTGGAATGCGCAGCTGAAACTGTTCGGGCTGCTTGGGGCGAACGACACCACCACCGACGACGGCAGCGCTACCTTTGCAACCGATATCAGTCCGAACTTGCTGGTTGGCGTTGCGCTTCATGAACTGACCCACGCGATGGGCCGCGTTCCCTATGGTCCGGTCCCGGGTGTGCCGCAAGCTGAGGGTCCGCAACCCGATATTTTCGACTTTTTCCGTTTCACCTCAGCCGGCGCGCGGTTGATCGAGGGCGGCGCCACTGCCCCGGCCGCCTATTTTTCAGTGGACGGAGGTAATACGAAATTGGCCGACTACGGCCAGATCTCCGATGCCAGCGATTTCCTCAACAGCGGCGTGCAGGGCTACAACGATCCGTTCAACGAATTCTATACCGGTAGCACCACTCAGACTCTCACGAACGCCGATAAAGAGCAACTCGATGCGCTGGGCTTTCATACGGCGCCCCAGGGGATCGTCGTCGCCGCTACAACGTCCCAGGCGATACAGGGGGGAGTTGCCGTTGCGCTTCTAAGCGGGCCGCCAACAATCACGGATCTGGCAAGCGCAAGTTTGTCCAGCGCGACAACCAAGATTGCTAACGCGGGCGGCAGCGCGGTTGCAGGCGACGAACTCTACATCAACGGCCAGCAAAGCGGCACGGTCGATGGCGGCCTCGTCGCGGTGAGCTGGAACAACGTCACCAAATCCTTGAACCTGGTGGGCAACATCTCGATTGCCGCTTACGAAACGCTGCTCAGCGAGATCACCTACCAGGATGCGGGTACCGATTCTTCGACCGGAAGCCATCCGCTGCGCAACGTGAGTTGGACTGTCAACGACGGAACATCCAACCTTAGCACAACGTCGCAAATCGCGATCGACCGCGCACCGGTGGTGACGGCTGCGAACGTGGTTTTGGATGCCAATCTCACAACCGTTGCAACCTCTTCGCTGTTTGCGGCTTCAGATCCTGACGGTGACGCGATCGCCAGCTACGCGCTCAAGGATGCCGGCAACGGCCACTTTGTCCTCAACGGGGTGGTGCAGGCGAACAATCAAGAAATCGACGTGACGGCGGCGCAGCTTTCGCAGCTGACCTATCAGACCGCAGGCGGCACGGATTTGCTGCAGGTTCGTGTCAATGACGGAACGTTGTGGAGCACCTGGCAAAGCTTCTCGGTGACGGGTCCCACCGCAACGGTGATCGAGGCGTTTGGTTCGACCAGCCTCGTTCAGGTCGGCAATAACTATTACCTTGACAATAACAGCAGCGGGGTCGGCCCCGAGTTGAAATACATCGGTGCGCCGGTTGTGGCAGGTCAGTTTGGCGCCTGGGCACCGATCGGCGCCGAGCAAACCGCGATTGGCTACGACGTAGCCTGGAAGAACCTGAACGGCGATCAGTACACGGTTTGGAACACCGATAGCAGCGGCAACCTCGTCTCGTTCCTCGCCAGCCTCGTGTCGGGCAGTAGCGTCACGCTGGAATCTTTCGAGCCTGTCTTCCATCAAGATCTAAACGGTGACGGATTGATCGGTCCGCCCACGACCGTGATCCAGACAGATGGATCGACTGCCCTGACGCAAGTCGGCAACGAGTATTACCTTTACAACGGCGGGTCTGGGCCATCGCTGCAATATGGCGGTGCGCCGGTCGTGGCGGGTCAGTTTGGTGCCTGGGCGCCGATCGGCGCGATACAGACGACGAGCGGCTACGACATAGCCTGGAAGAACGTGAACGGCGATCAGTATACGGTGTGGAACACCGATGGCAGCGGCAACCTGGTTTCGTTCCTCGCCAGCCTCGTGTCGGGCAGTAGCGTCACGCTGGAATCTTTCGAGCCTGTCTTCCATCAAGATCTAAACGGTGACGGATTGATCGGTCCGCCCACGACGGTGATCCAGACAGATGGATCGACCAGCCTGGTCGAGGTTGGAACTAGTTACTATCTTTACACCGGTGGGGTTGGACCTTCGCTAAAAATTGGCGGCGCGCCGGTTGTAGCGGGTCAGTTTGGTGCCTGGGCGCCGATCGGCGCTATACAAACCGCCAGCGGCTACGACGTGGCCTACAAGAACCTAAGCGGCGATCAGTACACGGTGTGGAACACCGACAGCAATGGAAACCTCGTTTCGTTTCTCGCCGCCCTCGTGTCTGGCAGCAGCATCGCGCTGGAATCTTTCGAGCCTGTCTTCCATCAAGATCTAAACGGTGACGGATTGATCGGTCCGCCCACGACGGTGATCCAGACAGATGGATCGACCAGCCTGGTCGAGGTTGGAAATAGTTACTATCTTTACACCGGTGGGGTTGGACCTTCGCTAAAAATTGGCGGCGCGCCGGTTGTGGCAGGTCAGTTTGGTGCCTGGGCGCCGATCGGCGCTGTACAAACGGCCAGCGGCTACGACGTGGCCTACAAGAACCTAAGCGGCGATCAGTACACGGTGTGGAACACCGACAGCAATGGCAACTTAGTTTCGTTTCTCGCCGCCCTCGTGTCTGGCAGCAGCATCGCGCTGGAATCGCTCGAGACCGTTTTCCACCAGGACCTGAACGGTGACGGATTGATTGGTCCGCCCACGACCGTGATCCAGACGGACGGATCGACCAGCCTGGTCGAGGTTGGAAATAGTTACTATCTTTACACCGGTGGGGTTGGACCTTCGCTAAAAATTGGCGGCGCGCCGGTTGTGGCGGGTCAGTTTGGTGCCTGGGCGCCGATCGGCGCTGTACAAACCGCCAGCGGCTACGACGTGGCCTACAAGAACCTAAGCGGCGATCAGTACACGGTGTGGAACACCGACAGCAATGGAAACCTCGTTTCGTTTCTCGCCGCCCTCGTGTCTGGCACCGACACCGCGCTGGAATCGCTCGAGACCGTTTTCCACCAGGACCTGAACGGTGACGGATTGATTGGTCCGCCCACGACCGTGATCCAGACGGACGGATCGACCAGCCTGGTCGAGGTTGGAAATAGCTACTATCTTTACACCGGTGGGGTTGGACCTTCGCTAAAAATTGGCGGCGCGCCGGTCGTGGCGGGTCAGTTTGGTGCCTGGGCGCCGATCGGCGCTGTACAAACGGCCAGCGGCTACGACGTGGCCTACAAGAACCTAGGCGGCGATCAGTACACGGTGTGGAACACCGACAGCAATGGAAACCTCGTTTCGTTTCTCGCCACCCTCGTGTCTGGCACCGACACCGCGCTGGAATCGATCGAGACCGTTTTCCATCAGGACCTGAACGGCGACGGTGTGATCGGCATTCCTGCTTCGACTAGCCCGGCAGCGCTCGAGCTGGCCGGCACGAGCTCCGCCCCGGTAACCTTTACCAGCTCAGCCGGTATTTTAATCCTGGATACGCCTTCGACATTCGCCGGCGAGATCACCGGCTTCACTGGGGACGGTACCCTAGCTGGCTCGGATCAGATCGATCTGCGCGGCATGAATTACAGTACGGTTCAGTCCAGCTATGACAGTTCCAACGGGATCCTCAATGTCAGCGACGGAACGACGACGATCAATCTCAAATTCGCTGGAGAATATTCGCAGGCCAACTTCAAATTCGCGAACGACAATGGCGATGCAATCATCGTATACGGTCAGCCGACATCCGGCCAGTCGGTCTCCCAGGGCGGTCCGGCCGGCCAAGCCGCCGGCACCAGCCCGTCGAACCTGCTCGTGACAGCAGGCCAAGATTCGTTCGTCTTCGCGCCGAATTTTGGCCACGTTACGATCGCGAACTTCGACCCGGCAACGGACACGATCCAGATCAGCCAGTCGATCTTCGCAAACATGACAGCTCTTCTCGCGGCAATCCATGACGACGGCCATGGCAATGCCGTCATTACGGATGCCGCGCACGACGCGATCATGATTCAGCACGTCACCGCCGCGCAATTGCTGGCGCACCAAAGTGACTTTCATTTGGCGTAAGGATTGATGGTTCGGGTCCTGCGCGCCAGGGGCCGACTGAACCGCCATGACGCACCGGGGCGGCGTAGCGGTTGGCAAAAAATCTGTTTTGCGTAGGCGACCGCCGTAATCCCTGCCATAGGGCCCTCCAAAAATTCTAAAATCCCCCCAGTTGACTTGAGATCGCAGTTGAGGCTCGTCTCTTGTTCCAGATGGGGTTTCTCCGGGATGGCAACCTGGTATTTGCGGGGCTTACCCTCGAGATCGCCGATCGAACATCCGGCTCACAGCGCGTGGAATCCGAACCGGTCGACGAGAATGAGATGATTTCGAAATGACTGTTCGCTCCATCGGCACTTCGCTGTCGACGCCCGATCTCGCTAACTTGATCTCGTGGACCAGATGACGACTGACTCACCTCGGCAGTTCCTCTATTTCACGAAAGATGAAAAAGGTCCCCTTGCGGGAGTGACAGCGGCGGTAGTCACCACCGCTGCATTTGCAAAGATGTTTTTGCCATTTTATTTCATTGGCTCAACGGGTATTTTTGCGGTAGCCAGCGTGCTCGGGGTTACGCTGATCGCAATTGGTTGGCGCCCTTTATATGACATGGCGACCAAGGTTCCCGACATTCTTCTCTTGTTGGCATTGTTTTACGGCTTGGTTATTGCCAACTTCCTTTTTTATTCTCGGCCGGCCGTCCCGACCACGCACTTGCTTGGTATCCTGATTTTCCATGGGCTCTTCATTATTTTTGGTTTTGCGGCTGCGCGTGCCTTGAGACCGGTATTGGTCATGTTGCTGGGCGCCGGAGCAATCTTTTCGGTCGTGCTCGTCCAGCACATCATCCGGTTCGGTGTACTTATGCAGGACGGCTATCTCAGGGATATCTTCGGCGTCGGAGATCGGATCATATATATCGCATTCCAGCAGGAGATCGGCATAATGCTGGGGTTGGCCGCGCTTGCGGCACTCGGACTAAGTTCAAATCGAGCTTGGCGAATTCTTTCGATCTGCGCCTTGCCGGTCGTTCTGGTGGTTTTGGTTCATATCTCAGCGAGGGGCGCGCTGATCGCGTTCGTTTGTAGTCTGATCTTTCTGGCGAGCGCAGCCATCTGGGTTCGCTCAAAAAAGCTCGCCGTCTTTGGTATCATTGCCGTCGTCGCGGTGGGGACCGTTGCATCAGGCCTGTTTTACGAACGCGCGCTTCACGATCGAGACATCGATGGGGTCGCTGCCGATGCGATTTCCCGCACGATTCGAGAAATTCACAACCCGACTCCCGGCCTACGACTGGAGATATGGTCGCAAGCATGGCACCGCATCATCGCCGAGCCGAATCGACTGTTGTTCGGTCGAGGGATCGGCATTTATCCCGTGGACGAGGGTTACGGCCCTCCGGATTGGCCGCTTCACCGCACCATAGCTTCCCGAGTCTATCCCCATAATGTGCACCTCGAAATGCTTTACGAAGCCGGAATTGCCGGACTGTTGCTGTTCAGCGTTCTTACGTTATCTCCCTTGGTCATCTCGCTGAGGCACTGGCCCTCGCTTACGCTGGCGCAGAAAGCGGCCGTATCCATGTATGTGTTCCACATCGCAGGCTCCGAGTTTTCCGGTGCATTTGCTATCGCATATTTGGACCAATTCTTTTTCGCGCTTACGGTCGGAATTATTGCGCTGAGACGGATGGATGACGCCTTGGCTCCCGGCTTGACGCCATCGAGGGAAAAACTCGATCCGAGACACGGCGCTCAGGTTCTCTCCTAAAGCTTCTTTCAGAAAGTCGCGGGTTCGTGGACAACGGTTCAGCTTCATGCAGGAAATGAGTGCGCTTACGGCAAGCTACGTCACTGCAGCCGCTGCCATGGTCGCCGCGGCACTTTACCTGATATTCAGATTGCGCCTGTTCTTGACGACGACCACCATGCTGGTCGGATCGCTGTTGCTGATCTACGGGCCCGCATGTTTGAGCTATACGCTTTCATCCGGCGAACGCGCGTATTTGATCCACCTGTTGTCGGGTTCGGTCGGCGCACCACATGCAATCTTTGCGGCCATCAAGGCGAAAGGCCTGGATTTAGGCGCCGTCGTCACTGCGATGAATTTTTCAATTGCATTAATGTATCTGGGCATCATCGCAGGGGTCGAGATCGTCGATCGGTTGATTCCCAAACGGATCGCGGCGATGCGGATCGCTTTGACGGACTGGAACGCTCAAACGCTTGAGGATGATCTCGGCAGCCAGCGCTTTCTGCTGATCCTAATTCTATCTCTTGTCGCGTTCATGTTGTTTTTTTCGATTGCCGAGCACCATGTTGCAACGATCTGGAACTTCCTGTCGATTAAAGGGGACGATGATCTTAATGTCGCCAAGAATGCGTTTCGGTTGCATTTTGCCGGAAGCCCCAATTATTCCTACCGCTTGGTACTTGGGGCAGTTGCTCCGATGTTTGTCATTTGGGGTCTGCTGTCAGGCTGGGTGAACAGATCGTTGCCGCTGTTGTTGGCCGCATCTTTGCTGCTCATGGCCACCGCGATCGGAAAACTTGAAATTCTCAGCAAAGCGCCGCCGGCATTTTTTCTGATTCAGCTGATGATCGCGGTTTTTCTGACGTTCACGAACAGGATTACATGGCGAACCGCGCTCGGCGGAGCCTGCGTTGTCGCGCTCGTCTTGTACGCGATCACTCGCCTGATCATGACAATTTCTCAGGGCATCGCAGGGCTGGAATTCGTTTATTTTCGCGTCTTCGAAGTGGAAAATCAGGCGCTGCTGGAAAACTTCGCCACTTTCCCTTACGCGCATCCCTACATGTGGGGCGCCAATCTCCGTCCCGTCGCGGTGCTGATGGGACTGCCCTACTTGCCGGCCTTCAGCATCGTGGCTTTCACATGGTACGGCACCTATGATACTACGAACCCGGCTCTCTTTATTGCTGACGCGTGGGCTGACTTCTCCTACGCCGGCGTGGCCGTGTTTAGCCTGATCGCTGGGGCAGTTTGCCGTTCAGTCGACGCGGCCTTCCTCGTCCATGGCAAGACCGTCGTCGCTGTCGCCGTGCTGGGAGCGACGTTTATTGGTGTATTTACGCTCCTGGCTACCGCGTTGAATATTGCGCTGTTTTCTGGTGGACTGCTGCTGGCACCAGTCTTGGCCGGCTTGTTGGTGACGGCAACGCGCTATTTCGGCCGGCAACGCCCGACGTCGCCGGCCGGGAACGCTACACGGCACAAATAGAGTCCGAACGGACCCACAGGGAATGGGATAATTTTGCAATGGCTGTCCACTCGATCGATGCTTCGCTGCAGGCGCCTGACCTCTCCGACGCCGAAAGCATGAGCCCGATCACGGCTTCTTCGCCTCGACGATTGCTCTACGTCGCGAACGAGGATTTCGCGTTCCTGCTTAATCGTCTGCCGATGGCGCGCGCCGCGCGTGAGGCGGGCTTCGAAGTTCATGTCGCGACACGGGTAAACAAGGGCGCGAAGGCGATCGAGGCCGAGGGCTTCATTTTGCACCGGATACCCTTCCGGCGCGGGGAATTGTCTCCGTTCGCAGCACTTCCGACCATCTTTGCGCTTCGGCGGGTCGAGAAGAAAATTAAACCGCAAATCGTGCATCATGCGGGTTTGCAATGTTGCGTCTATGGGTCGATTGCGGCCTTCGGCAAAAATCTCCTGCAAGTCAATGCCATCACCGGACTTGGCTACATCTTTACGTCGACAACCTGGCGAACGCGGCTGTTAAAGGAAAGCATGAGATGGCTGCTACCCTGGCTTCTAAATCGCAAACGCAGTCTCGTTCTGGTTCAGAACCCCGATGATCGCTCGGCGCTTGACGATCTTGGAATCGAACAGGAGCGAATGGTTCTCATCCCAGGTTCAGGCGTCGATACGGACGCCCTGCAGCCGCTGCCGGAACCGGAAGGGCCTATTACCTTCGGCTTCGCGGGACGCCTCCTGACCGACAAAGGCATCCGGGCATTGGTGTCTGCCCATAGCATTCTGCGTGAGCACGGCCACGATGCCAATCTGATCATCGCAGGGGATCTCGACCCCGCCAATCCAACTTCTATCGCGCTGGAAGAGGTGGAAGAGTGGAGCCGCCGGCCCGGGATCACCTGGCTGGGACACATCGAAGATATCGTCTCGTTATGGCGAAGCTGTCACTTTGCGGTGCTGCCTTCGCACCGGGAAGGCCTGCCAGTGAGCCTGCTCGAAGCAGCGGCGTGCGGACGACCCATGATCGCAACCGACGCGCCCGGTTGCCGCGAGGTCGTCATTGACGAGCAAACCGGTCTTCTGGTGCCGATCGAAGATCCGACGGCACTAGCGCAAGCAATCATGCGTCTCGCCAGATCGTCCGAACTACGCGCACGATACGGTAATGCCGCGCGGCAACTGGTCGTCAGCAAGCTTTCCGCGAAAATTATCGGAAGCTCGATTGTCCAGCTTTATGACGACTTGACGTTGGCATACTCGGGCGACGTCCAGCCATTGTCGCCAGTCGACAAATACCTGCGGCGTACCGGGAAGATCGTGGTGGTCACCCAGCACTATGCGCCCTTCCCCAGTTCGACGTCCGGCTACATGACGGACATCGCAAAAACGCTGGCACAGAAGAACCGCGTAGTGGTGATATCGAGCTCGCCCGATTCAGCCTCCAAATTACCGCCCCAGCCGGGCGAGCCCGAAGTCATCGAGATCAAGAGCTGGTGGCCGGAAAAATCCGCGCTGGTTTCGCGATTGCTCGCCGCCGCGCTGTTTTCCATCCAGGTTTTCGTTACCGTGATGAAGCATGCCCGGAGCGAGGATGTCCTGCTATGCGTGACCACGCCGTTTACGTTGCCATACACCGTTACGCTGGCCGCAAGGCTGCGAAGGGCCGCTGCAGCCTTGATCATCTATGATTTATATCCGGACAGCCTGGTAATGGCCGGCTTTCTCAGGGCCTCCTCCATTCTCACAAAGTGGCTTCGATTTGCCAACGGAGTGATGTTTCGATGGCTCGATGCGATTGTGATCATCGGTCGCGACATGGGTCCGAAATTGCTCGAATATCCCAAAATGACCGCTGCGAAAATCAATCTAATTCCAAATTGGGCGACCCTGCCGATCCGATACAGAGAACTGGACCCCGAAAATCCTTATCGCAGGAGATGCGGGGGTCGATTTATCGTCGCGATGTCGGGCAATTCAGGTTTCACGCACGATCCCAAGTCCGTTTTTGAAGCCGCTCGAATCCTGCAAAACAATCCGGACATCAAATTTTTGCTTTCGGGCGAAGGCGTGGGCTGGAACAAGCTCAATGAGATGCAGACGGCGTCGCCCCTTCCCAACGTTACGCTGACCGAGCGAGTGCCTGAATCCGAGCTGGAGAGCTTTCTCTCCGCTGGCGACATTTGGATCGTGCCCTATCGCAAGAACAACACCGGCGTGTCAGTCCCAAGCCGCATCTACAACTTGCTCGCCATCGGCCGACCGATCATCATCTGTTCGGAGCCGGACGCCGAGGCGGCAATTCTGATGCGGGAGGAGGATATCGGCTGGGTCACCCCCCCAGAAGATCCGGAAGCGATCGCCCAGGTCATCGCATTTGCGGCCTCCGCCGCCGGCAACACCGCTGAAAAAGGGCATCGCGCGGCGATGGTCGCCTCCCGCTTCACGCAGAAGATCGCACTAGGCGCCTATCGCGATGTCATTGACAGGTTGCTGGATGGACAGCTTTCCCGCGCCCGAAACAGCTTGAAAACCGCCGCTTGAAGCTGGCTCGCATCGCGCGACGATCAAAACAGCTTGAAACCGCTTCAGTGAGAGGCGCCAACAAGACATGACCGATGGCGCCAGCCGGCATTATGGGATAAGGGATATGGCATCAAGCTGGCAGCCCTGCCGAGAATAGCTGGCGACGGTGCTTACCGATCTCAAGCCATTCCATGAACGACCAGACCACAGTGCTTGTAACCGGCTCGGACGGGTTCATTGGAAGCCATCTCGTGCCTTATCTCGCTGCACAGGGCTACAAGGTGATAGCCGCATCGAGGGCTCTGTCCAGTTTCGAGAGCCCCAACATAGTCGCTGCATCGCTTCCGGATCTATCAAAGCCGTTCGACTGGCAACCCCTGCTGGGGCAATGCAATGCCGTCGTCCATCTCGCCGGCATCGCTCACACATTCGCTGAAGACGACCTGTATGACCGCGTCAATCATCGAGCGACGGCGACGCTGGCCGACGCCGCATTTCGCTCCGGCGCGCATCTGGTTTTCATCTCGTCCATTGCCGCGCAATCAGGCGCATGCTCCGACCGCGAATTGAGCGAAGATGACGTTCCTAAGCCAATCAATGCCTATGGAAGATCAAAGCTGGGCGCCGAACAGGCTATTCGCGCGGTAGGTACTTCGTTCACAATCCTGCGGCCTGTCGTGATTTTCGGCGACGGCGAAAAGGGGAATTTTGCGTCCATCCATAGGATATCGCGCCTTCCGATTCCACTGCCGTTTGGAGGGTTGACGGCTCAACGATCCGTGCTGTCGGTTCAGAATTTCTGTTCCGCCGTCGCTCTCGCTCTGACCAATCCCGGCGCGCGCGGGGAGACGTTCATCGTATCGGATCCGACGCCGCTCACTCTTTCCGAGATCATCACACGTTACCGGGCAAGCCTGGGCAGACCGCCCTCGCTCATAGCGGTACCCGAACGATGGCTCGAACTGTCTCTCAAAGCCATTGGTCGAAGCGCCATATGGCAAAGGATCGGCCGCCCGCTCGTCGCGCAGCCGAGAAAACTGCTTGCGCTCGGCTGGAAACCATCTTGAGCGACCATGATGGCACTGGGGTCGAAGCCGATCAGCGATATCGCTATTCAACACGCGCCTAGAGCGTGATGACTTTTCTTCGAATCGTCATCCCGCTCTATCTGTTTATCTGAGCATGATCTTTTCGGAAAACCGGTACCCACTTTTCCGGATCATGCTTTAGTGAATGCATCTAGCCAAAGGCGCGGATGAGGTCGACCACGGTCTGCTGCTGCTGCGGCGTGATCTCGGCGAAAATCGGCAACGACAAAATCCGGTCCTGATGACGGCGGGCGTTGGGGAAGTGTTCCGCGCGATGGTTGAAGCGGCGGTAAGCCTCGAGGAAGGGCAGCGCAACCGGATAGTTGATTGCCGTCTGCACGCCGTTGGCGCTCAGATAGGCTGCGAGCTGATCGCGCCTGGGGTGCTGAATCGTGTAGAGATGGTAGACATGGGTTCGATCAGCACCGACCTGCGGCACGATCACATCCTCGATCTGGTTGAGGCCGGCATCGTAGACCGCGGCCGCGGCCTGCCGCGCCTCTGTCCAGCGCGACAGATGCGTCAACTTCGCCGACAGGATCGCCGCCTGCAAGCCATCGAGACGGCTGTTGATGCCCTCGATCTGATGCTGATGCTTGGTCAGGCCGCCATGCCGCGCCAGCATCGCCATCCGTTCTGCGAGATCGGCGCGGTTGGTGACAATGGCACCGGCGTCGCCCATCGCCCCGAGATTCTTGCCCGGATAGAATGAATAGGTCGCAGCTTCGCCGAACGTGCCGACCTGCTGTCCCCTGTATCGCGCCAAATGCGCCTGCGCGCAGTCCTCGATCACCCAAAGGCCATGCTTGCGCGCGATCGCCATGATCGCCGCCATGTCGGCCGGCTGTCCGTAGAGGTGGACCGGTATGATGCCGACGGTTCGCGCCGTGATGGCGCCCTCGATGGCGGCAGGGTCGATGGTGAAGGTAGCGGCATCGGTATCGCAAAACACCACGCTCGCCCCGGCGTGGGTGATCATGGCCGATGTAGAGATCCAGGAATGCGCCGTCGTAATGACTTCGTCGCCGGGCTTGATCCCCAACGCCTTCATCGCAATGTAGAGCGCGTCGGTTCCGTTGGCGCAGGAGACGCAATGCCTGACATCGACGGCGTCGGCGAAGGCACGCTCGAACGCATCGACATAGGGACCGCGAATGAACGCGCTGTCGCGAATGACGGCGGCGACCGCGGCGTCGATTTCCGGCTTGATGGTCTGGTATTGCAGATGAAGATCAGCGTAGGGCACAGCCATCGACTTGGGTTCTCTTCTGGAAACTTAACGGATTAACGTCACCGTCGCGCCAACAGACGCGCCGGATTTCCGACATACGATCCGGCGACCGCGATATCCTTGGTCACCACGGCTCCAGCGCCGATCACGACATCGTCGCAAATCGTCACCGGGAGTATGGTGGCGCCCGACCCGATTGATACCCGGTTGCCGATGGTCGTGGAGCGCCACAATTCCTTGCGCCCGCCGGCCGGACCGCCGGTCGCGAAGGTATCGTTGATGAACATCACCCCGTGGCCGATGAAACAATCCTCGCCGATGCTGACGAGTTCGCAGATGAAGGTGTGGGATTGAACGCGGGTCCGCGCCGCGATGCGGGCGGTTTTCTGAATTTCGGTGAACGGGCCGATAAAGCAGTCGTCGCCGATTTCGCAACCGTAGAGATTGCAAGGCTCCACAATCGTCACACGCGCGCCGAACCGCACATCGTGGACGCAGACATGCCGGATCTCGGGCTCGCTCACGGCAGCTCACCGAGGCGGCACAGCTGCGGAACAAAACTCAACAGCACTTCCTTGCCGGTCTCGATCGACTCGTAGAGCGCCGATATCAATTCGAGACTCTTGCGTCCCTGCAGGCCATCGACCAGCGCCGGGCTCTGGTCGTTGAGGCATTTGACGACATGTTCGTAATAGGCCTGGTGGCCGAACCCGTAGACGTTCGGCGGATTGACCGAAAACTTCTCGATCACGTCCTTGTCGGACGGCAGCTCTTCGGCAAACTGCCAGTGCCGGATATTGTTTACGGCGAAGCCGGCAATCTCTACCGTGCCCTTCTCGCCCAGTATCGAGAGCGAGCCCTCGAGATCTTTCGGCCTCACCGCGGTCGTCGCCTCGATGATGCCAAGCGCGCCATTTCTGAATTTGAGCGTTGCGACCGCCGTGTCTTCGGCTTCGATATTCACCAGCGCCGTCACCGCCCGCGCATGTACGCTGACGACATCGCCGAAGAACCATTCCAGCATATCGACATGATGGCTGGCCTGGTTGGACAGAACGCCGCCGTCATAGGCCCAGGTGCCGCGCCATTTATCCTGATCATAGTAGCCCTGGTCGCGGCACCAGCGCACCCGCACCGTGCCCAGCACCAGACGGCCGAAGCGGCCGGCATCCAGTGCCTCCCGCGCCTTGACCACGGGCACATTGAACCTGTTTTGCTTGACGACGAACAGCTTGACGCCGGCCTGGTCGCAGGCACGGATCATCGCATCGGCATCCTCAAGCCGCAGCGCCATCGGCTTCTCGACAATGACGTGCTTGCCGGCTTTCGCGACCGCGATGGCATGCCGGGGATGCATGCCGCTCGGGGTAAGCACGGAGACGGCGTCGATGTCGTTGCGGCCCAGAAGTTCATCCAGGTCATAGTGCGCGGCCACTCCAAAGCGGGAAGCGAGCGCGTCGGCGCGCTCGCGCGCCTCGTCGCAGACGGCAACCAGTTTGGCGCCGGCGATATGACCGCCCCCAAGCAGGTCGGAATGGCGTTTAGCGATGCGCCCACATCCCAACAGGCCAAACCTGATCACCCGCCCACCTATCTACCGGAAATACACAGGATATTCGTTGCGCACGACCTAGCCGATATCGCCCTCTAACCCAACCATTTTATCGCCGGACGATCCGGGTCGCCGAAACTATACGGCTCATGTTGCCTTTACTCAAAAAAATCATATTAATCAATTGCTTGGAAATTCATCCTGGCCATCCCCTGGCCGGCACGATGTAATCGCCCGACGGCCCGCGGCGCGATCTGAGGTTCCAGAGCAGCTTCCGCGATCCATTCGGGGCGTGCGCTTGCTTCGCAGAAGTCCCTTTTCTCCGAGGCGATCTTGATCGGCAGGCCGCTGGATGTTGACCGCAGCCGATTTCAACCGCATGAGTTTTCCGATGAGACCCCGAACCGATACGCCGCTGGCATCAACGCTCCGGCTGCCACCGGCTATTTTTTCATGACGACGTTAGACCCGCACCGCGCTGCCCTGGCCCTCGTCATTCCAGTCGCAGCCGCGCTGATCTGCGCCGGCCTGATCGTGGTGCTGCGCCCCCTGCTTCAGCGCTATGCGTTGGCCCGGCCCAACGCGCGCTCCTCGCATGTGACGCCAACGCCGCAAGGCGGCGGTATCGCCGTGATCACCGCCACCGCAATCGCCGTGGCGCTGACCGCCTTGCTCGGGACACCCGATCTGGGCCTGACGATCCCCGTTGTGTTGGCTGCCGCTTCCTGCCTTGCGGCGGTCGGCATGATCGACGACCTGCGGCCGATCCCGGTGGTGCCGCGCCTTGCGCTGCAGTTCGCCGTGGTCGCGCTGCTGATCGCAACCCTTCCGCCACAGATGCGGATTTTCGAGGCGATCCCGATTTCGCTGGAGCGGGCGCTGCTGATTCTGGGGCTGCTCTGGTTCGTGAACCTCGTCAACTTCATGGATGGCCTCGACTGGATGACGGTCGCGGAAATGCTTCCGATCACCACCGCGCTCGCGGCATTCGCCCTGTTCGGCGAAGCCCCGCCGGAGGTCCTGCCGATCGCACTGGCGCTCGCCGGCGCCCTGCTCGGTTTTGCCCCCTTCAACCGGCCCGTCGCGCGCTTGTTCCTCGGCGATGTCGGCAGCCTGCCGATTGGTCTTGTGACCGGCTGGTGCCTGATCGAACTGGCATCACGTCAGCATTTTGCGGCGGCGCTGCTGCTGCCGCTTTATTATCTCGCCGACGCAACGATCACGCTGTTCAGGCGGGTTGCGGCCGGCGAGCGGTTTTGGGACGCGCACCGATCGCATTTTTATCAACGCGCCACCAACCATGGATTTAGCGTCCGCCGGGTCATCGCCGACGTATTCCTGCTCAACCTGGTTTTGGCGGGACTGGCGGCAATCTCGATTGCAGCCGGTTCGACGCGCGTCGATCTGGCGACGCTGGCGCTTGGAGCCCTCGGCGTTACGATCGTGCTTGTTCGATTTTCGCGGGTGCGGACTGACTAGCCGGTCCTGCACCGCCGGCAAACTCCGGGATCGCATCCTTTAGCACCGACACGATCAGGTTCCGCTGTTCGCTATTGACCGCCTGCTGCAGCGTGGCCAGCCAGGCCCGGATCACGTTCAGCGACGTCTCGCGAGGCCGCGCCGCGACAATGCCGGCAACCCCGATTTCGACCGTCTCTTCTTCGAACGCGAACAGGATTTCGTTGAGCCGCTCGCCAGGCCGCATGCCGGTGAAGACGATATCGATATCATGGCCCGGCTGCAGCCCTGAAAGCCGGATCATGCGCTCGGCGAGGTCGACGATCTTGACCGGCTGTCCCATGTTGAGCACATAAACCGAAACGTCCGGGCGCGCCGGCATCAGGGCGTGCGTGGCCGCGGTAAGCACGAGATCGCAGGCTTCGCGGATGGTCATGAAATACCTGACCATGTCGGGATGGGTGACCGTCACCGGCCCGCCCGCTTCGATCTGCGCCTTGAATTTCGGCACCACCGATCCGTTCGACGCCAGCACGTTGCCGAATCGGACCGAGATCAAGCGCATCCGCGGTTTGTCGCCCGGCTGGGAGACCAGATCGCGATCGAGCGCCTGGCAATACATTTCCGCGAACCGCTTGGTCAGGCCCAGCATCGAGACCGGCTCGATCGCCTTGTCGGTCGAGATCATCACCATCGCCTTGGCGCCCGCCGCCAGCGCCGCATCGGCGACATTGACCGATCCGAAAATGTTGGTCTTGACCCCCTCGCTCCAGTCGCGCTCGAGGATCGGCACGTGCTTCAGCGCGGCGGCATGAAACACGATATCCGGCTTGAACTCGCTCATCAGCCGCAGGATGCGCTCGCGATCGCGGATGTCCGCGATCCGCCCCTCGATAACCGCGCCGGTCTCGTGCGCCGCCAGCGCCTCGGTGACCGCGTAGAGCGCCGGTTCCGAGTTTTCGATCACCAACAGCCGCGCCGCGCCGAAGGTCACGACGCGCTCGCAAATCTCCGAACCGATCGAGCCGCCGCCGCCGGTGACGATGACCGAGCGGTTCTTCACCAGCGCTTCGAGCCGCGCGTAATCGATTTTTTCGCTGGCGCGAAGCAGCAGGTCCTCGACCGCGACCGTCGTCAGCCGCGGCGTATCCCCGCTCTCCAGCGATGGCAGGCGGCTGACGATCAGCCCGAGCCGGCGCGCGCGCATCAGAACGGCTTCCGGGCGCGCCTCGGGGTCGAACGCCGAGGGCGTCATCACCACGCGTGCAATCGGCCTGTTGCGCCTGGCGAAATCGGCGATCACGTCCTCGATGTCGTCGATGCCGCCCAGCACCGGAATATTGCGGATGGTCTGACCGCGATCGGCGCGCGACGGCGACAACAGGCCAACCGGCCAGATCCGCTTGACCGCGCCGCTTTCTATCCCGCGCAGCAGAATTTCGGCATCCGCGGCGCGGCCTATCAGCAGGGTCGGTGACGCATCCTCAGTCTTCGCGTGATGGCGCACGCGCGTATAGCGGAAATAGCGATAGGCGAAGCGCGAGGCGCTGAGAAAGAACACCTCGAGGAACCAATAGAGGATGATGGTGATCTTGCCGAGGAAGAACGGGGTTTGAAGGTTAGGCGTCCCCAGCGTGCCGTGGACGTTGGGCGCAACAAAGATGTAATCCAGCGCCAGCAATGCGACCGTGAGCACCGTTGCCGCACGGATAATATTCAGCGCGTCCGGCAACGAAATGAAGCGCCATTTCGTGGTCGTCAGTCGGAAGAAGTAGCAAACGACGATACTGAACGCGACGAAATAGGGCAGGATCCGCAGCAGCAGCGGCAACCGTTCGGTAAAGAATTCACCCTCGAAGCGCAGATAGAAGGCAGCAAGAACCGCAAGCGTGGTCGCCAGCGCGTCATGCACTGCGATCAGCAAGTTGCGGTAGGTCAGACCTTGGAAACGTATCATTTCGCTGACCGCTAAAAAATCAGATCGGGGCTGGGCCGTTGCGAGGCTGCTGATAGCCCATCTCCCCGGGAGATGCCAGCCGTCATGACTTGGTTCGAAATTCCGACGCCGCTTCGCGCGAACCTGTCCCCAGCACCATGCCGCCGGCGATGCCCACGCCGAGAACATACATCCAGCCCTCGTGGAAATCGAATATGTGGGAATTGAACAGCGAGGTGAAGATATTTTGCACCACGATCAGCAATCCGATCCAGCTTTCCAAACTCTCGCCGCGGAACAGCATCAGATGCCGCCACCACATCGCGTACAACACGACGATGCCGATCAAGCCCCACTGGATGGCGACATAAAGCGTTTGGTTGTGCGGATTGCCGATAACCTCGGCGGCAGCACCAACCTGGCCAACGGCGGCCTGCTCGAACAGGCCGCGGGTCGATCCCGAGCCGTGCCCGAAGATCGGAGCCTCGCCAAAAAACCGCAGCGACTTTTGCCAGAATTCCAGTCGGTTGCCGATCGAGGTGGGAATATTGCGCTCCTTGTATAGCCGGTAATCCCGTAAGAAGGTCTCCGCCGTCCAGCGCAATTGCGGCGACGTCACCCATGCAACCGCGGCGAACGCAATCGCCGCGCAAACAATGATGGCGATGCTTCGCCATTTCAAATGCAGCAGCGCAAACACCGCGAGCAAGACCGGGATGGTGACAAGTGCGGTCCGTGACACGATGACGAACGACATGTTGACGACGAAGCTCAACGCAACCGCAGTGAGCAACACCGCCAGCCAAATTCGTTTCGCCCGCAGCAGCGTGACAACCGGATAGGCAAGCGCCACCGCGCACAGCGCAAATTCCTGGCTTTGGTCGATGTAGTTCTTGACGAAGATGCCCCGTTCGGTATCCCCCGCTGACTTCAGCGTCAGGCCGGGATCGAACGCGACGATCCAGGACATCACCATCAGCAGCGTGCAGGATACCAGAAAGGCGATGAACACCTGCGCGCCACGCACTGAGCGTTCAAAATGATAGAGCAGCAGCGGCAGCACCAGAAGTTTTGCGGCCGGACTGACCGCATATAGCCGCGCGCCCCATGGCGCGTTCGACCACAGCGTTCCGATCAAGGCGAGCGCGAACAGCGCGATCGGCAGCGCGCAGATCGGCCGCTTCAGCGATTGCAGGAACGCCCTGACGTCGAGGAACGGCGCCATCGTCGCCAGGAATGCGACCCCTAAAATCCCGACCAGCGACGTCGACCAGGGCAGCGACACGGCGATCAAAATGACAAGGATATCGGCCGTGGTCACCCAGGTGGCCGGATCGCGCCAAAGCCGCCACAACGGCGCCGGCCGCGACTCGCTCGCCGCCGCGGTCACGCCTTGCCTCCGCGCGCGCGGTTGACGAGCGAGGTCGTGCTGAAGCCGGGCAGCACGTCGACCAGCAGCACCTCGCCGCCAAAAGCCTCGACGATCTCATGACCGACCACCTGTTCGCGGGTATAATCTCCGCCCTTTACCAGCACGCTCGGCTTGATCGCGGTGATCAATTGGATCGGCGTGTCCTCTTCGAAGATCACGACGAGATCGACTGCCTCCAGCGCCGCCAGCACTTCCGCGCGCGCCCGTTCGTCCTGGACCGGACGTCCCTCGCCCTTCAGCCGCTTGGTCGAGGCGTCGCTGTTCAGGCCGACGATCAGCCGGTCGCAGGCGCCGCGCGCGGCGGTCAGGACCTTGACGTGGCCGGGATGCAAAATGTCAAAACAGCCATTGGTGAATCCGATCCGCAGTCCCTGTTTGCGCCAATCCTGAAGACGCGCGTCGAGGTCGCTGCCCGCCGCAATAATTTTCTCCTCCGCCGCGAGGAACGCGTGCGGCAGGATTTTTCGCCGCAATTCCGCAGATGTCACGATCGCCGTGCCTTTCTTGCTGACGGCGACCGCGGCCGCCGCGTTCGCCATTCGTAGCGCCGTCTCCCAATCGGCCCCCGCCGCCAGCGTCACCGCAAGCACCGCGGCAACCGTATCGCCCGCGCCCGAGACATCACGGACCTTGACCGGATGGGCCGGCACATGGATGGCCTCGCCCTTGCGCGTTACCAGGGTCATGCCGTGCTCGCTTTGGGTTACCAGCATGGCCTCGCAATCAGCAAGCTGCATCGCGTCCTGCGCTGCTTCCGCGATGCTCGCTTCGGTGTCGGCGCGGCTGCGGGTCGCTTCCGCAAACTCCTTGCGATTGGGGGTGAGCAGCGTGGCGCCGCGGTAAATAGCAAAATTGGCGCTTTTGGGATCGACGATCACACGCTTGCCGAGTTTTCGCGCGGTGTCGATGACGTTGCGGATTACGCGCGCCGTCAGCGCGCCCTTGGCATAGTCGGACAGCAACACGATATCGGCGCGGGCGAGCTGCGGCAGGATGGCGTCGATCAGTTTCTGTTCGATATCAGCGGCAGCAGGCGCCGCCACTTCCCAATCCGCCCGCAGCATGTGGGTCGAGAAATGCTCGGAGACAAAACGCACCTTTCGCGTCGTCGGCCGCGCGGCATCGCAAACCAGCACGCTTTCGATCAGGCTTTGTTGCGAAAGCTGCGCCTTCAGTTTCGTCCCCGCCTCGTCCTCGCCGATCAGCCCGACAAAAATGCAGCGCGCGCCGAGCGAGGCGATATTGCGCGCGACATTGCCGGCGCCGCCGATATTGGTCTCGCTGCGTTGCACCGCGATCACCGGCGCAGGCGCCTCCGGCGAAATCCGCGACACCTCGCCATAGACGAATTCGTCGAGCATGAGGTCGCCGACGCAGAGCACGGTCTGGCTGACAATCGAATGCGCGAGGGCGTCAAAATCGAACATCTGTTCTCGTCGGTTGTTGCGCGTCAGCGAAAACGATCGGCGCGATCGAGGAAACCCTTGACGTAAGCACCGACCGCATCTTCCAGCGCGGTGAAACCGCCATTGTAACCGGCGCGCCGCAGCCGATCGACCTCGCTTTGGGTAAAATACTGGTAGCTGCCGCGAATTTGCTCGGGCATATCGACATACTGGATATTTGGAGCCTGGCCGAGCGCGCCATAGGCCGCGAGCATCAAATCCCTAAAACTGCGCGCCTTGCCGGTGCCGACATTGAAGATGCCGCTCACCGAAGGCGTTGCCAACAGCCACATCATCACCCGCACCACATCGTCGACATAGATGAAGTCGCGCCGCTGATCGCCGTCGGCGATGCCGTCGCGATGCGACTTGAACAGCTGCACCGGGCGGCCCGCCTTGATGTCGTCGAAGCGGCGCGCCAGCACGCTCATCATCGTGCCCTTGTGATATTCATTGGGGCCGAACACGTTGAAGAATTTCAGGCCGGCCCATTGCGGCGGCAGCTTGTCGCCGCGCGCCGCGCGCTCGGCCACCGCCAGGTCGAACAGATGCTTGCTCCAGCCATAGAGATTCATCGGCCGCAACTTCTTCAGCGCGTCGACCGAGGGGTCGTCGCGAAACCCTAGCGCGCCGTCGCCATAGGTCGACGCCGATGAGGCGTAGATGAACGGCGTCGCGTTCGCCGTGCACCAGTCGACCAGCCGCATCGAAAGTCGAAAATTGGTCTCGATCACGAGATCGCCGTCGGTCGCGGTGGTCTCTGAAATGGCGCCGAGATGGAGGATGGCGTCGAGCTTGCGGCCGCTCAGCCAAGCCGGCAACTCCGCCGGCGGCACGATGTCGGCGAGCTGGCGCTTGGCGAGATTGCGCCATTTGCCGTCATCGCCGAGCATGTCGCAGACCACGACGTCAGCCCGGCCGGCGTCGTTCAACGCGGCCACGACGTTCGATCCGATAAAACCGGCGCCACCGGTCACCAGCAACATTCGCATCCCTGCCCTTGATATGGAAAGCCAGCTTTGCCCTAGTCCTGTCCGGCAGGCAACTTGGGTAAGCGAGCGTGGTGAAGGGGCGCGACCCATCAGGTCGCTTTACCCCGCCGTGAGGAGCGGTTACCGACAGGTTTGATAAAAACCCGCGACTAAATCTCCAAGACATGAACACATATTCAGACCATATGCTGACGATGGAGGACTTGGCGGATACCCGGCCGGTCCTGATTATCCCCTACATGTGGATCGGCGACTTCGTGCGCGGGCATAGCGTCGTGCGGGTCCTGAAGCAGCGCTGGCCCAACCGGCCGGTCGATCTGCTGGTGACCTCGCTCTGCGCGCCGCTGGTCGATTATATGCCCGGCGTGCGGGCGGGCATCGTCTGGGACCTGCCCCGCAGCCGGCTTGCGGTGGCCAAGCAATCGGGCCTGGCGGCGCAGCTGAGGGCGAGGAGCTACGGCACGGCGCTGGTGCTGCCCCGAACCTGGAAATCGGCCATAGCGCCGGCGCTGGCCGGTATTCCGGAACGGGTAGGGTTTGTCGGCGAATTCAGGTTCGGGCTGCTCAACCGATGGCGCTGGGGCGAAAAGGCCCTGCCCCGCTTCATCGACAAAAACGCCGCCCTGGCGCTCCCGGACGGGGCGCCCTTGCCGCCGGAATGGCCGGTGCCGCAGCTCAATGTTCCCGCCGAGGAGGTGGCCCGATGGCGGCAGGCGAACGGGCTGGGCACGGGAACCGCGGTGGCGCTCGCCCCGGGCTCGGTCGGCGCCTCCAAGCGCTGGACCCATTATCCACAGGCCGCGCGCCTTCTGGCCGAGCAGGGCCTGGATGTCTGGGTGGTGGGCGGGCCCGGCGAAAAGGCGCTGGCCGCGGAAATCGTTGCCGCGGGCGGACCACGCGTACGCGACCTTACGGGTGCCGACCTGCGCAATGGCATTCTGGCGATGGCAGCGGCTGACGTCGCGATCTCAAACGATTCCGGCCTGATGCATATCGCAGCCGCCCTGGGAACGCCGACCATGGGCATTTTCGGTCCCACCAGCCCGTATCACTGGGCGCCGCTGAACGGCCTTGCTGCGACCGTGCAGACCAAAACCATGGTCCCGTGCCAACCCTGCCACCGGCCGGTCTGCACCATGAATGACCATCGCTGCATGCGGGACATCCCTGCATCCGATGTGGTCGAGACCGTCGGGCGCGTGCTGGCGGAGACCGGAGCTCGCGTTGCGCATTGATTTTGCGGGCCTGGATTTCGCGAGCTTGAATTTTGCGACCTTGCGCCGCCGCCGCGCGCTCATTACCAGAGATGGCTGCAACCTGGACGGTGCGACTTGAACCGCGATTCCAAAGACCTGATCGGAGCCCACCTAAGTCAATCGCTCGCCGCGCTTGAGCGCGCGACGCAGGATGCGGCGCTGCTCGCCGCCGCGCGCAAGACCGCTGAGATCATCATCGCCGCGCTGCGCGCGGGCAACAAGCTCCTGATCATCGGCAATGGCGGCAGCGCCGCAGATGCCCAGCATATCGCCGCCGAAATCGTCGGCCGCTACAAGCAGGACCGGCCGGCTTATGCCGCAATCGCGCTGACCACCGACACCTCCGCGTTGACATCCATTGCCAACGATTACGGCTTTGAGCAGATGTTCGCGCGGCAGGTTGACGGTCTCGGCCAGCGCGGCGATGTGCTGCTGGCGTTATCCACCTCGGGACGCTCGCCGAACATTCTGGCGGCGTTGCGTGTCGCGCGCGAGCGCGGACTAATCACCGTCGGCTTCACCGGAACCAAGGGCAAAACCCTCGGCGCGCTCTGCGATCATCTGCTGGTCGCGCCCAGCGACGACACGCCGGTGATCCAGCAAATTCATCTCGCGGTGGCGCACGGTATCTGCGACGAGATCGAGCAGACGTTGATGCGCGGGGCCGCGAAAAAATGAGCGGCATCGCTTCCGCCCGCTCCGCGCCGAAGCCTGCCGCGTTCCTCGACCGTGACGGGGTCGTCAATCACGACGACGGCTACATGGGCACGCGGCAGCGGATTCGCTGGATGCCGAATGCGGCAAAGGCGATCCGCAGGCTCAACGCGGCCGGATATCTTGTGTTCTTCTTCACCAACCAATCCGGCGTGGCACGCGGTTTCTTCACCGAAGACGAACTCAACACCCTGCACGACTGGATGCGCGCCGAACTCGCTGCCCAAGGTGCCGTCGTCGACGACATCAGATACTGCCCGCATCATCCCGACGGGACGGTCGCGGGCTACCTCGAGGATCACCATTGGCGCAAGCCGAGCCCCGGCATGATCCTCGATTTGATGGCGCACTGGCCGGTCCGGCACGAAGGCAGTTTTGTCATTGGCGACCGCCCGACCGATATCGAGGCGGCGGAAGCCGCAGGCCTCCCCGGCTTTCTGTTCGAAGGCGGCGACCTCGACGCGTTTGTCGCCGCGGTGATGGCTCAGACGAGCCTGCGATAGACTTCGGCTATTCGGCCAGCTTCCGCGTCCAGGCTGAACTTTTCCAGAACCCGCGCGCGGCCGCGTTCGCCCATCGCGCTCGCCGCTGCCGGATCGCGCATCAGCGGCTCCAGCGCCGCCACCAGCGCATCCACATCGCCCGGCGGCGTCAGTACGCCGGTAACACCGTCTTCGACCACGAGTTCGGCGGCGCCCGCGCGCGAGGCCACCAGCGCCGCACCCACCGACATCGCCTCGATCAGCGTCAATCCAAAACCCTCGTTGCGCGAGGTGAAGGCGTATATCGTCAGCCGCCGGTACCAGCGCTGCACCGCCTCGATCTCAACCTCGCCGGTGATAACGATGCGCGATTGGAGACCCGCGGCAGCGATTCTTTTTTTCAGATCATTCGCAAAAGGCATCTGCTCCGGCGTGATCGCGCCGACCATGACGGCGGTGAAATCGGGATAGCGCGGCAACAGCCGGCACATCGCCTCGACAAAGACGTCGCTGCCCTTCTGCGCGCGCACCCGCCCAAAGCAGCCGACGGCGTAGCGGCCCGGCAACACAGCTTCGGCGAACGCCGCGGCGCGATTGGCGGGTGGCGCGTAAGTGTCGGTATCGACGCCGTGCGGAATTACGGTTGCTTGCACTTTAAGAAACGAGGCCGAGATGTCGCTGGTGGCGATGATCGCGTCCATCCTTCGGATCAGCCATCGCGTGATCCAGGTGTGGTGCCGCTGCGCCGCCGAGGTGAACACCAGTTTTAGCGGCCAGCCGAGGAAGCGCAGCACGACGCCCGCGATCATCTCGTTGTTGCGCCGCGCATGCCAGATCACGGGCGTGCCGCGCCGCCATAATTTCAGGAGATCCGCAAGCCGCATTGGCGCGATGCCGCCGGGTGCATCGGGGCCGAGCCATGCGGCGGGGAACATCTTTGCAAGTTTCGGAGCCACCATGCGGTTCGTCGCGGTGACGCCCGAATAGCGCCTGTGCAGATTCGGCACGATCAGTTGCAGATTGTCCACGCAAAACTCCGTTTCGCGGGATTCCTATACGCAACATTAAGCATAGTGGCCAGTTCGCTTGCGCCGAAACCCACTCTTCACCGCGCCCCCGATAGCATCGCCTACATGAGAGGGAGATGGGTGAACTCATGACCGTGCTTGTCACCGGCGGCGCCGGCTATATCGGAAGTCACATGGTTCGCGCGCTGACGGACGCCAGCGAAAGCGTCGTGGTGATCGACAATTTGTCGACCGGCTTTTCCCAATTCCTGCCCGAAGGCGTTCCCCTGTTCATCGGCGATGCCGCCGACGAGAACCTCGTCGAGGGCGTGATATCGGCACACAGTGTCGAAAGCATCATCCACTTCGCGGGTTCCGTGGTGGTGCCGGATTCGATGCGCGATCCGCTCGCTTATTACCGCAACAATACCATGACCACGCGCAGCCTCTTGACCGCGGCAGTCAAGTGCGGCGTCAACCGTTTTATCTTTTCGTCGACGGCAGCGGTTTACGGCAATCCGGACCAGGTGCCGGTTCCCGAACATGCGCCGACACGGCCCCTGTCGCCCTACGGTTCGTCGAAGCTGATGACCGAAATCATGTTGCATGATACAGCCTCCGCGCACGGCATGAACTATATCGTGCTGCGCTACTTCAATGTCGCGGGGGCAGACCCGGACGCGCGCATCGGGCTTGCAACCGTCGGCGCGACGCATCTGTTGAAAATCGCGGTCGAAGCGGCCACCGGACAGCGTGCCAAGATCGATGTGTTCGGTACCGATTACCCGACGCCGGACGGAAGTTGCATCCGCGATTTCGTCCATGTGACCGACCTGACCCAGGCGCATCGCGCCGCGCTTTCTTATTTGCGCGGCGGCGGCACGTCCGTGACCCTGAATTGCGGCTATGGCCGCGGCTACTCGGTGCTGGAAACCATCGAGGCGGTGCGGCGCGTCTCCGGGCGCAATTTTGCGGTTCAATATGCCCCGCGGCGATCAGGCGATATCATGACCATGATCGCGGATACCGCCCGCATCCGCTCGACGCTGGACTGGACGCCGCAATATGACGATCTCGACACCATCGCCGCGCATGCGCTCAAATGGGAAGAGAAATTGTCCAGGGAGCGCCATGGCGACTTGCAGCACGCGGTATCGGCCTAAAATCCGGCGCGACGCAAGCCCTGATTTGGCTTGAAAAACGGCGATTTAGCGGGCAAGGAGGCATTCGCATCAACCTGACGCGCGGGCGGCTCGCCGCCCACCGCCGTCCATGGAGCGCGGATGGCCCCGTTTCCGAAGAAAATTACTGACGACCCCTACGGGGCGGTGATCCTGATTCGCCGCCTGGTCATGGAACAAGGGGTGACGTATTGGCGGCGCTATTTGCTTGCCCTCGTGCTGATGGGCGTCTCCGCCGGCGCAACGGCCGGATCGGCCTGGGTGCTCGGCCAGGTGATCAACCAGGCCTATGTCGACAAGAACGTCCGTGGCATCGTGATCTGGTCGCTGGTGATCACCGTGCTGTTCGCGATTAAGGGTGCTTCGACCTACGGGGGCACCGTTATCCTGTCCAAGATCAGCAACGCCATCCTCGCCAATAATCAGCGGGCGCTGTTTGCCAAGCTGATGAACGAAAGCGTCGGATTTTTTTCCGAGCGGCATTCCTCCGAATTTCTGGCCCGGCTGACGGCGGGCGCGAAATCGATCACCGACGTTCTCAATTCGCTGATCAACGCGGTTGGACGGGATTTGCTGCTCCTGATCAGCCTCGCCGTCGTCATGGTGATGCAGGATCCCTTCATGTCGATGCTGGGACTGCTAGTGACGCCGCCGGCGATGCTGGTGCTGCGCAAGCTGGTGAAGCGAATCAAGGGATTGGCTTACACCCAATTCACCGGTACCGCCGACATTCTCGAGACCATGCAGGAATCACTGCAGGGCATTCGCACCGTCAAGGCGTTCACACTCGAACAGACCATGCGCGAGCGCATCGACGCCAGCATTGCGGCCGTCGAGCGCAACGCCAACAAGATGGCCCGGGTTTCCAACCGTTCCAACCCGCTGATGGAGATGCTCGGCGGCTTCGCGGTCGCCGGCGGCCTGCTCTATGGCGGCTATAGCGTGGTGGCGCTGGCCGCAACGCCTGGGCAGTTTTTTTCCTTCCTGTCGGCCTTCCTGCTGGCGACCGAGCCGGCCAAACGCCTGGCGCGGCTCAACATCGAGTTGAACAGCAATCTGGTGGGCGCGCGGATGCTCCTGGAAGTCGTCGACAGTCCCGCCAGCGAACTATCCGACGACGACAAACCGTCGCTGAAGCTATCCGATGCGCGGATCGAATTGCGCGATGTCAGCTTCGCTTATCGCGCCAACGAGCCGGTGCTCAACCGCATGAGCTTTGTTGCCGAGCCCGGAAAGGTCACGGCATTGGTTGGTCCCTCCGGCGGCGGCAAGTCGACGGTGCTGGCACTGCTGTTGCGCTTCTATGAAGTGACCCAGGGCGACATTTTGATCGACAGCCAATCGATCTCCGCGGTATCGCGCCGGTCGCTGCGCCAGCAGACCGCCTATGTCGGCCAGGATGTCTATCTGTTCCGCGACACCATCCGCGAGAACATCGCCTTCGGCAAGGAAGGCGCGACGGAAGCCGAGATCATCGAGGCCGCGAAGGCGGCCTGCGCGCATGAGTTCATCATGAGCTTCCCGCTCGGCTATGACACGCCGGTCGGCGAGCACGGTACGCAACTGTCCGGTGGCCAACGCCAGCGTGTCGCGGTGGCTCGCGCGCTGCTCAAGAACGCGCCGATCATCCTGCTCGATGAGGCGACTGCGGCGCTTGATTCCGAGTCTGAGAAGCAGGTGCAGGAGGCGATCGAGCATCTCTGCCAGAACCGCACCACCATCGTCATCGCCCATCGCCTGCACACCATCATGCACGCCGACGCCATCCTGGTGGTCGAGGGCGGCGAAATCGTCGAGCGCGGGCGGCATGAGGATCTGTTGCGCCGCGGCGGCCGTTATGCCTCGTTCTTCCGCCTGCAGCATCGCGAGACCGGGCCGCTGACGCTGACGCCGATCAGCGCAACCGCATGAAGCTTCGATCGAACTTCTTCCGCAGGCCCGCCGGGCAAAAGCCGTTTTGTCCCATCAACTGAGAGCGGACGCGACTATGAGGCCAAGAACGGCAAGGGTCAGGGCATATTTGAGCGCGTAATAGACTTTGCGGTTCCATTGTTTGACGCGGCGTCCGGCCAAATGGATCTCGTAGAGCCAGCCGAACACCTTGTTGAGCACGCCGACATGCTCGCCGTCCACATTCTGGGTAGCAGACGCCTTGACGATGTGATGGCTTACGTAACGGTTGATCGCGGTCAAAGGGGCGTACTTCATCGGCCGTTCAACATCGCAGAACAGGATGATTCGAGTTTGATCGGTCGCATTCTCAGCGCTGTGGATGAAGGTCTCGTCGAACATGAAAGCCTGCCCGTCGCGCCAAACGCATTCCACGCCATCGACCAGGATTCGGCATTTGTCCGAATTGGGGGTGATCAATCCGAGGTGATAACGCAATGAGCCGGCGAACGGATCACGGTGCGCGCCAAGCTTTCCTCCGGGCGGCAGCAATGCAAACATGGCGCCGTGGACGCTCGGAATCGAGTTCAGTAGCTCAACTGTCTTCGGGCACAGCGCGCGTGCCGAAGGCAGAAAGTCGTCGTACCATTTGAGATAAAAGCGCTTCCAACCGCTCTTGAAGAACGAATAAAATCCCCAGTCGTTGTTGGTTGCTGCTGCCCGTATAAAACCCTCGTCGAACAGCTTTACCGCTTCGTCACGGATCGTCTCCCAATTGTCCTGAAGTCTTGCCAGTTCGGGAAAGCGGTCGACCGAGATCACCGGCTCGTTCGGAACCGCCGAACCCGCGTACATCAGTACATTGTAAGGGGCGAGGAGCGTCGAGTGATCGCCGAGTTGACGCCCGACCCGAAGGGGCTCACGACCACGGAAATGGACGTACATGGTGCACGCCGCGATGACATAAATGCCGACAAACTGTGGCGCGAGAAGCTGTTTCAGCATATCCCGTTCCTATGACCCTGGTCCCCCAATACTCCCGTGGTCCGGACGTATTTAGCAAAAGCCGATCCGGGGTGGAAGCGTCCAAACAAGAAACGCGAGGCGGGAGGGAGCGCACTTTCGCTGCCGCGACAATTCAAATTTTATTTCATCAGGCACCTGGTCTTAGCAGCATGGCTGGACGCGAGACCTGGCCGGCTCACTGCGGAACTCGACCTAGGGCGGGACGATTCCAGCGCGCAGGACACGCAAGACATTGCCGCCCGTGACCTTCCGTATGTCGGTCTCCGAAAAGCCGATATTCAAGAGGGCTTGAGTTACGGCGACGACCTGGCTCGCGTCAAAGCCCGTGGTTGTCGAACCGTCGAAGTCCGAACCAAGCCCGACGTGATCAATGCCAACGAGATCGCGGACATGGGCAATGGCTCGCGCCGCGTCCTTGGGATCAGTCGAGCAGATTGCCCCTTTCCAATAGCCAATGCCGATCACGCCGCCGGTCTTGGCAACACCCGTGATTTCCTCGTCGGTCAGATTGCGATTGACCTTGCAAGTCGCCTGGACGCCGCCATGGCTGAAGACAAGCGGACGCGTGGCCATCGCCAGCACCTCGGCAACCGTCGCATGACTGGCATGCGCCAGATCGACAATCATTCCCAGAGTCTCCATCCGGCGCACGACCTGGCGGCCGAGCGGTGTCAGCCCGCCTTTTCCGACACCATGCATGGACCCCGCGACGTCATTGTCGAAGAAGTGCGCAAGGCCCGCCATTCTGAAGCCGGCGGCGCAGAGCACATCCAGATTGGCGATGTTGCCCTCGATATCCTGCAAGCCTTCGATCGACAGCATTCCGCCAACCGCCTGATCCCCGTTTTTTCGGTCGGCAAGCAGGCGATCGATGTCCGATGGAGCACGGATCAGTCGCAGCCGTCCGCCCGACCGTTCGGCAAAACTCCGGAGTTTTTCCGCATGCCACAGCGAACGTTCGAGCAGCGAAGTCCATGTCCTCGGCGGTTGCAGGTCGATGATGGCCAGGTTCGTGATGGTGTCGCTGTCGGCGCCGTTGGAGTCGTAATTCTGCCCCTGGGGCGATTTTGTCACCGACGAGAAGACCTGGAGCGCGTAGTGCCCCTCGATCAAGCGCGGCAGGTCGATATGCCCACGATCCGATCGCGTCAGCAATTCGCGCTTCCACAACAAACTGTCGGCATGCATGTCGGCCACGTCAAGCGTCGACTGCAGCGCCTGCGCTGCCGGAGTGATGCTCAGCGGAACCGGCTCGATCTTGTTCTGCGACCGGTCGATCTTGCCCGGCGTAGTCGCGAAAAAGCGAACACCGGCAACGATCAGAACAGCAACGACCAGGGCAAGACCAATCAAAACCCATTTCTTCAAGGACGTGACCTCCCGGATTTCACCGCTCGTTACTGTTCCCCAGCACTAGCCCCGATAGGCGCAATCGCGTAAATACGACCCGTCCTCCCTCCTTAACCCATTCAGGCCTCCTTTTCATGAACGCCACATCCTTCGTCATCCCGGCCCCGCCGCAGGCTTCGATCCCGGTTGCCGGCGACACAAAATCGTTTCCGGTGCGCCGCATCTGGTGCGTCGGGCGCAATTATCTCGAGCACATCCGCGAGATGGGAAATGACGAGCGGGCGCCGCCGTTTTTCTTCGCCAAGCATGCCGACATGCTGGAGCCCGACGGCGCCACCATTCCCTACCCGCCGCTGACCAAGGACCTGCATCACGAGGTCGAGTTGATCGTGGCGATGAAGAGCGGCGGCCTCAATATTCCGGCCGACAAGGCGCTCGACCACGTCTACGGCTATGGCGTCGGCATCGACCTCACCCGCCGCGACCTGCAGCTTGCCGCGCGCAAGAAAGAGCGGCCGTGGGAAGTCGGCAAATCGTTCGACCATTCCGCGCCCTGCGGCGCGCTGCAGCCGGCCTCGAAAATCGGCCATCCGGCAAAAGGCAAGATCTGGCTCTCGGTCAATGGCACCGAGCGGCAGGCGGGCGACCTCACCGAGTTGATCTGGAGCGTGCCGGAGATCATCGCCAAACTGTCGGAGCAGGTTTCGCTCGGAGCCGGCGATATCATCATGACGGGGACGCCGGCCGGCGTCGCGGCGCTCTCGCCCGGCGACAAAATCGAATGCGGGGTCGATGGCGTCGGCACCTTGAAGGTCACGATCGGCAAGCCCGCGGCACAGTAAGCGCCCTAAGGCGAGCAAACGCGAAAATAGAGGCCCCGGACCCCCGTCCGGGGCCTTTTTTGCGTCCAAATTCGAGCGCGTCTCAGTAGAACTACCTAGAAACTCGCAATCCGTTAACCATAAGCAAATTAGGCAGGCTGCTAGCGAAGATCCCCGCGCTGGAGCCGCCGATGACCCCCGACTGGAACGCGATCCGCCTCGAGTTGCTCGAGATCGACGAGCCGATCCGGGCGACGCTGCGCGAGATGCGGCCGTTTTTCGCAAAATCGCTGCCTGGAATTCTCGCGCGGTTCTATGACAAGGTTCGGCGGCACGATCCGACCTCGGGCATCTTCAAGGACGGCGCGATGGCGGAAGCCATCCGCCTGCAGCTGCAACACTGGGACCTGATCGGCGGCGGCGATTTCGGCCTCGCCTATTTGGGTTCGATCGCGCGCTTCTGCGAGTTCAACCAGCGCGCCCGCGTCGCGCCGCAATGGTATGTCGGCTGCCGACTGATGTTCGTTGCTAGCGAGTTGATGAAGGCGGTCGAGGCCGAAGTCGGGGTTCCGTCGTCGGGCCGCGCCGCGCAGGCCGCGCGCGACAAGAAGGCGCAGATGCAGAGCGCCATCGCCAAAGCCAACATGCTGGACACCGAAAACGTCGTCGCGATCTACTTCGGCTCCAACCGTCAGGCGCGCAAGGATGCCATCGCACAAGCCAGCGACCGCTTCGGTGCCATCACTACTTCGCTGTCGACCGCGTCCAGCGAGTTGGAACGTACGGCGCGCGCGCTGACCGACAATGCCGGCAACACCACGCGGCTTGCCGCCGTGGTCGCCAATGCCTCCGAGGAAGCCTCCAGCAACGTGCAATCGGTGGCGTCGGCGACCGAGCAACTGGCAAGCTCGGTGCGCGAGATTTCGAAGCAGGTCCAGGAATCCAACCGCGTCTCCGCCAGCGCCGTGCAGCAGGCCGACGAAACCAACGCGCGCATCAACGCGCTGTCGCAGGCGGCGAGCCGGATCGGCGACGTGGTCAAGCTGATCACTTCAGTGGCCGAGCAGACCAATCTTCTGGCGCTCAATGCCACCATCGAGGCGGCGCGCGCGGGCGAAGCCGGCCGCGGCTTTGCGGTGGTGGCGCAAGAGGTCAAGGCGCTCGCCAGCCAGACCGCCAAGGCCACCGACGAAATCGGCATCCAGATCGCGGGCATGCAGACCGCGACCGCGGAGGCGGTCGGCTCGATCAAGACGATCTCTTCGACCATCGGCAAGATTTCGGAGATCACCGGCGCGATTTCGGCGGCGATCGAGCAACAGGGCGCCGCTACCCAGGAAATTTCCGGCAATATCCAGCGCACAGCCTCAGGCACCTCGCAGGTCGCGGGCACCATCGCCGAAGTCAGCCACGGCGCCACCCAGACCGGCGCGGCATCGAACCAGCTATTGTCATCGGCGAAGCAATTGTCGGATTCGACCACCAGCCTGCAGGCCGAGATCGACGGCTTTTTGAAATCGATCGCGGCTGCGGCGTAGGTTTCATCCGTCTGACAACAAGAGAGGCGTCATCACCGGGTTTTTGTTGTCCCGATGATCCACGTCTTCTTCTTTCACGAATAGACAAAGACGTGGATGGCCGGGTCATAGGCGAGCGGAAGCGACGCCGTCCTTCAGACGGCTATGCCCGGCGATGACGGCGTTGGATCAGAGGCGGGCTATCAGCCCCGCGCCATCGCCTGCAGACCCTTGAACGTCAACCGCTTGGGGTCCTTCACGCCGGCCAGATAAAGCCTGCGGATGAAGGCTGTGACCTGCTCGCGATCGCAATCGGTCAGCGCGACCACGGCATCAACGGCAATTCTCTGGGCGTCCATTGGCTTTCTCATGGTGTCGGATACCTTGACCGCCCAGCTTACAATTGACCTGTTAATACGGCGTTAACTGTCTCCCAAGGTGGCCGATTCGACTGCCCGGGCGAATACGTGAAACAACGCATGGCCCGCGTTAGCACATGTCGCGCGCTCACGAATACCGCATCACCCCGTCATCGACCTTGCCGAAACGCAAGCTGACGATATCGAGCGCGTAGTTCTGATAGAGCCGCCACGGCCGCTTCGAGCCTTGCTTCGGCATTTTCGCGATCGAGCGCTGCACGTAGCCGGAGGAGAAATCCAGCGACGGCAATTCGGTAATGGTGGGGTCGACGTTGTGCGGCACACATTGCTTGTAGCCGTGCCGGTCCATGTAATTGATCAGGCGGCAGACATATTCGCAGGTCAGGTCGCATTTCAGCGTCCACGACGCGTTGGTGTAGCCGAACGAGGAGGCGAGATTGGGCACGTCCGAATACATCATGCCCTTGTAGTTCAGCGTTTTTGAAAAATCGACCGCGCGGCCGTCGACGGCAACCTCCATGCCGCCGAGCACCTGCAGAACGAGACCGGTGGCGGTGACGATGATGTCGGCCTCGAGTTCGCTGCCATCCTTCAGCCGGATGCCGTTTTGGGTGAAGCTGTCGATCTCGCTGGTCACGACGGAGGCGCGCTTCTCCCTTATGGCGTTGAACAGATCGCCATCGGGCACCAGGCACAGCCTCTGGTCCCAGGGATTGTAACGCGGCGTGAAATGGGTGGCGATATCGTAGTCCGGGCCGAGCGCCATCCGGACGCCGCCGAGGATCAATTGCTTGACCCGCGCCGGCTGACGCCTGGAAAGCTGGAAGAAATACATCCCCCACATCACGTTGCGCCAGCGGATCAGATGATACGCGAGCTTTGCCGGCAGGTTGCGCCGCAATTTGTTGGCAAGCGGGTCCTGCGCCGGGCGCGAAACCACATAGGTCGGCGAGCGCTGCAACATGGTGACATGGCCGGCGGCTTTCGCCATTTCCGGCACCAGCGTCACCGCGGTCGCGCCCGAGCCGATCACCACCACGCGCTTTCCGGCGTAGTCGAGATTTTCAGGCCATTTCTGCGGATGCATGATCAGGCCTGCGAAATTCTCGCGGCCGGAAAATTCCGGCGTATAACCTTCCTCGTATTTGTAATAGCCCGAGCACATGAACAGGAAATTGCACGTGAAGTGCACGATCTCGCTGTCGCCCTCGCCGACGCGGCGTTCGGCCTCCACGGTCCAGCGCGTGTCCGGTGTCAACCACGACGCCCGCCTGACCCGATGATGAAAACGGATCTTCTTGTCGATGCCGTTGTCAGCGGCGGTCTCGCGCACATAGTTCAGAATCCGCGGGCCGTCGGCGATAGCCTTCGGCTCGGTCCATGGCTTGAACGAATAGCCCAGCGTGAACATGTCCGAGTCGGAACGAATGCCGGGATAGCGGAACAGGTCCCAGGTGCCGCCGATGCAGTCGCGGCCCTCGAGGATGACGTAGCTCTTAGCCGGACATTTCTGCTGCAGGTGAAAACCCGCGCCGATGCCGGACAGGCCAGCGCCGACGATCAGCACGTCGAAATGTTCTGCCATGGTGGTGGCCTCCCGAACCCTGCTCTTTGCCGCCGGGTTCACCCCGCCTATCTTTGCTTCACACGCAGACTGTAGAGACGTGGATGCCCGGCACAAGGCCGGGCATGACGAAAATCGTATTTTGAGTTCGGCGTTATTCCGGGACGCGAACAAAGCGCGCCCGGAATGACGATAAAAGTCTCAATACCGGTAATGATCCGCCTTGAACGGGCCTTCCGGCTTGACGCCGATATAGTCGGCCTGGTCGGGCCGAAGTTTCGTCAGTTTGACGCCGATCTTGGACAGATGCAGCCGCGCGACCTTCTCGTCCAGCGTCTTCGGCAGCACATAGACCTTCTTCTGGTACTTGCCGTCCTTGTTGTTGGCGAACAGTTCGATCTGCGCCAGCGTCTGGTTGGTGAACGATGCGGACATCACAAAACTCGGATGCCCCATGGCATTGCCGAGGTTCACGAGGCGCCCCTCCGACAACAGGATGATGCGGTGCTTGTCGGGAAACTCGATCTCGTCGACCTGCGGCTTGATGTTGGTCCATTTCAGATTGCGCAAGCCCGCGATCTGGATCTCGTTGTCGAAATGGCCGATGTTGCAGACGATGGCGCGGTCCTTCATCGCGCGCATGTGCTCGATGGTGATGATGTCCTTGTTGCCGGTGGCGGTGACGAAGATGTCGGCGCGGGGCGCGGCGTCTTCCATGGTGACGACCTCATAGCCTTCCATCGCCGCCTGCAGCGCGCAGATCGGATCGACTTCCGACACCATGACGCGGCAGCCGGCCTGGCGCAGCGAGGCCGCAGAGCCCTTGCCGACGTCGCCGAAACCCGCGACCATCGCGACCTTGCCCGACATCATCACGTCGGTGCCGCGGCGGATGCCGTCGACCAGGGATTCACGGCAGCCATAGAGATTGTCGAATTTTGACTTTGTCACGCTGTCGTTGACGTTGATCGCCGGGAACAGCAGCGTGCCCTTCTTCTCCATCTCGTAGAGCCGGTGCACGCCCGTGGTGGTCTCTTCGGAGACGCCCTTGATGTTCTTCGCGATCTCCGCGAAGTAGCCTTTCGGCTTTTCTTTCAGCAGTCGCTTGATCAGCGCGAAGAACACTTCCTCTTCTTCCGATCCCGGCTGGTCCAGGAACTTCACGTCGCCCTGCTCGGCGCGCAGCCCGTGATGCACCAGCATGGTGGCGTCGCCGCCGTCGTCGAGGATCATGTTCGGCGTGCCGCCGCCATGCCAGTCGAACAGTTTTGCGGTGTAGTCCCAATATTCCTTGAGGCTCTCGCCCTTCACCGCGAACACCGGAATGCCGGCGGCGGCGATTGCGGCGGCGGCATGATCCTGCGTCGAATAGATGTTGCAGGAGACCCAGCGGATGTCGGCGCCGAGGGCCGCCAGCGTCTCGATCAGGACTGCGGTCTGGATCGTCATGTGCAGGGAGCCCGCGATGCGCGCGCCCTTGAGCGGTTGCTTCGGGCCATACTCCTCGCGCGTCGCCATCAGGCCGGGCATCTCGGTCTCGGCCAGCGAAATCTCCTTGCGGCCGAATTCGGCGAGCGAGATGTCCTTGACGATGTAGTCGGTGAAGGCGGGCTTCTTGGCGGTGGCGGTTGTCATATGATCTTTCCTGAGCGGATGAATTTGGACGTATCGGTAGCAGACGAAGCTGGACGCTTTGTGACGTGCTCTGCTCCCTCGCCCCGCTCTTGCGGGGAGAGGGCAACGGCGGCCTACCGGCCGCCGCTCTTCATCTAAGAACGCCGATGCGGAGCATCGGCTATGGTGAGGGGCATCTATCCGCGAATACCGAACAGCGGAATTTGCGGAGCCTCCCCCTCACCCGCCGCGAAGACGGGCGGCCTCTCCCCGCAGGCGGGGAGAGGCAAGAAAGCATCACACCGCGCGCTTCAGCACTTCGGCGAGGTCGGTCTTTTCCCAGGAAAAACCGCCCTCATTGTCCGGCGTGCGGCCGAAATGGCCGTAGGACGACGTCCGCGCATAGATCGGCCGGTTGAGATCGAGATGCTTGCGGATGCCGCGCGGCGTCAGATCCATCGCCTCGGCGACGACTCTCTCGAGCTTGTCCTCGGGCACCTTCCCGGTATCGTGGGTGTTGATGTAGATCGACAGCGGCCGCGCCACGCCGATCGCGTAAGCGAGCTGCAGCGTGCAGCGATCGGCAAGGCCTGCCGCGACGATGTTCTTGGCGAGATAGCGCGCGGCATAGGCTGCGGAACGGTCGACCTTGGTCGGGTCCTTGCCGGAAAACGCGCCGCCGCCATGCGGGGCCGCGCCGCCATAGGTATCGACGATGATCTTGCGCCCGGTGAGGCCGGAATCGCCGTCGGGGCCGCCGATGTAGAATTTTCCGGTCGGATTGATGTGCCAGATGGTCTTGCCGTTGATCCATTCCTTCGGCAGCGCCTCGCGCACATAGGGCTCGACGCGCGCGCGGACCTGGTCCGAGGTCATGTCCTCGACGAGGTGTTGATGCGAGACCACGATCTCGCGAACGCCAACGGGCTTGCCGTTCTCATATTGCACGGTGACCTGGCTCTTGGAGTCCGGGCCCAGCACCTTTTCCTTGCCGGAGTGGCGCGCTTCGGAAATCAGCCGCAGAATCTTGTGGGCATAGAAGATCGGCGCCGGCATCAAATCCGGGGTCTCGTTGCAGGCATAGCCGAACATGATGCCCTGGTCGCCCGCGCCCTCTTCCTTGTTGGTGCCGGGCTGCAGCGCGTCGACGCCCTGCGCGATGTCGGCGGATTGCGGATGCAACAGGATATCGATCTCGCAGGTGTTCCAGTGGAAACCTTCCTGCTCGTAGCCGATGTCCTTGATCGCCTCGCGCACCACGCTTTCGATCATTTCGTTGGTGACGGATTTGGGACCGCGGGTTTCGCCCGCGATCACGACCTTGTTGGTGGTGGCGAGTGTCTCGCAGGCAGCGCGGATCGCCCAGGGATCAATACCCGCCTTCGGGCCTTCGCGATAAAACAGGTCGACGATCTCGTCCGAGATCCGGTCGCAAACCTTGTCCGGATGGCCCTCGGAAACCGATTCTGAGGTGAACAGATAAGACGCGCGCATCAACTAACCCCTTTCCGCCAGACCTCGGCGGTATTTTTGATGTTGTCCAGAAGTGTCAGTCCCGACGGCGCGAGATGACGTAGGATTCGTCGTAGAACCAGAGTCCGTTATGCTTGCGCAGAACTTCCCTGGTGGCATCGAGCGTTCGGCCGCTTTCAGTCATTTCCGTCAACCGGTCGTCCTCGATCTGGGCGACATACACCGCCGCGTTCCAGGCTGCAAAGGCCGTCGAGGTTCCGATCGAGCCGGTGACCTCATTGGGCAGCGCTTCCATATCATAGCGGAAGATCGAACGGTTATCGGCATAGGCATTAAAGTTAAGGTCGCGCCCGGCCGATCCCAATTCATATTTCACCGCGCGCAATAGCTCATGACGGCTCACCGCGAAAGGATTTTCTCCGGGCCACACTGCCTGAATAATTTCCAGCCCGGGATCCTGTCCGTGGGAGTGGATTCCGATCAAACGGCCGCCCGCCCGCAGCGCCCGCGCCAGCGGCGCAATGATGCGTTTGGCGCGAAAATTGACCGAGGACTTGGCACGATAGGGCTGGGAAGCGATGATCAGGTCGAAATTGGCCTCGCATCGGCCGGCCCGGGGGATAATCTGGTCGAGCAGGAACCGGTGGTCTTCCCGATACAGCACGATGGCAACCGGCCGCTCATACACCGGCATGCCCGAGCGCGGGCTGACATTGGCCCGCCAGTTCTGCTCCAGAAACGGCCCTAATTCGGCGATCTGGGCCTCGAATTCGCCCGAGGACGCCCCCTGCAGCGCCACCTCGTGCCAGATCATGCCTGAGGCCGCGGCCGGCGAAGCCGGCGTCAGCCACGGCGCCTCCGCGTAGTACATGTTGGTGAGCACAAAAACCGTCGCCGGATGCTCGAACAGCCGGTCCGGGACCTTGGCGAGCGTCAGGCGGACATCTTCCAGGCTGAGTTCCTTGCCGGCGATATAGAACGGCATATGGGGAAAGCGGCCATGCATCGAGCGCAGCACCCGCGCCAGCACCGTGCCATCGCCGACGCCGGCATCGAATACCCGTAGCGCCGGCGGCCGGGGATGGATGCTGGAAAGCTCCAGCGCCACCCTTTCTGCTATCACCCGTTTTTCGCTGCAGGTATGCACAAACAGCAGGTATTTTTGCCGGTTCTCGAAAAACCGGAAATTACCTCTCGGGTCGCGCTTCTCGGGGAGGACCTCGAGCCCGCGCGGCGGCGGCAGCCCGCCCGGCATCGAGGCGGCGATATAGGCCTGGATGCGGTCCAGGGTGTCGATGGTGATGCGCTTGCCCTCGCGTAAGCGATGCACCAGTTTGCCGTCATTGACGGCGCGGCGCCCGAAGGTCGATTCGGCCATATCGGCCTGGCGGCAGAATTGCGAAATCTGGCTCAGGATCTGGTCGTTCTTCATCGGGACCCGGATTGGGACAGGCTGGTGGGCAGCCGCGGCTGGCGTGGGCGTCCTATCATCATCCGCCCACCGGGGGAAGGCGGCGTTGAACCCGGGGACCTGGGCCGGCAACAAATCTACGGATGCTCTTTCCATCATTGCGAGCGAAGCGAAGCAATCCATGGCGCCGCAAGTGAAGCTGGATTGCTTCGTCGCGTCGCTCCTCGCAATGACGAGACAACTGATTTCAGGATGATCTCATGCGCCGTTCTTTGCTGATAATTATGACGGTGATGGCCGCGCTATGGTCGGGACCCACGTTTGCCCAATCCCGCGCGCAGCTCGGGCCACTCTGCACCAGCGAGGGTACCCCGGCCGACCAGCAGATCGACGCTTGTAACAAGATCATCGCGTTGAAGGCTTTCTCCGGCGAGCAACTAGCCACGGTCTATTTCTGGCGCGCCGTCGGCTGGAACAAGAAGGGCGACTACGCACGAGTGATCGCCGACACCACCGAGGCGCTGCGCCTAAAGCCCAATCAGGCGCTCTACAACATGCGCGGCTCGGCCTATTACGACAAAGGCGAAGACGATATCGCGATTGCCGACTTCAACGACGCGCTGAAAATCGGCCCGCCGAACGGCACCATCTTTCATAACCGCGGAAACGCCTGGCGCTCCAAGCAAGACTTTGCGCGCGCGATCGCGGACTACGATGAGGCGATCCGGCTTAATCCGAAGGAAGCCTATTCGTACCAGAACCGTGGGATCGCAAAACAGGCGCTCGGCGATCTCGATGGCGCACTCGCCGATATCAACCAGGCGATCCGGCTCAATCCCGCGCTGCCCTCTCCGCTGATCAACCGCACGGTAATCTGGCGCGCCAAGGGCGATTTCGACCGGGCCATTGCCGACGCGACCGCCGCGATCGGGCTCGCCAACGCCAACGCGCCGGTCGCCGTCTTGACGCCACCGGGCAGCGTCCTGATCTCGGCCTATCTCCACCGTGCGCTCGCCTATGAGGCAAAGGGCGATTTTGAGCACGCCAAACAGGATTTCAAGGCAACGCTAGCGGGCGTGGCGTCGGATGCCGGCAGCAAGGCCAACCAGGCCACCGCGAGGGTGCGCTTGTCGCTTTTGTCGGAGCCGGTTGCGCCGTCCCCCCAAACTCCGCCGGCGTCGTCGGGCGAGGTGCAGACGGCGACCTCAACGCCGGCATCTCCAGAGACTTCTACGCCCGCATCACTGCCCGTCCCCGTTACGACCGCGAGTGCCGGCCGGCGCGTTGCGCTGGTGATCGGCAACGGCGCCTATGCCCATGTCAGGGCCCTGCCCAATCCGCCGAACGATGCAAATTCGGTCGCCAAGAGCCTGCGCGACATCGGGTTCACCGTCTCGGAAGGCGTCGATCTCGACCGCGCGGCAATGCAGAAGATGACAAGCGACTTCCTGCGCGGCGCGGTCCGCGCCCAGGTGGCGCTGGTCTATTACGCCGGCCACGGCGTTCAGATCGACGGCCGCAATTATCTGGTGCCGGTAGATGCGCAACTGAAACCCGGCGGCAAGATCACCGACGGCATGATCGACATGGATACGATCCTGGCGGGCCTCGACGACCCCGTCCGCACCAACATCTTGATGTTCGACGCCTGCCGCAATAATCCACTCGAGCAGCGGATTGCCTCCACCGAGCCGAACCGCGCCGTCGAGGCCGGATCGGGACTGGCGGCACCGGGCCCGCTCGGCGCAGGCTCGACCTTGGGCGCGGGGACGCTGATCGCATTCGCGACCGCGCCCGGACGGGTGGCGCTCGACGGCCAGGGCGCCAACAGCCCGTTCTCGGCGGCGCTGTCGCGCTACATCGGCACGGCGGGCCTCGAAGTGCAGCAGATGCTGACACGGGTGCGCGCCGAAGTCGTCGCCACCACCGGCGGCAAGCAAGTGCCGTGGTCGAACTCGTCGCTGCTGGGTGAGGTTTATCTGGCGGCGAAGTGAGGTTCGAACCTCGCCCCGCTTGCGGGGAGAGGTCGGATTGCTACGAACGATGCGAAGCATCGTCCGGAGCACTCCGGGTGAGGGGGACTCACCACGGGTACCTCTTCTTCAGAAATCGCGGAGCCGGCCCCTCACCCCGCCCTCTCCCCGCAAGAGCGGGGCGAGGGAGAAGTAACCTACTTCCCCCACACCTCACGCGCGACATCGACCGCGAGCTTCAACTTCGCCCACTGCTCTTCCTCGGTGAGCAGGTTGCCCTCTTCGGTGGAAGCAAAGCCGCATTGCGGCGACAGCGCGAGCTGATCCAGCGGGGCGTATTTGGAGGCTTCCTCCAGCCGCCGCTTGATGTCGTCCTTTTTCTCCAGCGCGCCGCTCTTGGAGGTGATGACGCCGACCACCACGATCTTGTTGCCCTTCGGCAGGAACCGCAGCGGTTCGAAGCCGCCGGCGCGCTCGGAATCATATTCCAGGAAATAGCCGTCGTAATTGGTGCCGGCCAGCATGGTCTCCGCCACCGGCTCATAGCCGCCGGAGGAGATCCAGGTGGAGCGGAAATTGCCGCGGCAGACATGCGTGGTGATGGTCATGTCGGCCGGCCGTTCCGCGATCGCATAGTTGATGATGCGGGCGTAAATCTCCTGCAGGCCGTCGGGATTGTCGCCGCGCTCGCGGGCCTTTTTCAGTTCGTCCTGCGAGCAGAGATAGGCCCATACCGTGTCGTCGAACTGCAGATAGCGGCAGCCGGCGTCATAGAAGGCCTTGACCGCCTTGCGATAGGTCTTTGCGAGGTCCTCGTAGAAGCCGTCGAGATCGGGATAGATCTGTTTTGAGATCGACTTGCGGCCGCCGCGGAAATGCAGCACCGCCGGCGACGGGATCGTCATCTTCGGCATCACGTGCGCGATCTCGCACTGCTTTTTCAGGAATTTGAAATGCGCGAGCATCGGATGATCGTCCGGGAAATCGAGCTTGCCGATCACCCGCACGGCCTCGTGCCGGGTTTCGACGCCGGCGAACTGGATGCCGGTGTCCGGGTGAAACAGTTCGCAGCCCGAAAGCTTCGCGAGAAAATCAAAATGCCACCAGGAGCGGCGGAATTCGCCGTCGGTCGCAAGCTTCAGGCCGACCGAGGCCTGCCGGTGCACGATTTTTTCGATTTCCATGTCCTCGACCTTGCGCAGATCGTCGGCGGAAATCTCGCCCTTCTCCAGCTTGGCGCGCGCCTCCTTGATCTTCGGCGGCCGCAACAGGCTGCCGACCTCGTCGGCGCGGAATGGGGCTTTTGTTCTTTGCATGGTCTTGGCTCCAAGAATCTTCCAAGAATTTAATGTGCCGCGGCGCCGGAGACGCCGAGATAGCGTTCGAGTGCCGCGGGATCGGCCTTCAGAGCGGCACTCGCCGCATCGTGAACGATCGCGCCGCGCTCCAATATCACAACGCGGTCGGCAAGCCCTAAAATCTTTTGGGCATTCTGCTCGACAATAATCGAGCAGATGCCGCCGGCGCGGGTGATGGTGCCGAGCGCTCTCAGCAGCTCCTCGACGATGATCGGGGCCAGCCCCTCGGTCGGCTCGTCCAGCAGCAACACCTTGGGATTTAGCGTCAGCGCGCGGCCGATCGCAAGCATCTGCTGCTCGCCGCCGGAAAGCTGGTTACCGAAATTGCTGCGGCGTTCTTTCAGCCGCGGAAACATTTCGTAAACCTTCTCGACCGTCCAGGGCCCCGGCTGGGCGACCGCGGTCATGTTTTCCTCAACCGTCAGCGAGCGGAAAATGTTGCGCTCCTGCGGCACCCAGCCGATACCCGCCCGCGCCCGCTGATCGGGCCGCATCGGCGTGATATCGAGCCCGCCGAGGCTGACGGTTCCGCCGAAACGGCGGGTGATCCCGACGATCGAATTGATCAGCGTGGTCTTGCCGGTGCCGTTGCGGCCCAACAATGCCAGCACCTGGCTTTCCGGCAGGCGAAGCGACATGCCGGGCAACACCACGGCTTCGCCATAGCCGGCGCGCAAGCTATCGATCGTCAGCAGATCAGGCATCGGCGGCCTCGCCGAGATAGACCGCCTTGACGCGTGGATCGCGCGCCACCTCGTCGGGCGGGCCTTCGACCAGGAGCGCGCCGTTGACCAATACCGAGATGCGGTCGGCGAACGAGAACACCAGATCCATGTCGTGCTCGATCAGCAATACCGTGACGTCGCGCGGCAAGGAGGCGACGGCTGCTAGAATATCGTGGCGCTCGCTTTCGGGAACGCCGGCGGCGGGCTCGTCGAGCAACAGCACCCGTGGTTTGGCGGCGATCGCGACCGCAATCTCCAGCAGGCGCTGCTTGCCATAGGGTAGCGTCGCGGTCAGTTCGTTCATGACGTCGAGTAGATGGAAGCGCGAAAGTATTTCGGCGATCTCGGCGTTGATGTCGTCGCGCGTGCCCATCCGCCGCCACCAGTCACCGCCGCGGCCGAGCCGTTCCGAGACCGCCAAGCCGATGGTCTCGAGCGGCGTCAGATCAGCATAGAGCTGATTGATCTGGAAGGTGCGCGACAGCCCTCGCAGCACCCGCGCATGCACCGGCAAATCGGTGATGTCGTTTCCTTCCAACAGGATGCGCCCGGCATTGGGCTTGAGCACGCCGGTCAATTGATTGATGACGGTGGTCTTGCCGGCGCCGTTCGGGCCGATCAAAGCGTGGCGGGCACCCTGCCCGATCCGCAGCGACAGGTCGCGGGTGACCTTGAGGCCGCCGAAATGCTTTTCCAGGCCTTTGGTTTCCAGCGCGATGGTCATGACGCGTCGCTCTCGGGAACGGCAACGATGGCCTTGCGGCCGGCGAATTGCCGGATGATCAGGTTCGGGGCCCACAGCACCCAGCGATGCAGGCGGGCGCGACCGACCAGCACAATCACGATCAGCACAAGGCCGATCCAGAACTGCCAGTATTGCGGGGTGATGGTCGAAAACACTTCCTGCAGCATCCGGAACACCACGGCGCCGATCAGGCCGCCGTAGAGATAGCCGGTGCCGCCGATCACCAGCACCAGCATCAGATCGGCCGAGCGCTCGAACGCGAACACATCGAGCGAAGCGAGCGCCGTGGTCTGGGTGAACAGTGCGCCCGCGATCCCGGCATAAAACGCGGCAACCGTGTAGATCGCGATCAGGCGCCGGTTGACGGGGATGCCGATGGCGGCGGCGCGCAGCGGATTGTTCTTGATCGCGCGCAGCGACAGGCCGAACGGCGAGTGCACGATCCGCCTTGCCAGCAGGAACAACAGGAACAGCACGGAAAGCGAATAGAAGAACCCGACCTTGCCGAACATGTCGAAGGCGAACAAATGGAGGATCGGCGCCATCTCGATGCCCTGCAATCCGTCGGTGCCGCCGGTGATGTCGGAAAAACGTTCCGCCAGCGCTTCCAGCAACAGCGCAATCCCGAGCGTCACCATCAGGCGAGTCAGATCGGCGCCCCTGATCACCAGGAAGCTCGTGAGAAAGCCGAGCACGGTGGCAACGAGACCGGCCACGATCAGCGCGATCACCGGCTCGGTGATGACGCCGTGCAAGGCGAGCAGCCCCGCGGAATAGGCGCCGACGCCGAAGAACGCGGCGTGGCCCAGCGAGACGATGCCGGCATAGCCCAGGATCAGGTCGAGCGACAGCGCGAACAGCCCCAGCCGCACGATATCGGTCATGATCAGATAGCGGGAGGGAAACAGGAACGCGCAGGCGAGCGCCAGAATCCAGAACGCGATCTCGCTCCAGTGCCAGCGCGCATGCTGCCTGGCGTGATAACCGACATCGGCTTGCGCGGTCATGGCAGCGCTCACCGGGCGGCAGTGCGGCCGAACAGGCCGTTCGGGCGCCAGAGCAGGATCACGATCATGATGGTGTAGATCACGAACGGCCCCATCTTCGGCACGTAATATTTGCCGGCGACATCGCCGATCCCGAGCAGGAGCGAGGCGAGAAACGGTCCGGTGATGCTGGAAGAACCGCCAACCGTCACCACGATCAGGAAGTAGATCATGAATTTCAGCGGGAAATACGGATCAAGTCCCAAAATCTCCGCGCTCAGCGCGCCGCCGAGACCGGCAAGGCCGCAGCCAAACGCGAAGGTGAAGGCAAACACCTGCGGCACGTTGATGCCGAGCCCGCTTGCTGCGCGCGGATCGTCCACCGCCGCGCGCAAGCGGCTGCCGAACCGGGTGCGCGCCAGCACGAGCTGCAGGCCCGCGGTCAACAGGCCGCAGATCACGATAATCATCAGCCGATAACGTCCGATGCCGACGCCGAAGAAGTCGATCTGCCCTTCAAGCGCCGCCGGAATCTTGATGAAGACCCGCGACGATCCCATGATGTAGTCGACGGCCGCCACCGACATGAAGACGAGGCCGATCGAGAACAGCACCTGATCGAGATGGCTTCTGGTGTAGAGGTGACGATAGAGCGAACGCTCCAGCACCGCGCCGATCAGGGCGCTTGCGACAAAGGCCAGCGGCAGGCCGACGAAAAACGGCCAGCCGGACTGGTTGACCAGCACCGCGCAGACATAGCCGCCGGTCATGGCAAACGCGCCATGGGCGAGATTGACGAAATTCATCAGCCCGAGCGTGACCGCGAGCCCGCAGGCGAGCACAAACAGCAGCATGCCATAGGCGACGCCGTCGAACAGGATGGTGAGCAGCGTGGTCATGCGATGGGGTGAACCGAGGTTACGGGACGCTGAGAAAGCAACGTGCAATATCTACGCCGTCATGGCCGGGCTTGTCCCGGCCATCCACGACTTCCTTCGCCAAGAAGAAAGACGTGGATGCCCGGGACAAGCCCGGGCATGACGTGGAGGGTGCGCGGTCAACAACGCGCGCCCCGTTTGTGGAAACTCACTTCTTCGTCTTGCCGCTATCCTTCACGGCCTCAAAGGTCTGGAACTCGACATTGTAGAGTTCGCCGTCGACCTTCTCGACCTTGCGGATGTAGATGTTCTGCACGATGTCGCGGGTTTCCGGATCGATCGAGATCGGGCCACGCGGGCTTTCCCACTTCATGCCCTTCATGGCTTCGACGAGCTTGTCGCCGTCGGTGTCGCCGCCGGTCTTTTTCAGCGCCTCGTAGATCAGATGGATGCCGTCATAGCCGCTCACGGCCATGAAGCCGGGCCGCGAAGAAAAGGCCTTCTTGTAGGCAGCGACGAAATCCTTGTTCATCTGCGATGGGTGCGCGGCAGAATAGAGATGAGCGGTGACCGTTCCCAAGGCAGCGTCACCCATGCCGTTCAAGAGATCATCGTCCATGACGTCGCCGGGGCCGATCACCTTGATGCCCGATTTGTCGAGCCCGCGCTCGGCATACTGCTTCATGAAGTTGCCGCCCTGCCCGGCAGGAACGAATACGAACATGGCGTCGGGCTTGGCGTCCTTCATCCGCTGCAGGAACGGGGCGAAGTCGGGATTGGCCAGGGGTACCTTGACCTCCTCGACGATCTCGCCGCCGCCGGCGGTGAAATTCTGCTTGAAGAAGTTCAGCGCGTCGTTGCCCGGCGCATAGTCCGAGGTCAGCGTTGCGACCTTCTTGATGCCGTTCTTGACCGCCCAGTCGGCGATGATGGTGGAGGATTGGGCGAGGGTAAAGCTGGTGCGCACGATATAGGGCGAACGCTCGGTGATGATCGAGGTGCCCGCCGCCATCACGATCTCCGGTATTTTTCCCTGCGTCGCGAGCGGCGCCGCCGCCAAAGCCGCCGGCGTGACGCCGAAACCGGCAATGAAGTTGACCTTATCGTTGACGATCAATTCCTGCGCGGCGCGCTTGGTATTGTCGGGAACCGCGCCGTCGTCCTTGAGGATGACTTCGATCTTCTTGCCGGCGACGGTATCGCCGTTCTGCTGCATGAAAAGCTTGACCGCGTTTTCGATCTGCTTGCCGGTGGATGCCTGCCCGCCGGTCATCGGCAGGATCAGGCCGATTTTTACGGTGTCTTCGGCACGCGCCGGCGCAACCGTGACGATGCCTGCGACAACCGCGGCGGTCGTTGCCCACGAGAGCGTTTTGGTACGAATGAACATGAACGTTTCTCCCCCTGATCGGTCTTGTGGCTCGAACCGCGTCCCCGGCCCTTGCCTCACCATAGCCCAGATTTTTCGGCCGTGTAGCGCGGCGACATGGCGTCTTCCGATGCCCAATTGTCAATCGGACGAAGGATGTGCTCCCGGCGCAAGGCGAGGCTTCGGTCCGGTAGCGACGAGCCAGCATGCTGGTGTTATAATACCATCGACGCTCGTGGAGCTCCGTCGCTCGGTCGCCCTGAGGATGGCATCGCGCATGTTCCTGTTTCGCGTCATCGGATTTGGCTGCCTCACTATTTGTACGATTGTACAAACAAAATGGTCTTGTCAACAATGAAGCCCGTCGCGGGCGAAAACGGCGGGCGTGCCCCAAATCCATCATGCTTTAAGGTCAAAGCGCTAACCTGCTCCCATGCCGATCCGTGCCCGCCATATCTTCATGATTGTCGCGATCTCGTTCGCGGGTTTCGCCTTGAGCGGTTGCTCGACCATCAACGCGAAGCTCGCGGATGGATTGGGCGACTACGTTCCGCAATGGGCCGGCGGCCTCCCTGCGGATGCGCCGCCGCGTCCCGGCACCGCCAAGTACGAAGAATTCATGAAAGAACGGGAACGCAAGCGCCTCGAGCCCGCCGCGCCGACGACGACAAACGACGCGGCCAAGACGAGCGACCCGGCCAAATCCAACGCCTCGCTGGACCCCCTCCACTGAGCACGGGAAAGTTATCGACCACCTGGTAACGCGATCGGCCTGTGCAGGCGTATACGGCAATAACACTGCGTGCGGGCGTGAAGAGCGGGACTATCGATGCGTTGGTTGGCTGGCGTTGTCGCGGCTGTGATCCTGCTGCTTCTGATCTACTTCGGATCGGCGGCGTCCTCGCTTGCCAAACTGGCGGCGGCCGTACGCGCCGGTGATGGCGCCGCGGTGCTTGCAAGGACCGACCTCAAAACGCTCAATCACTCGTTGACGGATCAGATCGTCCGGTCCTATCTCGAACGCATCGGCGCGACACGGCAGATCAAGCCGATGGAACGGGTGTTGATCAACACCTATGGGGCTTCCATTGCCGATGCGATGGTGGCCAAGATGCTAACCCCTGAGAGACTGACGCAAATGCTGAAAACCGGCAGCCTCGACGCGCCCGGGGTGCCGTCGTTTGCCGGGTTGCCGGCACTGGCCGACCTGCAGACCTCCGACTGGCTGTCGCTGCTCGGCCGGGTCAAGGTCATCAAGCCGGTGCTGCTCGCGATCCGCGTCAGCAACTCGTCCGAACCTGACGATTACGCCGCGATCGATCTGCACTCTGAAGGTCTTGACTGGAAACTCGCGGGCATCGAATTGCCGAAGCCTATCGTTCGCGACCTCGCGGCAAGCCTGCCGGTCAAATAAGGCTCGAACTAATCCATGAACACCACGGTCTTGCGGCCGTTGAGGATGACACGGTCCTCCAGATGGTAGCGGATCGCGCGCGCCAGCACGCGGCGTTCGATGTCGCGGCCCTTGCGGACGAGATCCTCTGGCGTGTCGCGATGGCTGATGCGCTCGACGTCCTGGTCGATGATCGGGCCCTCGTCGAGGTCGCTGGTGACGTAATGCGCGGTGGCGCCGATCAGTTTGACGCCGCGCTCATGCGCCTGGTGATAGGGCCGCGCGCCCTTGAATCCCGGCAGGAACGAGTGGTGGATATTGATGCAGCGGCCCGACAGCTTTGCGGACATCTCGTCTGACAGGATCTGCATGTAGCGCGCCAGCACGACGAGATCGGTTTGGGTTTCACCGACGAGATTTAAGATCGCCATCTCCTGCTCGCGCTTGGTCTCCTTCGTCACCGGCAGGTGATAAAACGGTATCTCGCCGAAATCGAGATTGTTGTAGGTCTCACGCGGGTGGTTGGAGACGATCGCGGTCGGGATCATCCGGAGTTCGCCGGTGCGCCAGCGGTACAGGATATCGGCGAGACAATGATCGGATTTCGAGACCAAGAGCATCACCCGGCGATTGGCGGCACGGTCGCGCATCTGCCAGTCCATGCCGAAGCGTTCCGCGATGCTGGCAAATCCGGTTTGCAGCGCGCCAAGATTGACCGCGAGGCCGGCGGCGGTGAAGACCACCCGCATGAAGAAATGGCCGGTCTCGACGTCATTGTACTGCTGGGCGTCGAGAATGTTCTGCCCGTTATGGGCAAGGAATGTCGAGACCGCCGATACGATGCCGGGACGGTCCGGGCAGGACAAGGTCAAGACGTATTGATGCTCGGCCATGGAAGGATTCGGTTACCGCAGAGGTGACGATGGAACAGCGATTTGCGGCCCTGCTCTATCACCGGAAACGCCCTTGCGCCAATCCCGACCCAAGCGTCATGATGAACAAACTACACCCGATCGGCGTGAGAGCAACATCATGGCGGACAGATTGAATGGTTACCGAATCCTGATCCTGGAAACACGCGAGGAAGCCCAGTTTTCGCGCATGCTCGCGGAACAGGGCGCGGACGTGCTGCAATGTCCGATGTTTGCGATCCACGATGCCCCCGACCCCGCGCCCGTCGAGGCCTGGATCCGCCGCTCCATCGAAAGGCCTTTCGACGATCTGGTGCTGATGACCGGTGAAGGGCTGCGCCGACTGATGAAGGTGGCGCGGCGAATGAACCGGGAGAAGGATTTTGTTTCAGCGCTCGCAAACGCGCGAAAATTCGCCCGCGGCCCCAAGCCCGGGCGTGCGCTGCGCGAGATCGGACTGGAGCCGCAAGTGACGACGGAGAAGCCGACCTCCGAAGGGATCGCCGAGATGCTCGCGCGGATCGATCTGAAGGGCCACCGCCTGGGCCTGCAGCTTTATCCCGACAAGGATCACAGCGCGCTGATCGGCGCCATCACGGCGCAAGGCGCCGAAGTCGATAGCGTTACGCCGTATGTCTATGACGCGCAGGCGGCTGATGGGAACATCGTCACCGCGATCGACGAGATGGCGCAAGGGCACGTCGACGCGATTGCGTTCACCAATCTGGGGCAGGTCCGCCGCCTGATCGAAGTGGCACGCGCCCATGGCTGCGAGGCGCGCCTGCGCGAAGGCTTGGCGAAAACGCCGATCGCCTCGGTCGGACCCGCGGTCTCGGGCGAACTCAAATCGCACGATTTGCGTACCGACATCTATCCCGCCAACGAGGCGTTCTTCATGAGGCCGCTTATTTCGGCGATGGCGGCGGCATTGGGGAAAGCGCCGCCGCGCGCGGCGACCAAATAATTTTTAACCTCGTCATTCCGGGGCGATGCAAAGCATCGAACCCGGAATCTCGAGATTCCGGGTCTGGTGCTAGCGCACCATCCCGGAATGACGGCTGGGGTGACAAGCAATCACTCGGCCGCCTGTTTCTGTTCGCGCAAATACGCCTGATAAGCCAGTCGAATTCCATCCTCGAGCGAGGTGCTGGCGCGCCAGCCCAGTTTGGCAAGGCGGCTGACGTCGAGCCATTTGCGCGGCGTGCCGTCGGGCCGCGAGGGGTCGAAGCTGATGCCGCCGGTGTATCCGACGGTTTTGGCGACGACGCGCGCGAATTCGGCGATGGTGATGTCCTCGCCGGTGCCGATATTGACCAGCTCTTCATCCGAGTAGGTTTTCATCAGATGGATGCAGGCGTCGGCGAGGTCGTCGACATACAGGAACTCCCGCCGCGGCGTGCCGGTGCCCCAGACGACGACATTAGAAGCGCCGGAAACCTTGGCCTCGTGGAAACGGCGGATTAACGCGGCGACGACGTGGCTAAATTCGGGATGATAATTATCGCCCGGCCCATACAGATTAGTCGGCATCACATTGATGAAGTCGCAGCCATACTGGCTGCGATAGGCTTCGACCATCTTGATGCCGGCGATCTTGGCGATCGCATAGGGCTCATTGGTCGGCTCGAGCGGACCGGTCAGCATGGCGTCCTCGCGCAGCGGCTGCGGCGCAAGTTTTGGATAGATGCAGGATGAGCCGAGAAACATCAGTTTCTCCGCGCCGTTGACGTGGGCGGCATGGATCACATTGGCCGCAATGACGAGATTCTCGTAGAGAAATTCGCCGCGCAGCGTGTTGTTGGCGACGATGCCGCCGACCTTTGCCGCCGCCAGGAACACGACCTGCGGGCGGGTTTTGGCAAACCAGTCGAACACCGCGGCCTGATCGCGCAGGTCGACTTCGCTGCGCCTCACGGTCTTAAGTTCGACATTCTCCCGCGAAAGCCTGCGCGCCAGCGCGCTGCCGACCATCCCGCGGTGCCCGGCAACGAAGACCGTCTTGCCCTTGAGCTCAAACGGGGTTCTTGCCATTGGCAACCTCTCGCCGGGCGATCTCGAGATCGCCCGCCACCATTTCCTTGACCAGCTGCGCAAAGCTCGTCTTCGGCTTCCAGCCGAGCTTTTCGCGCGCCTTGCTGGCATCGCCGATCAAAAGATCGACTTCGGTCGGACGGAAATAGACGGGGTCGATGCGAACCAGCGTCTTGCCGGATTTCTTGTCGATGCCGGTCTCCTCGATGCCCTTGCCGCGCCATTCGATGCCGCGGCCGACTTCCGCAAACGCAAGCTCGACGAATTCGCGCACCGAGCGGGTTTCGCCGGTCGCCAGCACGAAGTCGTCGGGTGCGTCTGCCTGCAATATCCGGTGCATGCCCTCGATATAGTCCCGTGCATGGCCCCAGTCGCGCTTGGCGCTGAGGTTTCCGAGATACAGCGTGTCTTCGAGACCGGTCTCGATGCGGGCGACGCTGCGGGTGATCTTGCGGGTCACGAAGGTCTCGCCGCGGATCGGGCTTTCATGATTGAACAAGATGCCGTTGGAAGCAAACATGCCATAGGCCTCGCGGTAGTTCACCGTGATCCAGTAGCCGTAGAGCTTGGCGACGCCATAGGGCGAGCGCGGATAGAACGGCGTGGTCTCTTTCTGCGGCACTTCCTGAACCAGACCATACAGCTCCGAGGTGGACGCCTGGTAAAACCGCGTCTCCTTCTCCATGCCGAGAATCCGGATGGCTTCCAGTAGCCTGAGCACGCCTAGCGCATCGGCATTGGCGGTATATTCGGGGCTTTCGAAACTGACGCCGACATGGCTCTGGGCGGCGAGGTTGTAGATTTCGGTCGGCCGGATCTGCTGCATCAGCCGGATCAGATTGGTCGAATCCGTCATGTCGCCGTAGTGCAGCAGAAACGGCACATTGCCGGCGTGCGGGTCTTCGTAGAGATGATCGACGCGGGCGGTATTGAACGAGGACGAGCGCCGCTTGATGCCGTGCACCGTGTAGCCGAGACCAAGCAGGTACTCGGCAAGATAGGCCCCGTCCTGCCCGGTAACGCCGGTAAGGAGCGCAACGCGACGTTTGGAATCCTGAACCGCCATATCCACTCCAGCAAAGCCCCGGGCCCGTCCGAAGGCAAGGGCCACCCGCGGCGCAGGCCATAGCATTCGACCCCCGCGAAGTCTAATACCCAAAAGTCGATTGGAATCAGAGGGATGGGAACCTGGGTGCGCTCCCCCCGCAAAATCGCGGCCAAGGACCCCGGATTCGGTCAATCGCCATAATTGCGCAACCGCTCGAGGTCGATCACGGTCACGCCGCCATATTCGAGTCTCAACAGGCCCTGCTGCTCCAGTTTCTTCAGACACTGGTTGGCATTTTGCCGGGACATACCGGACAGCGCGCCGATTTCCTCCTGCGTGATCTCCAGGTGAGGTGTCAGGTCCGGATAGAGAATGGGATTGAACAGCGAGGCGATGCAGCGAGCCAGCCGTGCCGTTGCATCCAGCGTCCGGCCGTATTCGATAAGCGCGATGAACTGGCCCAGCCGTTCGTTGAGTTGCCCGACCAGGAAGCGATTGAACCCCACGCTGTTCTCGAACAGCCAGAGGAAGGTGCTGCGGTCCATCATGGCGAGGCGCGTATCGCGCAATGCCACCACATCGTAGCGGCGGGCCTCGTTCTTGAGCACGGTGCCCTCGCCGAACCAGGCACCGGCGGTCAGGCCGGCGAAGCTCGTGGCCTTGCCGCCGCGGGATACGATGCCCATCCTGGCCAGACCCGAGACGACGCCGGTCCAATATTCGAAATGGTCGCCCCGCGCAAAGATGAATTCGCCTGTGCCATAGGATTTCTCGACGATACCGGCGCGCGCGATTTCAATCTCCCCCGCGTTCAGTCCGCGCGACCAGGCCGCGATACGCGCAAGGTAGTCTGGAGCAATCATCCTCGTTGACCGTCGCCCGTTTGCTCAACCCCGGCCATCACCATATTGCGCTGCAACAATGACCCCCACCCCTCCGCCGAGCGACGAAGGCACCCGAGCCTTGCGAAATTTGCCCGACGAATTGTCAGGCACAAGACATTCCAAACTATCGCTTTATCCTATGGAGGGCCATCGTCGAGCGCTTGTGGCGCAAGGCATCATTAGTGCAATGGCCTAGCCATGACGGCCGATATAAGATCGGTGCATTGATGGCAAAGAACGGAAAAAGAGCGCATCAAGCGCCGTTTCTCGGAGGGATGAGTGGCTTACAGTTTGGAAGTGAGCGGGGTGTCACTGCGCTTCGGCGGCGTGCGTGCGCTCACCGATGTCAGTTTTGGCGTGAACGACGGCGAACTGTTCTCGATCATCGGCCCCAACGGCGCCGGCAAGACCTCGATCGTCAATTGCATCTCGGGCCGCTACCGGCCGACCGAAGGCCAGCTGTTCTATCGCGGCCGCGACATCACCGCGCTCAATCCGAACGCTCGGCCAAGGCTCGGGATCGGCCGCACCTTCCAGAATCTGGCGCTGTTTCATCATATGAGCGTGCTCGACAACATCATGGTCGGGCGTCATCACCTGCTGAAGAATAATTTCATCACGGGATCGCTGTACTGGCTGACCGGCGCGCGGCGCGAGGAACTAGAGCATCGCCGCAAGGTGGAAGAGATCATCGATTTCCTCGACCTGCAGTCGGTGCGCAAGGCCACCGCCGGCACGCTTCCCTATGGCCTGCGCAAGCGGGTCGAGCTCGCGCGCGCGATGGCGCTGGAGCCGCAGCTGATCCTGCTCGACGAGCCGATGGCCGGCATGAACTTCGAGGAAAAGGAGGACATGGCGCGTTACATCGTCGACCTCAACGAAGAGTTCGGCATGACGGTGATGATGATCGAGCACGACATGGGCGTGGTGATGGATATCTCCCACCGCGTCATGGTGCTGGATTTCGGCCGCAAGATCGCCGAGGGCGATCCAGCCGCGGTGCTGGCCGATCCCCATGTCAAGCGAGCGTATCTGGGCGAAGAGGACGAGGTTCTGGTCGATCCCGACGATACGCCGGCGCCAGCGGAGACTGCGGCATGATGGATTACGCCGGCCGCGCTGCCGTGGCCGATACCTATCCAAAACTATTACGCCTCAACGCCAAAGAACATGGCAGCGAGATTGCGCTGCGCGAAAAGGATTTTGGACTTTGGCGGGAGTTCACCTGGAACGACTACCAGAGCCGGGTGCATGACTTCGCGCTCGGCATGGTCGAGCTCGCTCTCGGCCGCGGCGATGTCATCGGCATTATCGGCGACAACCGGCCGGACTGGGTCTCGGCGGAAATCGCGACCCACGCGATCGGCGCCATGTCACTCGGTCTTTATCGCGACGTGCTGGATGAGGAAGCGGCCTATCTCCTAAGCTATGGCGAAGCCAGACTGGTATTCGCCGAGGACGAAGAGCAGGTCGACAAGCTGCTCGCGCTCGCCGACCGCGTGCCTAACCTCAAGCACATCGTCTATTCCGATCCGCGCGGCATGCGGAAATATGACGACCCCCGCCTGATGGAGGCCGACAAGCTCGCCAGGATGGGGCGCGAACGTGCGGCGCGCGAACCCGGTCTCTATGACAGGCTGGTGGACGCCACGAAAGGCGAGGACGTCGCGATCCTCTGCACCACTTCCGGCACCACGGCCAATCCCAAACTGGCGATGCTGGCGGCCGGCCGCGTGCTGCGGCACTGCGCGACTTATCTCGCCTTCGATCCGAAGGGGTCGGACGACGAATACGTCTCGGTGCTGCCGCTGCCCTGGATCATGGAACAAGTCTACGCGCTCGGCAAAGGCCTGTTGTGCCGGATGAAGGTCAACTTCGTCGAACAGCAGGACACCATGATGAACGATTTCCGCGAGATCGCGCCGACTTTTGTCTTGTTTGCGCCGCGGGTCTGGGAATCGATCGCCGCCGACGTGCGCGCCGGCGTGATGGATTCCTCACCGCTCAAGCAGCGCCTGTACGAGCTCGGCATGAAGACGGGATTGTCGGCGCTGGCGCAGGGCAAGCAGTCGGTGATCGCCGATATGCTGCTGTTCCGCGCGCTGCGCGACCGCCTCGGCTTTACCCGGTTGCGTTCGGCGGCGACCGGCGGTGCGGCGCTCGGGCCCGACACTTTTAAATTCTTCCAGGCTATGGGCGTGCCGCTGCGCACGCTCTACGGCCAAACCGAATTGCTAGGTGCCTACACGTTGCATCCCTTTGGCGAAGTCGACCCCGACACCACGGGCGTGGCGATGGCCGACAACATCGAAATCCGCATCGAGAATCCGGATATTCACGGCGTCGGCGAAATCGTGGTGCGCCACCCCAATATGTTCCTCGGCTACTACAAGAGCCCGGAAGCTTCGGCGGCCGACATGAAAGACGGCTGGATGCAATCGGGCGACGCCGGCTATTTCAACGACAAGAAACAGCTCGTGGTGATCGACCGCATCAAGGATCTTGCGGAGACTTCGCGAGGCGAACGCTTCTCGCCGCAATATATCGAGAACAAGCTGAAATTCTCGCCCTACATCGCCGAGACGGTGGTGCTGGGCGCCGGCCGCGACGCGCTGGCGGCGATGATCTGCATCCGCTTTTCGATCATTTCGAAATGGGCGGAGAAACACCGCATCGCGTTTACCACCTACACTGATCTCGCCTCGCGCCCCGAAGTCTATGCGCTGCTGCGAAAGGAAGTCGAGACCGTCAACGCGACGCTGCCGCCGGCACAGCGCATCGCAAAGTTCCTTCTGCTCTACAAGGAACTCGACGCCGATGACGGCGAACTCACGCGCACCCGCAAAGTCCGCCGCAGCGTCATCAACGAGAAATACGCCACCATCATCGACGCGATCTATGGCGGCAAGCGCGACATTCCCATCGATACCGTGATCCGCTTCCAGGACGGCACCACCCAGCGCATCCGCACCACGCTCGCCGTGGTCGAGCTGTTGTCGAATACGACGCTCGCGGAGGCCGCGGAATGAGGCTGTCATCGGGCAATGGAGAATTCAGCCGCCGGATTTCTCACCTCTCCCCGCGTGCGGGGAGAGGTCGGATCGCGCTAGCGATCCGGGTGAGGGGGGCCCTCCGCAAGCGCGGTGGCAATGCTTTCAAGAACGCCCGCCATATTTCCCATCACATCGTTGTTCCAGAATCGCAGTACGCGATAGTTGTGATCGACAAGCCACTTGTCCCGAACCGCGTCGCCCGGATTGTCCGCGTGCTGTCCTCCATCCACCTCAATAGCGAGGCGACGTTCACGGCAGATCAGATCGACCGTGAATGGACCGATCGGCTCTTGCCGGACAAATTTGTAACCGTTCAGGCTGCGCGAGCGGAGTCGATACCAGAGAGCGGCTTCCGCTTTCGTGGGATTCCTTCGCAGACGTCTAGCGCGTTGGGTTTTAATTTCATTAGCAGCTCGCATGTGGAACCTCCCCCTCACCCGGATTGCTTTGCAATCCGACCTCTCCCCGCGCGCGGGGAGAGGTTAGCATCCCCCGCAATTCGATGAACCTCCAATTCCTCCTTCAGCTTCTCGTCAACGGCCTCGTGGTCGGCACGCTTTATGGCGTGGTCGCGATGTCGTTCGTGCTGATCTACAAGGCGACCCAGGTGGTGAACTTCGCGCAAGGCGAATTGTTGCTGGTCGGCGCCTGGGTGTGCTGGGCGCTGCTGACAAAATACCAGGTGCCGTTCTGGGTCGGCATGCCGCTGACGCTCATCTTCATGTTCGTGTTCGGCATTGCGATCCAGATCGTGATCCTGCGGCCGATGATCGGCGAGCCGATCATTTCGGTGATCATGGTCACGATCGGGCTGTCGACGGTGTTTCAGGCCGCGCTGAAATGGATCTTTGGGGTCAATCCGCAGCCGTTCCCGGAAGTGTTCACGAGCAAGTCCGTCAGCCTGTTGGGCCTGCAAATCCAGACCGTGTATGTTATGAGCCTCGTCGTGTCGGTTTTGATGATGATCGGCATGGCCTGGTTTTTCCGGGCGTCGAAATACGGCCTTGCGATGCGCGCCACTGCGTTCAACCAGCAGGTGGCGCAGTCGCTCGGCATTTCCGTGAAAAGCGTGTTCGCAATGGCCTGGGCGATCTCGGCAACCGTGTCGGCGGTAGCAGGCGTCGTGGTCGCCGTCGTCAACGGCGTATCGTCAGGCCTGTCGGCCTACGGGATAAAAGTGTTTCCGGCGGCGATACTGGGCGGCCTCGATTCGATCGGCGGCGCCGTGCTCGGCGGCATCATCATTGGGCTACTGGAAAACATCGCCCAATACGTCGACAGCGAATATCTGCACTGGGGCAATTTGTACGAGATCGCGCCGTTCTACGTGCTGATCATCATCCTGATGATCAAACCCTACGGCCTGTTCGGCACCGTCGACATCGAGCGGGTGTAATCACAAATGGCAGCCCCATCACTCATTCCCTCCGGCGACTTCCGCACCACTTACGCGGCCGACACCACGATCTTTCCGACCACCACCAGCCGCAACGCGGCGATTATCGGCATTGTCCTGATTTGCTTCGCCCCGCAGGTGCTCACCGCCTATTGGCTGAGCACCCTGATCCAGATCGGCATTTTCGCCATCGCAGCGCTTGGGCTGAACATCCTGGTCGGCTTCACCGGACAGATCTCGATCGGACACGCCGCCTTCTTTTTGTTCGGCGCCTTCACCTCGGCCTATATCTCGAACAATCTGCCTATCCCGGTGTTTTTCGCGATTCCGCTCGCGGGCGTCATCACGGCGCTGGTCGGTTTGATCTTCGGCCTGCCGGCAGCGCGGCTGAAAGGGCTTTACCTCGTCATCGCAACGCTTGCCGCGCAATACATCCTGCTCGATTTCTTCTCGCGCGCCGACTGGTTTTCCGGCGGCTCGGTGCCTGCCAGCGCCAATCCATTCTCGATCTTCGGCTACACGTTTCGCGGCGACCGGCAATATTTCTATGTGGTGCTGGCCTATCTCCTGGTGAGCTATCTGCTCGTGACCAATCTGATGCGCACGCGCGACGGCCGCGCGCTGGTCGCGATCCGCGACCACTACCTCTCCGCCGAGATCATGGGCATCAATCTGACAAAATACCGCACGCTGTCGTTCGGGCTTGCGGCGTTCTTTGCCGGCATTGCCGGCGCGCTGTATGCGCATTATCAGCTCGTGGTCTCGAACGAAGGTTTTGGCATTGAACGCTCGATCCTGTTTCTCGCGATGATCATCATCGGCGGCACCGGCTCGATCATGGGCACGCTGATGGGGACTGCCTTCGTGGTGCTGCTGCCGGAATCGATGGAGTGGATCACCGCCAGCCTGAAGGGCTCAGCCATCGATAAGGCGCTGTCGCTCAACACCAACATCAGCTTCCTGCGCGAGATCGCGATCGGGCTGATCATCATCGCGTTTCTGATGTTCGAACCGGATGGACTCGCGCATCGCTGGCGGCAGATCAAGACCTACTGGAAACTCTATCCGTTTTCGCATTGAGGTTGGAACAAGACGGGCTACAATCGCACCCAACAAACCAAATGGAGGAAACATAAATGACCATGAAATCCTTATTGAGTACGGTTTCGCTGGCGCTGCTGCTCGGCGGCGCTGCATCAGCGGCGCAGGCCCAGATCGCGATCGGCCATCTTGCGGATTATTCCGGCGGCACCTCGGACGTCGGCACGCCCTATGGACAGGCTGTCGCGGACACCTTTGCCTGGGTCAACAAGAACGGCGGCGTCGGCGGCAAGCAGCTCAAAGTCGACACCAACGATTACGGCTACCAGGTGCCGCGCGCGATCGCGCTCTACAAGAAATGGTCCGCCCCCGACACCAAGGTTGCGGCGATCATGGGCTGGGGTACCGCCGATACCGAGGCGCTGACCGGCTTCGTGGCGCAGGACAAGATCCCGTATTTCTCCGCCTCCTATGCCGCAGCTCTCACCGACCCCGAAGGCGCCAGCGGCAAGGCGAAACCCGCGCCCTACAATTTCTTTTACGGCCCGAGCTATTCGGATGCGATGCGGGCGCTGCTAATCTGGGCGGCGGACGACTGGAAGGCCAAGGGCAAGCCGGGAAAACCGAAATTCGTCCATATGGGCGCCAACCATCCCTATCCCAATGCACCGAAGGCGGCCGGCGAGGCGCTCGCCACCGAACTCGGCTTCGAGGTGCTGCCGCCGCTGGTGTTCGACCTGAAGCCCGGCGATTACAGTGCGCAATGCCTGAGCCTGAAGAGCTCAGGCGCCAATTACGCCTATCTCGGCAACACCGCCGCCTCCAACATCTCGGTGCTGAAGGCGTGCAAGACCGCGGGCGTCGATGTGCAGTTTCTGGGCAACGTCTGGGGCATGGATGAGAACGCCGCCAAGACCGCCGCCGATGCCGCCGACGGTGTGATCTTCCCGTTACGGACCGCCGTGGCCTGGGGCGGCAACGCGCCGGGCATGAAAACCGTGATGGAAATTTCCAAGATGTCAGACCCTACCGGCAAGGTCTATCGTCCCGTGCATTACATCGCCGGGGTCTGCAGCGCGCTCTACCTGAAGGAAGCGCTCGACTGGGCCGCCAACAACGGCGGCGCCACCGGCGAGAACGTCGCGAAAGGCTTCTACCAGAAGAAGGACTGGGTGCCCGCCGGCATGGAAGGCGTCTGCAATCCCTCGACCTGGACCGAGAAGGACCATCGCGGCACGCTCAAGGTCGACCTCTATCGTTCGAAAATCTCGGGCTCGACGGACGGCGACATTAACGATCTCATGACCAAGGCCACCATCAAACTCGAGAAGGTCAAGACCGTCGAGCTGCCGCGCAAGCCGGAATGGTTGGGGTGGTAAAGCGCACTCAGTCGTCATCCCCGCGAAAGCGGGGATCCAGTACGCCGCGGCTTCTCGATTCCATCGCAGGCGGCTCTGGAATACTGGATCACCCGCTTTCGCGGGTGATGACGGCAGTAAGGAAATGACGCGGCAATGACGCCCGGCAGATATTGCAGGCCTGTATGACAATCGACACCGATACAATCCGCGCCGGGCCCAGCGCCGTCACCGCCCCCGCCCCGCTGCTTTCCGTCCGCAACATCGAGGTGGTCTATGACGACGTCATCCTGGTGCTTCGGGGCTTAAGCCTCGAGGTGCCCAAAGGCGCCATCGTGGCGCTGTTAGGGGCCAACGGCGCCGGCAAGTCGACGACGCTGAAGGCGATCTCCGGGCTGCTCAAGACCGAGGATGGCGAAGTCACGCGCGGCGAAATCATCTTCGACGGCGTGCGCATCGACGGCATCGATCCCGACAAGATCGTCCGCCGCGGCATCTTTCAGGTGATGGAGGGCCGCCGCATCATCGCCGACATGACCTCGCTGGAAAATTTGCGGCTCGGCGCCTTCACCCGCCGCGACAACGAGATCGGCGCCGACATCGACATGGTCTTCAACTATTTCCCGCGCCTGAAGGAGCGCACGGGATTGGCCGGCTATCTCTCCGGCGGCGAGCAGCAGATGCTCGCAATCGGCCGCGCGCTGATGGCGCGCCCGAAGATGATCCTGATGGACGAACCGTCGATGGGCCTGTCGCCGCTCCTGGTCAAGGAAGTGTTTTCGATCATCAAGGAGATTAACCGCGACCTCGGCGTCACCATTCTTCTGGTCGAGCAGAATGCGCGCGCCGCACTTTCGGTGGCAAGCCACGGCTACATCATGGAACAGGGCAAGGTGGTCCTCGACGGCAGCGCCGACGCATTGCGCGACAACGAAGACGTCAAGGAGTTTTATCTCGGCGGCGCCGGCGACCAGCGCAAGAGTTTTAAGAATTTGAAAAGCTTCAAGCGGCGAAAGCGGTGGTTATGAACGCGATGGTGACGACATCATGACAGAGCACTACGACGCCCTCGAGACCCGCGAGCCCGCCGCGCGCGAAGCCGACTTGTTTTCGCGGCTGCCGGCCGTGCTCCGCAAGGCAATGGCCGCCCCCACCTATGCCGAGCGTCTCAACGGCATCGATCCCGGCAGCATCACCAGCCGGGCGGCGCTGGCGCGCCTGCCGGTGCTGCGTAAATCCGACCTCCCCGCCCTGCACAAGGAAGCTCCGCCGTTCGGCGGCCTTGTCGCGGGCGCTCCCGGCTCGTTTGGACGGCTGTTTACCTCACCGGGCCCGATCTTCGAGCCCGAGGCAACCCACGCCGACCCCTGGCGCGGCGCGCGGGCACTATATGCGGCGGGCTTCCGCCCCGGCGACGTCGTGCTGAACACCTTCAGCTATCATTTGACGCCCGGCGGTTTTATCTTTGATGCCTCAGCGCGGGCGCTAGGCTGCGCGGTTATCCCGGCCGGTCCCGGCAATACCGAAGCGCAGTTCGAACTGATCGAGGCCTATCGTCCGATCGGCTACAGCGGCACGCCGGATTTCCTCAAAATCCTGCTCGATGCGGCTTCGAGTGCGGGCCGCGACGTCTCCTCGATCAAGCGCGCGCTGGTCTCCGGTGCGGCGTTTCCAAAGTCGCTGCAGGACGAGATAAAATCCCGCGGCGTCGATGCCTTTCAGGCCTTTGGCACCGCCGATCTCGGCCTGATCGCGTTCGAAACCTCAACCCGGCAGGGCATGGTCGTCAACGAGGACCTGATCCTGGAGATCGTGCGGCCCGGCACCGGCGATCCCGTCGCCACGGGAGACGTCGGCGAAATCGTCGTCACCTCGCTCGATCTCCACCACCCCTGGATTCGGCTCGCGATCGGGGACCTCACCGCCGCGCTGCCCGGGGCGAGCCCCTGCGGACGCACCAACATGCGCATCAAGGGCTGGATGGGCCGCGCCGACCAGACCACCAAGGTCAAGGGCATGTTCGTTCGGCCCGAGCAGATCGCCGAGATCGGCAAGCGGCATCCCGAGCTTGGACGGCTACGCCTCGTCGTCACGCGTGCGGGCGAGGCCGACGTGATGACGCTGAAGGCCGAGGCCGCGGCCCCCAATGCGAACCTGCGGGAGGCGGTCAACGCGACGCTGCGTGCGATCGCAAAGCTTGGCGGCAATGTCGAACTGGTCGCTGCGGGGTCGCTTCCCAACGACGGCAAAGTCATCGCAGACGAACGCGGCTAACCGTCGAATCACGTCACGCGTGGCCATTGATCTTGATACCGCACTGCAAGGTTCCGGCCGCAAGCCCTTGGTTGCCCGAACGGCGATAGTCTGACTATAGTCGGATCATCACGATGGCGCCGCCGAATCTTTAGTACACTCACATGAACGATCAAACCACCGTGCTCGTTACCGGAGCCGACGGCTTCATTGGACGCCATCTCGTGCCTTACCTTGCTGCGCAGGGTCACAAGGTGATCGCGGCATCCAGAACCGCATACGCTTGCGGAGGTCCCAACATGGCGATGGTCCGGCTTCCGGATCTATCAACGCCGTTCGACTGGCAACCGTTACTGGCGCAATGCGATGCCGTCGTTCATCTCGCCGGAATCGCTCACACATTTGCCAATGACGAGCTGTATGACCGCGTCAATCATAAAGCGACGGAAGCGCTGGCAGCGGCCGCATCTCGGTGCGGCGCGCATTTGGTGTTCATCTCCTCGATCGCCGCGCAGTCCGGCTCATTTTCGGATCAGGAGTTGACCGAGGATGACGTTCCGAAGCCGAACAATGCCTATGGAAGATCAAAGTTGATCGCCGAGCAGGCCGTTCGCGCGGCCGGTGGTTCGTTTACGATCCTGCGGCCGGTCGTGATTTACGGCGACGGTGAAAAAGGAAATTTTGCGACTGTCCACAAGATATCGCGGCTTCCGATTCCGCTGCCGTTCGGAGGACTGACGGCCCAACGATCCGTGCTGTCGGTTCAGAATTTTTGTTCCGCGGTCACAATGGCCCTGACCAATCCCCGCGCGCGCGGAGAAACCTTCATCGTATCGGATCCGACGCCGCTTACGGTGTCCGACGTCATCGCGCGCTACCGCGCGCGCCTGGGCCGCCCCCCCTGGCTACTGGCGATACCCGAACGATGGCTGGAGCTGTTCCTCAAAGCGATGGGCAAGAACTCGATCTGGCATCGGATCGGTTGCCCCCTCATTGCACGGCCGACAAAACTGCTCGCGCTCGGCTGGAAACCGTCTTGAGGGACTCCGCAAATCCCGCATCGATGCAATCGCAAGCCCGGCTCGGGCTGATCCTGCTGCTGTGTTTTTACATCGTCGGGTGCTGCCTGTCGCTGATCTACGTCGCGAACGTGTATGTCCAATACGAAATTGCGTGGTTTGACGAGGCCCGACTTTTCTCGGCCGCGCTCGCCGTCGGGCCTTTCGCCGTCGTCTCGCTGCTTTTCGTATTTGGCCGGTTCAGCTTCGGTTACTTCGCGGGATTTTATTTTTACACCATGATTCTCGGCTATCTCTGGCTCGCCGCGTTTTCGCAATTTCACTACGATCATGCCTCGGCAAGCACGTCAGCGTTTGTTTCCGCCCTCGCATTCCTGGCACCGGCGCTGTTCATCACCTCGCCGATCAGGCAACGATTCGTCTTGTCGGCACGCGCGCTGGATCATCTATTGTCCGGCATCCTGATCCTGGCGGCGACAATCATCGCTGTTGGCACGCTCTACAATTTCAGGCTGGTCAGCCTCAATGATATCTACAGCTTTCGTGGCGCGCTCGAATTTCCCGCCTGGCTGAGCTACGCGATAGGCGCGACGTCGGGAGCGCTATTGCCCTTCGCATTCGCGTGTTTCGTGGCACACGGCAATAAATGGCGCGCGACTTTCGTCTTGCTGCTCCTGCTCCTGATCTATCCGATTACGCTCACCAAACTGGCGCTGTTTGCGCCGTTCTGGCTGGTGTATGTCGCGCTGTTATCCCGGTTTTTTGGAGCCAGAACCACGGTAGTGTTGTCGCTGTTCCTGCCGCTCTCGGCCGGAATAGTCCTGGCGCAGCTGGTCAAGTCGGGGGTGCTGCAGCACACGCAGATCATCAATTATTTCGGCGCCATTAATTTCAGGATGATCGCCTTTCCATCGATCGCGCTCGATCTCTATAACCACTTCTTTTCGACGCACACTTCCACGCACTTTTGCCAGATCTCGTTTCTGAAGTCGTTCATGGATTGCCCTTACACCGACCCCTTGGCGATCGTGATGGCAAAGGCCTATCAGCTCGGCAATTTGAATGCTTCACTGTTTGCGACGGAAGGCATTGCGTCGGTCGGCCCGGTCCTGGCGCCGCTGGCCGCATTCGTATGTGGATTGGTGATCGCGGTAGCAAACCGTCTATCCGCCGGCTTGTCGCCGCGCTTTGTTCTGATATCCGGAGCCCTGATTCCCAACATCCTGCTCAACGTGCCGCTGTCAATTACCTTGCTGACATACGGCGCTGGGGTTCTGTTTCTGCTCTGGTACGTAACGCCGCGCACCATGTTCGAACCAAAGACAAGCGAACTCGCGCTCGGCTGGAAGCCGTCCTGAATGACGGGGGATTGCATGACCGGCGAACTGACGAGCGGGTTACTTCGGACCAATTACGGTCGAAGACGCACGATCGCAGCGGCCGGCCTTGCGGAATCCGCGAATTAAAAAGAGCCTGCATGAACCACGACTCGGCGAATTATACGTCCATGCGGTCGCAAGCTTCGCTTGCGCTGGCATTGCTGTTGGGCCTGCATGTCGTCGTCTGTTGTCTGTCCTCGGTCTATGTCACGCAATTCTATCAATATCTCCACTTCTTTTCGTTCGATCATAGCCGCCTTTATGTCGCCGCGCTGATCGTCGCGCCCTTCGCCGTCGTTTCGCTGCTTTTCATCTTTGCCAGATTCAGCTTCGGTTACTTTGTCGGATTTTATTTTTACACCATGATTCTCGGCTATCTCTGGCTTGGCGTATTTTCGAAATTTCAATACGACCACAATTTGGCGAGCGTTTCAGCATTTGCTTCGGCGCTGGCATTCCTGGCACCTGCGCTATTCATCACTTCGCCGATCAAGCAACGTTTTGTCCTGTCGTCTCGCTCGCTGGATTATTTATTGTCCGGCATCCTGATCCTCGCCGCGGCAATCGTCGCCGCCGGCGCGTTCTACAATTTCAAGCTGGTCGGTCTCACCGAAATCTATCGCTTTCGCGATGAAATCGAATTTCCCGGATGGCTGAGATATGCAACGGGCCCGATATCGAATGCGTTGTTACCGTTCGCGTTTGCATGTTTTGCGGCCCGCGGGAATCGATACCGTGCCGCCGCCGTCTTGCTGCTCTTGCTGTCGTTCTATCCGATTACTCTTACCAAGCTGGCGCTGTTTGGGCCGTTCTGGCTGCTGTTTCTGACGCTGTTATCCCGGTTCTTCTCAGCCAGAACGACGGTTGTGCTGTCGTTGTTCCTGCCGTTATCGGCTGGAGTCCTTTGGATGTTTTTGTTCAACTTAGGCGTCATTTCGCTTGAGCAGGTCAGATATTTCTTCGGGGCCATCAATTTCCGGATGATCGCGCTGCCGTCCATCGCGCTCGATTTGTATAACCATTTCTTCTCGACCCACGAGCACACGCGTTTTTGCCAGATCATCTTTCTGAAGCCATTCGTCCATTGCCCTTACACCGAACAGCTATCGATCGTCATGGCGAAGGCTTATCAATTTGGCAACGTAAATGCCTCGCTGTTTGCGACGGAGGGCATTGCTTCCGTCGGACCGGTCCTGGCGCCGCTCGCGGTGCTCGCGTGCGGACTGGTGATATCTCTCGGCAATCGCCTCTCCGCCAGCTTGCCGCCAAGATTCATCTTGATGTCGGGCGGCATTCTTCCCCTGATCCTCTTGAATGTCCCGCTTACGACCACCTTGCTGTCGAACGGGGCCTCCATTCTCTTTCTGCTGTGGTATGTGACGCCGCGGACAATGTTCGAACCGGAAGGGAGCAAGCAGACCGCTCCGCTGTCCTGATCAATCGACCACGCGGCAAGCACACGGCGGATCAAGCACACGGCGGATCGCGAATTGTACCGGTTGTCTCACTATTGACGACCCGAATCCGACCCATTATCACTCCCGACCGGCGGAATATCAGCCCCGTTGGCAGCCGGACCAGCCGACCGGTTCGCGCCGTTTTCCCGAACCGACATCGCCTGCTTTCCATCGAAGTGACGGCGGTTTATCCTATTCCAGGAAACATCTTCGAGTATCAGACAAAAGGGCCCGGATGCACAGCGTTCTGATCACCGGCGGCGCGGGCTTCATCGGCCAGAACCTTGTGCATGCGTGGCGCGCGGCACGTCCCGACGACCTGCTGGTTGTGGTCGACGCCATGACCTATGCCGCCAACATCCGAAGCCTCGAACCGCTGATCGCCGATCGCTGCATCCTGTTCGTGAAGGGCGACATCAAGGATGGCGCGCTGATGCGGCGGCTGTTCGACGAGCACGCATTCACGCGCGTCGCTCATCTCGCCGCCGAATCCCATGTCGATCGGTCGATCGTCGACCCCGAGGCGTTCCTGCAAACCAACGTGCTCGGCACCTTCACCTTGCTCAAGGCAGCGCACGACGCGTGGCGCTCGTCAGGCACGATCGACGGCGCGCGTTTTCTTCACGTGTCGACCGACGAGGTCTACGGTTCGCTCGGTCCGAGCGATCCAGCCTTTTCGGAAGCTTCGCCCTACCGTCCGAATTCACCTTACGCCGCAAGCAAGGCGGCGAGCGACCATCTGGTGCGTTCCTTCGTCGCGACCTACGGCATGCCCGCGCTGATCACCAATTGCTCGAACAATTACGGCCCCTACCAGCATCCCGAAAAGCTGATCCCGCTGATGATCATCCATGCGCTCGAGGGCAAGCCTTTGCCGATCTATGGCGACGGCTCCAACGTCCGCGACTGGCTGCATGTCTCCGACCATTGCGATGCGCTGATGAGCGCGATCGAGCGCGGCGGCGTCGGCGAAACCTATAATATCGGCGGCGGCAACGAACGGAACAACCGCGATGTCGTCGGCCTGATCTGCGACACGCTGGATGGCGCTTTCGCCGCCGATCGGGGCCTCGCCACGCGCTTTCCGTCCTGTCCCGCGGCTTCAGGACAGAGTTGCCGCGCGCTGATCAGCTATGTAACCGATCGCCCCGGTCACGACCACCGCTACGCGATCGACGCCGCCAAACTCGACCGCGAATTCGGCAAGCGACGCAGTACCGGGTTCGAGGCCGGACTGGGCCAGACGGTTCACTGGTATCTCGATCAGGAAGATTGGTGGCGCGAAGTGACCAGCGGCGCTTACAAGGCGTGGATCGATAAGAACTACGGCTTCCGGATCGCGGTCTAGAAGCACCATGCGCATCCTCGTTCTCAACGCGGATTATCTGCGTTTCCAGGCTTGGCTCTATCGTCGCGAGCCCGGGCTCGAGAACGCCCCCTATGCTGCTCAGATGGCAGCGCGCAATGCTAGCCTGTTCGGCCTCGCCAATTTCTATTCAAAAAACTTCACCGCGATGGGCCATGCCGCGGCGGAAATCCACGTCAACAACCCCTGGCTCCAGACCGCATGGGCGCGCGAGCACGGCATGCCATCCGAGCCGCCGGAGGCAACGGCCAGTGCCGAGCGCCGCCCGCTCCCCGGCTGGCTGGAGCGCGCGGTGACGCCGTTCAAGCCGATCCTGAGGCCGCTCGCCCGCAAGGTCGGATTGAGCCCCAAGCTCGACCAGCAGGCCGAGAACATCCTCTTGGCCCAGATCGAGCAATTCAAACCTGATCTCGTGCTCAACCAGGACCTCTTCCATATCGATACGAAACTCATGCGGCGCATCAAGGAGATCGGCAACCCGATCGCTATCGGGCAGGTCGGGATCGAGCCGTCGCGCGGCGAGGACTGGTCGGCCTACGACCTGATGATCTCGCAATTGCCGACCACGGTGAACTTCTTTCGGGCCCTCGGTGTCCGCGCGGAAGTCAACCATCTCGCGTTCGAGCCGGCCATCCTCGACGTCTTACCCGAGAAGCCCGCAGCCGACATCGACGTCTCCTTCGTCGGCTCCGTTTCAGTTGACCATCTACAGCGGATTGCGCTCCTGGAAGCAGTCGCCGAACGCTACGATCTCAAATTGTGGGGAAACCGTCCGCAAGCGCTGCCTGCCTCCTCGCCACTGCATCGCTGCTTCCAGGGCGAGGTGTGGGGCACCGACATGTATCAGGTGCTCCGGCGCTCGCGCATCACCCTCAACTCGCACATCGATCTTGCCGGCCGGGAGGCCGGAAACATGCGGCTATTCGAGGCAACCGGCGTCGGCGCCTTTCTGCTTACCGATTTCAAGGACAATCTCCATACGCTATTCGCTCCGGACCGCGAGGTAGCGGTATGGCGCTCGATCAACGATTGCCTGAGCGCTATCGATCACCATCTCGCAGACGACAAGGGCCGCGCAGAGATCGCGCATGCGGGCCAGGCCAAAACCATGGCGCAGCACACCTATCGCCATCGTGCCAGCGAAATTCTAAGCTTCGTCGACGGAATTGGGGCGCGGCGATGAAGCTCTCCCGCATCGTCAGGCAGATCGGCAAGCGCGTCGTCAAGGCATCGCCGATTCTGCGCCGTCATATCATGAGTTCGAGCGATCATCGGGTCCTCGGCGGCATAGAAGAGGCCCGGAGCGTGACGGCTTCATCGGGGGGATGGCTAGCCGCGCGCACGGTAGCGCGACAGGAGCGCGCTTACCGGGGGCTGATCGCCGACATGAAGCGCGGCGAGCCGCGGATCGACTTCAAGGTCGCGGCCGAAGCCGTAGCTGCAACCGGCATCAACCACCCGCGCGTGCTCGAGGTCGGCTGCGGCAGCGGCTCCTATTCGGAGGTGCTAGCCACTCTGCTCCCCAACGGCGTCGGCTACACAGGCATCGATTATTCGCAAGCCATGATCGCCCGTGCCCGAGCCCACTATCCCTCGACGGATTTTGAAGTTGGCGACGCGACCAGGCTGCCGTACGCGGATGGTGCCTTCGATATCGTCTTCAACGGCGTATCGCTGATGCATATCGTCGATTATCGCGCGGCGATCCGCGAGACCGCACGCGTTGCGGCACGTTACTGTGCTTTTCACAGCGTTCCGGTGTTTGACGATCATCAAACGACGTTCCTGCGAAAATACGCCTACGGCGCACCGGTCGTTGAAATCATCTTCGGCAAGCAGGAACTGATGTCGCTATGCCACCAGGCCGGATTGAGGCTCGAGCGCGAATGGCCGTGCATCCCCTACGACATGCACGAGGTTACCGGCCATCATTCGACGACGCAGACCTACCTGTTTTCGAAGAGCGCGAAAGCCTGATCACCGACCCGCCAGCCGACCCGAACAATGACCTTGCGGTGAGCCCTTCCACCATCGCCAGGCGTTCAAAGCGGGGCGACCACGGTCCGCACGTAAGGTCCGATAATGTTATCCAGCAACATCATCTGTTTGATTTGGGACAAGCTCGCCCAGCGATAGGCCTGTTCATTGAACGTCAAGCGGCTCGCATCCTCAACAAACAAGACCATATTCTCGTTTGATTTTTGCCAGAACCGGCTCCCCTCCTCATTATGCTTCGATCGGTAGATGATGCGGATATTTTCGGAAGGCTCGAGACATTCAGCGAATGCCGCGCGCTTGGCGCCCTTCAGGCCGCGAATGTTTTCCCAGGTACTTTGAATGGTGGGGCAGAATTGCAGATAACCGAAATTGCCGGGATCCGCCTTGGCCTGCAGCAGGAACTCGACGACCTTGGCCGGTGTCTCCCGGCACAACAGCGCAAGGACGCCGCCTTCCGACTGGGTCAAGATCGGCTGGTCCCAGCCGGGTATCTCCCTCACGCCGGGCGCGCTGCGCACCCTGACGCCCTCGATGCGAAAGAATTGACCGGTGGTGTGCTGGATATTGCCCTTGTCGTCCTGTCGCCAGTCGGCAACCTCTCGCAGCGGGATCAGCTCGGCCGAAAATGGCACGTCCCTTCGCCGCGCCTCGAGCCAATCGAGCAGTTCCGTCGGATCTTTGGGCTCGATAGCAAATGATGCCTTGAGCCTGTCGCGCAGCCAGCCGATATTTTCCTGACCCTGCATCAAATCGCCGTCCTCACGACTTCGATGATCTCGTCCACTTCCTCGTCCGTTAAATGCGGATAAATCGGCAGCGAAAAAATCTGCTGGGCCTTTTTCTCGGCGACTGGAAACTGACCGGCCCGATAACCAAGATCTTCGTAGCCTCTCATCACGTGGATCGGCCATCTGTACTGCACGCCGCACTTAAGCCCGCGCGCCTCGATGCGCGCTAGCGTAGCGTCGCGATCGCCTTCCGTCTCGACCACGAAGAGATGATAGACATGCCGGCCGTAATCATTCTCTTTCGGCATCTTTAACCCGCTGCCTGAAAAACCCTGTCTATACCGGGCGGCGATGTCCCGGCGGCGGGATATCCAGCCTTCGATCCTGGGAAGCTTCAGGGCGAGTATCGCCGCGTGAACCTCGTCGAGCCGTGAATTGTAGCCATGCCGCTCGGCGTAATACGTCTCCTCCATGCCGTAGAAACGTAACGATCGGGCGAGACTGACGACCGCTTTGTCGTCGCTCAACACCATGCCGCCGTCGCCGTAGCCGCCGAGCAGTTTGGTCGGATAGAACGAAAACGTCGACGCGTCGCCGGTACTTCCGGATTGACGGTTCCTGTAGAGCGAGCCCTGCGACTGCGCGCAATCCTCGACCACCTTGAGGCCGTGGCGGCGCGCAATTGCCAGCAATGGGTCAAGGTCGACACATTGGCCGTAAAGATGAACCGGAACGATCGCCTTGGTCCTGGGCGTAATGGCCGCCTCAATTTGATCGACATCCATCAAGAAATCATCTGCCCGGATATCGACGAAGACCGGTCGCGCGCCGAGAATTTGGATCGCGGAGACTGTCGGAACCGCGGTATTGGGCACCGTGATCACTTCGTCGCCGGCCGAAATCCCCACCGCGGCAAGCGCGATATAGACCGCATCGGTCCCGCTGTTGACCCCGACACCGCCGGCGACGCCGACATACGAAGCCATCTCTTTTTCGAATGCGACGCCTTCGGGTCCGAGAATGAGCTTCCCGGACTTGAAAACCCGATCGACGGCGGCGAGAATTTCGTCTCGCAACTCGTCGTACTCGCGTCGATAATCCCAAAATGGCGGTAACATCGCTTACCAGTTCTTCCTTGCGGCGCACCGTGCCGGCATCCAACGCTCCTTCCGCTAATACGCCGTTCCGCGAAACACAAGAAATGCCCGCCCGGTGACGACGTCCAGCAGCTGCAGCGACCGTGTGACGATCGCCCGTATCTTGCTCTTGAGGTAATGTCTGATATCCGGAATTGCCGATCGACTATACGGCTTTGCGTCGGACACCCGCAAAACCGGATTTACGGCGTTTTCGATCGTCAGCAATTCGTCGATGTAGGGCCGGTAAATCCGGCCGCGCACATCTCTGGAGAACGGCGCTCGATAGCGCCTGTGGCTGTTGAAGAAAAACCAGCCCAGGCCTTTTTTCAGCCCCTGAAAGTGGAAGAATATCAGAGGATGCGTTCGATCGATCCAAACTTTGCCCTCGCGAAACTCGATCTGGTAATTGCCGATATTCCAGGGCGCGAGGTTGGCGCCGATGTTCTCGATCACTTTGACCCTCGAGGAGCGGCTTGAGAACGAGTCGAGATACCCCTGATCGGCAAAGCGCCCGCCGTCGACATAGTCGTGACACCATTCGATGCATTTCTCGCGCCACCATTCCATGACCGCAATGCCATCCTCGTCGTTCCGCGCCCCCACCCATCCGACGTTGTAAGTTCCAAATTTCTGCAGCTTGGTGAGCTTGGCGGCATAACGATGCGGAATGATCGCCACCGCGGCGTCCTGCAGTTCCGCATAAATCGGTTCCGGCGGCGCAAAGAAATACAAGTCGCTGTCAAGGTAGGTCGTCCACTCCGCATCGGACTCGTTCTTCAGAACAAAAAGCAGCCACGCCGGCGAACAGGTGAAGTAATACTCGATCACGCTGCGATTGGATCGCGTCGCCGCGACTTCCGGATCGGCGGCTTCGAAATCCTCCAGCCGCCGCGGGATGAGATTGGGCAGATCGAGCGCGACCAGCGCCGCATAACAGGCCTCGCTCAGACAAAGCACCCACAGGCGAGAGCCGGGCGCGTGCCGCTGAAGTGAGTGATACAGCGCCAGGCCGCGCGACAGGTAATTGTGATCGAAGTAGGTGCAGTAGACGCGCTTTGCCATGATGCGTTATCAGTCGGGTCTTGCGGGAATGCACCGGGCGATTTACGGAAATCTCTTTGCCAAAGCGCCGCAGAACCATTCCTATAGCACCCTTCACCGACTCGCAATCCGAGCGGGATCGCCATATAAACCATTGATATATTTATGTTTATTGAGCGGGCCCCTACTCGCTCGGACGATGCCTCCGAGCGCGTTGATGCGGCCGACAAGGTGGCAACTCGCGGCGAAAGCATTTTGAGTTGCGCAATCGCGCATGTTAACGAGGCCGCTCCAACATTCGTCGGGCCAAAGAGAGCCGCAGCTAATGGATCGCAAGGGAATAATTCTGGCGGGAGGCCGGGGAACGCGGCTCTATCCGCTGACGCTTGCGACATCGAAGCAGTTGCTGCCGATCTATGACAAGCCCCTGATTTATTACTCGCTGACGACGCTGATGCTGGCCGGCATCCGCGAGCTCCTCATCATCACGACGCCGGAAGAGATCGAGCAATTCAAGCGCCTGCTCGGCGACGGCAGGCAATGGGGGATCGCGCTGTCCTATGCGATCCAAGACCATCCGGGCGGTATTGCGCAAGCTTTCCTGATCGGCCGGGAGTTCCTTGCCGGCAAGCCGTCGGCGCTGATCCTCGGCGACAACATCTTCTATGGCGACAATCTGCGCGCATTGTTGCGCGCTTCCGCACAGCAATCGCGCGGTGCAACCGTATTTGCATGCTGGGTCGACGATCCCGAACGTTACGGCGTGATTGAGTTCGACGCCTCCCATCGGCCGTTACGCATCGTCGAGAAACCGAAAGCGCCGAAGTCGAATTACGCCGTCACCGGTCTTTATTTTTACGACGCGCGCGTGGTCGATGTCGCGCGCGAGTTGAAGCCGTCGGCGCGGGGCGAACTCGAAATCACCGATCTGAACCAATGGTACCTCGAGCGTGGCGAGCTTCATGCCGAGCGGTTTGGCCGCGGATACGCATGGCTCGATGCGGGCACCCATGAATCCCTGTTGGAAGCCTCGCAGTTCATCCACATTGTCGAGAAGCGCCAAGGCCTGAAAATCGCCTGTCCCGAGGAGGTCGCGTTCGCCCAGAACTTCATCGATGCCGAACAGCTTCTGCGGCTGGCTGAGCCCATGAAAGCGACCGGTTATGGACAATATCTCATCCGGCAAGCCAATCTCGGGGTAACGGCTTCTGACAGCGAAGTGCCGCGCTGAGGGTGGCGGAGATGAATATTTCCGGCCTCATATGCCCCGTTACCAAGCGACCGCTAACGACGCTTGCCGCCGATCATCTGACGACGGCCGATGGCAGCATCAGCTATCCGGTAAAAGACAAAATCCCGATCCTGCTCGGACCGGAGGCGGTCACGGAGCAATTGCCGTGGCCACGCAATGTCCGCTCGCCCCAGTATGACGAAGCCTATAGCGAGATGGAATTCTATAACAAGGCCGGCTACGCACACGCCAAGGAAATTCGCGACCAGGGCACCCTCGACAACAGCGATTCCGCGGGCCTTCGCCATCTGGGTTCGATCGGCAAGCTTTCGGAAGCGGAACGAGGACCATTCCCGGAATCCAGCACGTGGTTCTCCGAGACGATCGATATCGCGGCCGAGCGCGACTGCTATGGCCACATCGGGCCGGTCAAGGGGAAGCGCGTCATCCAGATCGGCGGCAAGGGCATCGTCGCCGTCCTGCTATTGATGGCAGGCGCTTCGGAAGCGATGCTGCTGACGCCGATGCACGGCGAGGCATGCGTCGCCATGGAGCTGGCCGCGCTGTTCGGCTTCAAGGACCGGCTGCGCTGCCTCGTCGGCATCGCGGAAGAAATCCCGATCGAAGATCGCCACGTGGATGTTTGCTATGTCGGCGGCTGCGTCCACCATATGCGCACCGAGGTCGCGTTTCTGGAGATGGCGAGAATTCTGACCCCGGGCGGCAAGTTCGCCGCGATCGAACCCTGGCGCGCGCCGGGCTATACGCTGGGAACCAAGATCTTCGGCAAGCGCGAGCCGAATGCCTTCTGTTCACCACTCGACAAGGCCCGCGTATCCCCGATTTACAAGGCTTTCGCGGACGCCAGATATGTTCAGCATGGATCGCTGACGCGTTATCCCGCCATCGTGGCGCAAAAGGCTGGCCTCGTGCTGTCGGTTCCGCAGGCTGCCTGGGTTGCGGATGTCGATGACGCCATATGCAACTGCATTCCCTTTGCCAGAAAGCTCGGCAGCGGCGTCGCGTTGCTTGCAACGAAATAAGCTTGCAACGAAATAAGCTCGCGACGAAATAGCAGCCGCTGTCTAACGCGGGATCGCTTCCACTAGCTTGTCACGAAGCGGCTTTTTCGCCAACGGGCTCGCCAGCAGAGCGGCCGCGACCAGCCAAAGCGTGCATTCGATGAGAAAATGCATCACGCCGCTGCCGGGCAGGAAATGTCTGATCACCTCACCAATAGCCGCTCCGCCCGCGACGATCGTCACCATCACCGCCGCGAGAAACACCGTGTGCCGTATCGGGTGCTTTAGAGTTTCACCCACGATGATCGTGAACAAAACCCCAAATTGGGCAATCAGGTCGCTCGATACCAACGCGATTGCCGCTCCCAACGGGCCGAGACGAGGGATCAAGACCAGCGACAAAATCAGAAATATTGCCAGCTGCAGGGACTTGGTCCACAGCAAGAGGGTGCCGCGGTTGCTGTAATTTGCGTAGCTGAGCGCCAGAATAGCCGGCGCTCCGACACACATGCCCAGAAGCAACGTGGTCGCGAGCGTCGCATCGAAGGGAATGGAACCGTGAGTCCAGATCGCGAAGAAATCCGACCAGAACACCAGCGCGCCGGATGTGGTCGCGCTCGCGAATAACATCAGCACGACCGATCCCCTGGCATAGAGACGCTGCAGGCTGTCGCGGGCGCCCACCGCGTGATCGTGTCCGAGCTCAGCCGCCAGCGGCAGCGCCATCTGATAGCAAAGCCCCTTCAGCAGGCCGACGATGGTGCGGGTCAATCCCCACTGCGCGATGGCAATACGGTCGGAAACAAAAACGCCAATCAGTAGAACGGAAATATAGGTGAGCCCTGCCTCGGCAAAATTCATGACGGCAAACGGGAAGGCGCCAACGAATTGGGCGGCGCTCCAGCGCCACGAGATCCGTTGACGAAAATCTCCGATGAAGGGAAATTGCCGCCGCACGTCCACGAACAGGACGTATAGCGCCGTCGCGATTTGTCCTGCCGCATAGGCAATGACGACGACCAACAGACTGCCGGTTGCGATGACGCCGATGATTTGGGCCAGTTGGCCGAACGCCATCCCCCACGCCTGCACCGTCACTATTCGCCCATAGAGTCCACGCGCGCGATATAGCGCGCCCGCCAAATTCATCGGCAGCGTGAAAACCGTGCCCAGCGTCATGATGGCGAACGGCAGGTCAAAGCCCTGTTCGGCCCGGAATCCAAGCACGCGCGCCGGCGAAACCAGTCCGAAAATCACAAGCAGCAGCAATGCAAACAGCGTCGTAAACCAGACGAAAAGCTGAAACACGGCGCCGTAATAGCGGCTGGTCCGGCGATCGCAATCGGCGCGCGACTTGAACGCAAGAAAACGGTTCAGCGACCAGGCATGCAAGCCGCCGTCAGCCGCAAGAACCAGACTTCCCGCGGCAAAGATTGTCAGCCACGCCGATAGGGTATCGCTTGACCAATATTTGAGGAAAAGCGGAATCAGCACGATTTGCTGCGTAAGCGCAAGCAGCACTTGGACAACGTTGGCCGACCAGCCGCCAAAAATGCGGCGTGCGCGGCTTGAAGAGGGCGTCACGCGTCCTCGCAGCGCGGGGCTCGGAACGACATCGCACTTTGCATCTGCGGCGCAGGGGACGCGTCCCGGTGAGATGCGGCTGCCAAAGAGCGCTTACTGGACATATTTCCTCTTGGTCGATAATCAGGACAAAGCCTTATTGTGCCGCGGGGGATCAGACAAGAGGCCCTCGATTTTGGCACCGGAATTTCATAGAGTTCAGGGATTGCCAGCCACGGCACATCTTAACCATCAAAGGGAACGTTCGGCGAAATTGTTTGCGCGCACGGCCTCATGCGACGTGACCCCGCGAGACCGTCCGGTCCGGCTCGCCGGAGATGCTATGCGCAAAGCGCCGGTCACGACGATCCTCGACCCGATCGAAATATCGGCCGTCCTCCTGGAATGCGCCGCGCAGCGCTGCCTCATCTTCAGTTTCGATCTCATGATCGTCGGCTCCGAGCTTCAGGACGCAATTCTCGCCAAACTTCAACGGATGGGATTTGAGCCCGACGAAGTAATGCTGTTGGCATCGCATACCCACACGGCGCCGGCGACCGATCAGGCTTGCGAGCGTCTCGGGATACCCGACACCGCCTTCGTGGGCGACCTCGCTGCGGCCGCCGAAAATCTTGTGCGCCAAATTCAGCAGCGACAACCGGCGGAAGTCAGCTTTGAGGTTTTTCGGGGCAGGCTCGATCATTCCGTCAGCCGCCGCCGTTTTTGGCCATTCCCGACCTACGGGCGAATGTATGGATTGAGGTTTACGAGCATCGCGTTCGCACCGAACCCGTCAGCTCCCAGGGACGAGCAGGCGACCGTCGCCCTGCTGAGGGCATCGAATGGCAAAGTCGTCGGCCTGATTTGGCATTACACCTGCCATCCGACGGCCGCCGTGCCGCAGGATGTCATCAGCGCCGACTACCCCGGCGCGGTACGCCGCGCGCTGCGCGCGCGCTTTGGCGAAATCCCATGCGTCTTCGCGCAAGGGTTTTGCGGTGATACCCGGCCGAACATCAAAACTTCCGCACGCCGCAACGGTTGGCGCGAGCGTTTTCGCCGAATGATCCGCCTCATCATGTCGGGCCCGTTGTTTGTGCCTCCGTCCGCGGATGATTGGACACGCTGGAGCCAGAGTCTGGCCGAAGGCGTCTGCGCCATCGCGCAAGGCAAGCCCGTCCAAAGGTTTTCGCCCGCAAGCCTTCAAACCGGGTCCGCCCGAATTGCTCTCAGCGAGTTCTTTACAGGCTCCACTCCCGACAAGATGCTGGCCGCCCAGGCCGTCAGGATCGGCGAGGACCTCGAAATCGTGTCGCTGTCCGCGGAACCAAGCGTCGAATGGCAGCGCACGCTCGACGAAGCGGTCCCGGTCGCGCCGGGGCGGATTCGGCTTTATGCGGGATATCTGGGAGCGCTGTTCGGATACCTTCCGACCGCGGCACAGATTCCGCAAGGCGGCTATGAGGTGGAGGGATTTCAACCGCTGTTTGGGTTATCAGGCCACTTCAAACCCGATCGTATCAGCCCCGCGATTGCCGGGTGCGTACGAGATGCGTTTGCGGATCTGGAGCGCGCAAAACTGCGTACGACCGACCCGCTGCCTTTGCCGGCACAATGACGAGCATGCAGGACACTCGATGACCGACGAACAGCTTGCGAGCCGGATTTTCAACCTGGACGATCAGATCGCCTTTGCCCGGCTCTCGTCCGACTGGAATCCGATGCATCTGGACCAGGCTTTCGCACGGCGCACCCAGGTCGGAGCGCCGGTCGTGCACGGCATCCACAATCTCGCCTGGGCGAGCGATGCCGTGCTGCGTTGCTATCTCCTCAGGGTTGCCAACATCCGCGCCAGATTTCTGCAGCCGCTATATCTCGACGAACGGGTGTCCATCAGAATCCAGGATCGGACAGACCGGCAGATCGAATTTGAGATCGTCGCAGCGAACACGGTGATTGCGCTCGTCAAGCTATCGTCAAAGCCCGGAAAATTTGCAGCCGAAAGCGTGCAGCCGGGAGAATCAGCGCCCGCCCGTCTTTCGGAGCCTGCCGATCTCCGGTTTGAGCAACTCACGGGTCGGACCGGCGCGGTTGCGATCGGCGATGGCGATGCCCGATCCTCATTTCCCGCGCTGACGGAATCCATCGGCCTGCCCGCCGTCGAAGCGCTGCTCGCGACTTCTTACATTGTGGGCATGGCGTGCCCCGGACTTCACTCGCTGTTTGCCGGTCTCGATGTGAATTGCGCGCCGGCAGACGGTGCGAAAGGCGCCCTCGCCTACGCGGTAACGAAGGTCGATGCCCGATTTAGATCGCTGCAGATCAATGTTTCCGGCGCCGGCCTCGCGGGCCGGCTGGATGCGTTCGCGCGCCCGGCGCCGCCGTCTCAGCCCGGCATGGCCGAAATATCCAGGCGTGTCGCCGGCCGCCCGTTTGCCGCACAACGATCGCTCATTGTCGGCGGCTCCCGCGGCCTCGGCGAGGTCACGGCGAAGATCGTCGCCGCCGGCGGCGGATATCCCCTCATCACCTACATGGAAAGCAAGGACGCGGCTGAGCGGGTCGCAGCCGATATTCGCGGCGCCGGAGCGCAATGCGAAATCCTGCGTTACGATGCGCTGTCGCCGGCCGCCGAGCAACTGCAGAAACTGGGCGTCGTCGATTGCTGCTATTATTTCGCGACCCCAAAAATATTCCAGCGCAAGTCGGCTTTATACGAGCCGGAGAAGCTGCGCGCATTCCTGCGCGTCTATGCCGACGGTTTCTCCGATCTCTGCATCGCGCTCGCTGAAAACCGCAACCGAAAGCTCGCGATGTTCTATCCCTCCACGGTTGCCATCGACGAGCCGACCAGCTCGACCGCGGAATATGCAATGGCGAAGATGGCCGGCGAAGTCCTGGCGCAGCACCTCAACGAATTCATGTCCGGTATTCACGTGATCCACCGCCGCCTGCCCCGAATCCTGACGGATCAAACCGCAACCGTCGGCGTTGCCAGCGCTGAGCGCGCGTTGGACGTGATGCTCCCTATTGTATATGAGGTGCAGCAAATGGCGCGGCCCGATCAGGCCTTGCGCGGCTGACGATCACCGGCCCGAACCATATCCTGAAGAAACATATGCGCATCCAACATGTATCGCGCCTTCCGCACCACCGTTAAACGCCTTGCCCAGAAGCTTACGGGACAGAGCGACGTGCGCGGCTTCGTGCGCCAGCAAAAGCTCTGGCTTTCGAAACGAATCTACCGTCGCCCGGTTTCCATCGCGGAGCTGCGGCAAAGGCTGATCGATTTGGGGGTGACGCCCGGCAGAACGCTCTGGGTCCAGTCGTCGTGGAACGAATTCTACAACGTTCCCTTGCGGCCCTCTGAAATGATCGACCTGCTGCGCGACTTGCTTGGCCCTGGTGGCACGCTCGCGATGCCGGCATTTCCGATCGACCAGAATCCCGACAAGCTTTTCCTCGTCGACAGGGCACCTGTCTATACAGGCCTGCTGTGCGAAGTCTTTCGCCGCTATCCCGATGTGCGCAGAAGCATCCATCTCTCCTCCTCGGTATGCGCGCTCGGCCCCAATGCGGATTTTCTGATCAGGGATCACCATCACACAATCATGCCCTGGGGCAAGGACAGCCCGTTCTGCCGGCTCGCCGAATTGGACGCGCGGATGCTCGGCATCGGCGCCGGATTTGAGTTCATGACCGCCCTGCACGCCGCGGAATGCCTGCTGTTCGACGAAGTGCCATTTTTCCGCGGCGTATTCGACGGCACCATCCGATATCGCTGGCAGCGGGCCAACGGGGAGACCGGCGAGCACGAATATCGGCGACGGATTGGCGATATCAGGCCAAAGCGGCTGCGCCGCCATTTCGGCCCGGATATCTGCGCCAATGCCAGGCTGTCGAATTTGAGGATACTGGCGGCCGATGCTAAACCGTTCATCGAGCGTGCCGTTACCCTTGGTCGCAGGGGCATTACGATGTATATCCAGCCGGTTCCGAAACCGGAGCTTTTTGTCCCTTCGAAGCAATCGACGAATTGATGGTGCACGTGTCCGAAAACCTTTCTGCATCCGACGTCATCCTGGCCAGACTCCAGGATGTTTTCCGCGCTGAGCTTGATGACGAGGATCTGGTGATCGCGCCGGATACGAGCCAGAAAAATCTCAAGGCCTGGGACAGCCTCGCGCATATCCGGCTGGTCAGCGGCATCGAGAGCGAGTTCGATATTCAATTCAGCCTCGCGGAGATCGAACAGACGAGTTCGGTACGGCAGTTCGTTCAGTTGGTCGAGGAACGCTCGCGGTGAGTGAATCCCCGGTGTCGATGAACCCATCGGCAAAGTTACCCCTGTCGGCGCTGCCCTGGCTTCCGCGACCTCCGGGAAAGATGCGAGAGCGCCTCGCATCGCTGCCCGCCGAGCCGCTGGCGGCGCTGATGTCCTTGCAGGCGCTGGCGCAGGCGGCCTGGGGTGAGGCCGATCTTCGCCTGCTCGGCCGCAAGGTCTCAAGTATCCTGAAATCGGCGCCGGCGAATTTCGCGGCCGAGGCCCGCAAGCAGGGGTTGGTGCGGATCCGGATCTTGCTGCTGTCGGCCAGCACCGCCTCACATCTTTCCGACGCGCTGATCGGGACCGCGATGCGGTTCAAATTCCTGCTCGAGGTCACGATCGCCGAATATGAAGAGCCCGAGCCTTGGCTCGAGCGAAACCGAAGCGAGCTGAAGGAAAATCCTCCCGACTTCGTGCTGGTGGCTTCGGACAGCCGCATGCTCAAGCTCACTTCCCCGCTCGACGATCAGGCAGCGGCAACGCAGATGGTCGAAGCCGCCATCGCCCGGATTTCGCGGGTTGCCGAAGTGGCTGCTGCTGCGACCGGCCGTCCGGTTATTTTACAGACGCTCGCGGGCGATCCCGATGCGATCCAGTTCAACATGGACCTTGGCCTGCCCGGCAGCCCGAGGTCTCTCGCCGACGAATTCAACCGGCGCCTGGTGCAGCGCGCGCTCGGGGAGTCCCGGCTCGTGCTCGATGTCGGCGCGCTGGCGAGCCTGGTGGGACATTCCGCATGGTCGGCGGGACGATATTGGTATGCGGCGAAGTATCCCTTTGCGACCAGCATGATCCCGCTCTACGCCGACAACGTCATGCGCATCCTTGCGGCGCAGATGGGAAGATCGCGCCGCGTGCTGGTTCTCGATCTCGACAACACGATATGGGGCGGCATCGTCGGCGATGACGGCATCGAGGGTCTTGCGCTGGGCAGCGGCAGTCCGCTCGGCGAGGCCCATGCGGCGCTGCAGCGGATGGCGCTGTCGTTGAAGGAGCGCGGGATCATCCTGTGCGTCTCCTCGAAGAACGACGAGGCCATCGCGCTCGATGCGTTCCGCAACCATCCCGAGATGATCCTGAAGGAAGACGACATCGTCGCCTTCCGCGTCAATTGGGAAGACAAGGCGGCCAACATCAAGACGATCGCCGATGCGATCGACCTCGGGCTGGATTCCTTCGTGTTCCTCGACGACAACCCCGCCGAGCGAAAGCGCGTTCGCGACGCGCTGCCGGCGGTCGCGGTTCCGGAATTGCCGGAAGATCCTAGTGACTGGCTCAGCGTATTTCAGGCCGCCGGATATTTCGAGCAGGCCTCGTTCTCGAAAGAAGACCAGCTCCGCGCCGGTTTCTACAAAGCCAACGCTTTGCGTGCCGCCCAATTGGAGCGGATCGGCGATCACGACGAATATCTGCGCTCGCTCGGCATGACGCTGTCGATCGCGCCGTTCGACAGCGCCGGCCACAAGCGGATTGCCCAGCTGATCTCGAAATCCAACCAGTTCAATCTGACCACCCGCCGCTACAGCGAAGCCGAGATCGCGGCGATGCCGTCGAACCCCGAAATTTTCACGCTGCAGGCGCGTCTTGAGGATATTTTCGGCGACAACGGAATGATCTCGGCCGTCATCTGCCGCCAAAGCGGCCGAAGCTGGGAAGTAGATACCTGGATCATGTCGTGCCGCGTTCTCGGCAGGCGGGTGGAGGAAACCATCCTGCAATATCTGGTCGAGCAGGCCCGCATGAGGGGAATGACCGAGATCACCGGCCGCTATATTCCGACCGCCAAGAACGGCCTGGTGCGCGATCATTTCGAAAGGCTTGGTTTCGTCCAGACCGGTTCGAAGGACGGGGAAACCAACTGGCAGCTGACGATTGCGAGCTATGGCGAGAAGAATTTGCCGTTGAAAGTGGCCCTGCCGCGCGCGTGAATACCGATACATCGCCGCAAAGATCGGGCTAGGGATTTACCGGAAGCGCATTCTGGTTCAGGATTCCGCTCGCAGCACATCTTGTCCGGAGTCCCCCCAAAATGCCCTTTCCACGCGCCTCGCAGGCCCTGTCCCGCTTCACCGTGCTTGATCTCACCCGGGTCCGTTCCGGGCCGACCTGCGTGCGGCAGCTCGCCGACTGGGGCGCCAATGTCATCAAGATCGATGCCCTGCTCGAGGACGCCGCCGGCGAGCAGCCGGGCGGGCCGCGTGATGGCTCCGACTTTCAGAATTTGCACCGCAACAAACGCGCCATGACGCTCAACCTGAAAGACCCGAGGGGTCTTGAGGTGTTCCAGCGGCTTGCGAAAAAGGCCGACGTGGTGGTCGAGAACTTCCGTCCCGACGTCAAGGCAAAGCTCGGCATCGACTATGAGAGCGTGCGCAAGCTCAATCCGCGTATCGTCTATGGCAGCATTTCCGGCTTCGGCCAGGACGGCCCCTATCACAAGCGCCCTGGCTTTGATCAGATCGCGCAAGGCATGGGCGGCCTGATGTCGATTACCGGCGCCCCCGGCGAGGGCCCGATGCGGGTTGGCATTCCCGTCGCCGACTTAACCGCCGGACTGTTCTGCGCCATCGGCATCCTCACCGCGCTGTTGGAGCGCGACGTCTCGGGCGAAGGCCAGTGGGTGCAGACCTCGCTGTTGCAGGCGCAAATCTTCATGCTGGATTTCCAGGCCGCCCGCTGGCTGATGGACAAGGATGTCGCCAAGCAGGCCGGCAACAACCATCCGACCAGCATCCCGACCGGCGTATTCAAGACCTCCGACGGCTATATCAACATCGCCACGACCGGCGGCCGCATCTGGGAGCGCTGCGCCCAGGCGATCGGCGCGCCCGAGCTTGTGAGCCATCCCGATTACATGACGGCGCCGGCGCGCTCCAAGAACCGCGACGCGCTCAATGCCGAGATCAGCAAGCTCACCGAGAAGAAATCGACCGAGACCTGGGTCAGGGAGCTCAACGCCGCCGGCGTGCCCTGCGGCCCGATCTATTCGATCGACCAGATGTTCGAGGACGCCCAGGTCCGACATCTCGGCATCGCCCAGGACGTTCCCCATGAAGGGGATCGCCATATCCGCCTGGTCGGCCAGCCGGTCACGCTGTCACGCACCCCAAGCAAGATGGCGGCACGGCCGCCGGAGTTCGGCGAGCAGACCGACGAGGTGCTCGGCGAGTTCGGATTTACGGCAAATGAGATCGCGGGCTTGAAGCAAGCCAAAGTGGTGTGACAAGGCGCGGCTTCGTACGCGCTCGTGAAAATTGGCGATCAGCAAACGAAAGCCCGGCACAAGGCCGGGCTCAGGTTCGCTTGAATTTGAAGGAACTCAGTACTTCGCGACCACCGGACCGCTGAAGCGGTAGTTCACACCGACCCGCAGGATGTTGTCGGTGAAACGGGTGTTGAAGACCCCCAACGTGCTCGTGGTCGTGACGGTGTTGAAGCCGACACTGGGCGTGTTGAGCGCGTTCACGATGCCGGTGGTCGCCACCGCGCCGCTGCCGACGTTTCCGAGGTCCATGTAGAGATATTCGAGCTTGACCGACCAGTGTTGGTCGATCGCCGCCTCGACACCGGCGCCCACGGTCCAGCCGGCGCGCGTCGATCCCCAGCTCAGCGGGATCAGCGGTGCATTGGCGCTCAAATGGCCGTAAGCCAAGCCGCCGGTCGCATAGAGCAGGACGCGCTCGGTTGGAAGGAAGCCGACGCGGCCGCGCGCGGTACCGAACCAGTCGAGCTTGTAATTCGCGGTGAGGATGCTTGTACCGAGGGGACATCCGGCAACCGTGCAGACGTCACCGGTGCCGCGCTCGTCGCTGCCCTGAATGTCACCTTCGAGGCCGAACAGCCAGGTTCCGCGCTGCCAGTTGTAGCCGGCCTGTCCGCCGCCGATGAAGCCATTGACGTTGGCTCGACCGGTCAGGGGCAGCGTGGCGAGAGGGGTGACCACCGGGAAGCCCGCCAGCAGGGTCGGGCCTGCCGTCCGGAACACGCTGACGCTCGATGTCCCGGTCAGGTTGCCGTCGGTCTTCTCACGACCCCAGCTATAGCCGGCGTTGCCGCCGATATAGAACCCGGTCCAATCGTAGATGACCACGGGGATGACCGGCGCCTTGGTGTATGGGCGTGGCGCAAGATCAGCGGCGAACGCGCTGGTCCCGAGCAGTGAAACCACAGCAGCCATTCCAATCGAAATTCGCTTCATCATGGGGTCCTCGCAATCAATTATTCATATTGGATATTGGAAACGTCCGGAAACATACGGAACCCGACGATCAGAGTCTGTTACGCCAAAGCCACAACCTGACTTATTCGCAGCGCAACCCCTGCGTGATGTCGATCACATCCAGACCAAGCTGTTAATTCGATGACCGATATCGTCGGAAGCACGGGTTACGGGTCCGCGGCACGCTGCCGCAGCCGGCGCGCTAACCGGAAGCCGCGAACGAGTACTCCACGACACCTGGGCTATTCCGACCGTAGGTGGAATAGCGGGTGCCCGATTTTCGGGGCATGACAGGCAGCGCGCATCTACCTCGCAACGAGTCCCGCCTGGTTCATCAGCGAGGTATTGAGCGCGTCATCCTCTTCGAGGAATTGCACCATGTCCTTGCCGGTGAGGAAGATCGGCTTCAGCGCCTGCTTTTCCATGTAGTCCATGTATTCCGCCGTCTGCGTCACCTTCTGGAACAGATCGACATAGAACGCCTGCTGCTCCGGGGTGACCTTGCCGGGCAGGAACATCGCGCGCAGCACCAGATACTGGACGTCGAGGCCCTCTTCCTTGCAGGTCGGGATGTCGTGCCACGACTGCGTCTCGGTCACCTTGGTCGTATACGCCATGCGCTCCTTGTCGAACACGCAAAGCGCCCGTACCTGCCCGGCGCGCCAGACTTCGAGATTTTCGCTGGGGTTGTTGACGTTGGATTTGGTGTGATTGGCGACCAGCTGCGTCGCCGCCTCGCCGCCGGACTTGTAGGGCAGATAGGAGAATTTCGCGCCGGTCTTCTGCTCCATGAACACGGTCAAGACGTTATCCTGGCGCCTCGATCCGGTGCCGCCCATCTTGAACGGCGAACTGGCGGCCTTGGCGGCGGCAATGAATTCCTTCACGGTCTTCGGACCCTCGGCATTGTCCCACAACACAAACTGATCGAGCGCGACCACCGACACCGGCGTCAGCTCGCGCCAGTTGAAGGGAATTTTCGCCGACAGCGGGAGCATGTAGATCAGCGAATTGGCGATCAGCACCTTGTTGGGATTGCCTTCGCTGGATTTCATGTACATCAACGCTTCAGCGCCGGACGCATCGCCCTTGAGCGACACCATTATCGGCTGCTTGATCAGATTGTTCTTCTGGATCGCGGCCTGCATCATCCGCGCCATCTGGTCGGAGGCGCCGCCGGCGCCGGCCGCAACCACGATTTCAACGGGTGTTGTGGGTTCCCAGCCGGCGATGGCCGGCGCGCTCGCCAGCGCGGCCGTGAGCACAGCCACGGCTCTCGTGATGCTTCGCACGTGTCTCCCGCCGCACTTTATTCAGCCCAGCCGCGCTGGCCTGTGATTATTAGCGTCATCATGCAGGTTGGCGACTGGGAGTTCAAGCGGGTCGCAGCGCCAGCAGGCTACTTGACCGCCTCGTCGCTGCGCGCGGGCTTGGTTGATCCGGGCGATTTGCCGCTGTTGATATCGGCCATCCATTCGAGTTGCGTCGCTTGGATCAACGGCGCGGCGACTTCATCCAGCGGCATCGCCGCCGGCGCGCCCATGCGGCTCGCCTGGCGGCTCACGACGATCATCAATACGCAGACGATATAGAAGCCCGCGCCCAGCGCATACGTCCTGGCGATGCCGAATTCTATCGACAAGGCCATGCCCAGCACCGACGCAAACATCGACGTAATCCCGTTGGCGCTCCAGAAAAACGGAAGCAGTTCCGAGTGCCGGCGCCAGGTGCTTAAGCCAAGCGGGAACATCATCCCCATGCAAAAAGCCGGGGGTGCCAGGAGCAGTATGGACAACAGAATGCGCATGTCGGTGGTTTCCGATCGCGCCCATGTGGTGAGTAAGGGAGTGAGTAGCCCCGCCGCCACGAGCGTCGTCAGAAGCGCGACAACCCTGGCGATGACCGCGCCCGTTCGCGGCGAATTCGCGCCGACCGTGGTGCTGCCGATCCCGCTAAAGAGCAGAACGGTGAACAGTACCACGCCCAGCCCATAGACGGGATGACCAAGGAACACCATCAGCCGCTGCATCTGCGATATCTCGATCAGCATGAAGCCCATGCCGATCGCGCAGAAATAAGCCACCGGCGGCGTCAGCACCGACAACGGCATCCGCCTTGCCAGACGGACAAAGGGACCGATGATGTAGTACACGCAGGCGCAAAGCGCGATCATGATCAGCACCAGGGTCATGCTGATCGCCGCGTTGTTGTTCGAGAGGGTAGACAACGGTTTGGCGACAAGATCGCCGAAACGCGCCGTGTAGAAGAAGAATGGATTATCGTCGGTCGAGGGGCTGATATTCTCCGGCAAAGACGCGAAGAAAGCCGCGTCCGCCTTGCCGGACATCAACGTCGAGGTGACCGTGTCGAAGCTGACATCCGGTCCCAGGAGGATCTTGAAGCCCTGGGCCTGAAGTCTCGCGCGCGCATCCTGCCATTGGGCCTTGGTGAAAGCGTCAGGGCGGGTAATCACCGTTACGATTTGGCCGACGTTGAGCGCGATCACATGGTCCGGCAACTCGGCGGCGGGCACGCCGTTGCGCTGCAGGGCACTCGCTGCGATCGCCACGAGCCGATAGAATTCGCCGCGGTGACCGTTCGGATCGTACCAGCGCGATACCGACAACAGTCCGCCCGGCTTCAGCGCCCGGTAAAAGTCACCCCACGCCTCCACGGTATAAAGGCGGTTTTCCGTAAGCGTCAGCCCGCCGGCGGCCGTCGCGGCCCAGGTGTCGATCAACGAAATCTGGACGAGGTCGTATCGATCGGATGAATGGTTGATATAGCTGCGGGCTTCGGCATTGACCAACGACACGCCGGGTTGGCGGTCGAGATGGCCGGAGTAATCGCCGAACCGATCGGTGAGAGCTTCGAAGATCGCGGGATTGATCTCGATCCCGCGGATGTTCTTGGCGCCGAAAAACAACCCGGAAAGAATGTCGCGACCACCGCCGACGCCTACGACAGCAACGTCGGCCGGCGGTTGCACCAGATAGGCGGCATTGATGACGTCGTCCTTCAGGTAGGAGAGCTTGCCGAGATCGCCTTCGTGCCGGGTAATGACGGTTGCCGCATCGGCGTCGATATCGAGGTAGTTCTGGTCTATTTTTGTCTCCGGCGCGCGGGCGAAGCCCCAACCGAACGGAGCGCCCTCGCCGAGAGCCGTGACCCTCACCCGCGAGTACGTATTCCAGCGCTCGAACAGCGTTCCAAGCTGCTGCTCCCCCTTGGCCCAGAAGACGCCGAGATGGCCTTTACCGGAAACATAAAGGCCGACATGCGCGACGGTTGCCGCGGCCAGCGTAAGCGCAACGGCGCCGCTCAGGCGCAGGCTGCGGGCGTCGCCGCTGCCCCGCACGACCGTCCAACCTGCCCCGGCGGCGAGGGCTCCGATCCCCAGTGTGGCGCTTACGGGGTCGATGACGAGCAAGACGAAGATGATCCCGAGACATCCAAGCGCAGCACCTGCAAGGTCGGACGCATAGAGCCATCCGCCGCCATATGGCAGGCGGGTCAACAACAGCGTTATGCAAACGCCGCTTTCGGTAAACGGCCTTACGAAGCCAATGGCCGCGATCGCGAGCGCCGTCAGCACGTATTTTTCAGGGATCACGAGCGGCACGCACAGGAAAGCAATCATGGTACCGGCGCCCGTGATCGCGAACCACGATGCGTGGTGTGCGAATTCCACGCCGACCCGTTCCGGAGCGTAGCGGTCCGGATTGTCGTAGACCGCCATCGCGCCGCGGGTAAGTCCGAGCATCGCAAGCGAAATGGCCGCAAACGCAAAATGATAATACAGCATGACGCTGAAGAAACGTGTGATCAGTATCTGGTAGGACAGCGTGGCGGACGCCAATACAAAAATTGCGAAGTAATGGCGGCCTAGAATTTTCGGGAATGCTTGCAAGACACTGTCCTCAACGAAGCTTTAACCAAGCCGCGCGGTGCAGCCGTTGCCGTGGACGTTGAATGAAACTTCCTAATAACCCGTGAGTAATCCCCGCTCGGACGCGCCATTAAGCGTCGTCGGCGCACGCGCGCGCCGACGCCGCTTTTCCGGGGCGTTCTGACGCGACCGCGACCAACCCTTGACTTAGGTCTTTAACGGGCTCGGTTATTTGCCCTTGAAGTTCGGCGTGCGCTTGTTGAGGAACGCGTCCATGCCCTCGCGGAAATCCTCGCTCATATAGGCACGCAGGATCAGATCCTCGCCCTCTTCGCGCGACAAGGTCCGCCGGATCCGGCGCACCGCCTCTTTTGTCACCTCGAGCGTGATCGGCGCATGGCTGGCGAGGAGTTTTGCGGTCTCATCGGCGCGCTGCTGCAGTGTTGCCACGTCAGGCACCACTTCGTTGAGCAGGCCGAGCGCGAGCGCCTCGGGCGCCTCGACCAGCCGGGCCTTGAAGATCAGATCCTTGGTCCGCGCCGGGCCGATCAGCGACACCAGCCGGGAGATATTGGACATCGACAGGCAATTGCCGAGGGTGCGCGCGATCGGAAAGCCGATCCGGGTCGTTTCGGTTCCGATCCTGATGTCGCAGCAGGCGGCGATCCCCGCGCCGCCGCCGGTGCAGGCGCCGGCAATCGCGGCGATCGTCGGCACCCGGACCTGCTCGAGCGTGCCCAGCACGCGATCGATCCGCGCCTCGTAGTCGAGCGAATCCTGCGCGGTCTTGAAGGCGCGGAATTGCGAGATGTCGGTGCCCGAGGCGAACGCCTTGTCGCCGGTGCCGGTCAGAATCATCGCCTTGATCGAGCGGTCGGCGTTGACGGCCTCGCAGATCTCGGCCATCTGCTCGTACATCGCAAAGGTCAGCGCGTTGCGCGCCTGTGGGCGGTTGAAGGTAAGGCGCGCGATGCCGTCCTCGACGACATAGAGAAGGTCTTCCGTCGCAGTCATAGGGGCGTTCATGGCACGCTCTTTCTGTTGATGTGCGGCATCATGCGCTATGCAACCGCAGACTTTGATTTCGGCATCGACACCACGTCGCGGCCTTTCAGAACTTCCATCGCGGCCAGCACGCCGCCGCCGCGATGCGGCACCTGAGCGAGATCGAGCCCCATCTCGACGCCCGACAGCGTTCCCATCAGCATCAGATCGTTGAAATGCCCGATATGGCCGATCCGGAATGCCTTGCCCTTGATCTTGTTGAGACCCGTGCCGAGCGACATATCGAAATTGTCCAGCACCACTTTACGGAAATTATCCGCGTCATGGCCTTCCGGCATGCGCACGCCGGTCAGCGCCGGCGAATGCGCATGCGGGTCCTGGCATTGGGTTTCCAATCCCCAGACCTTCACCGCCGCGCGCGTCGCAGCACTGTGGCGCTTGTGCCGCGCAAAGACATTGTCGAGGCCCTCTTCCTCGAGCATCGCGATGGCCTCTCGCAGTCCATACAGAAGATTGATCGCCGGCGTGTAGGGAAAGGTGCCGAGCTTGTTGAAAGCGATGACTTCCTGCCAGTCCCAATAGGACCGCATCGACGGGCTCGCCTTTGCAACCGCGAGCGCCTTTTCCGACACCGCGTTGAAGCCGAGACCCGGCGGCAGCATCAGCCCCTTCTGCGAACCGGCAACGGAGACGTCGACGCCCCAGGAATCGTGCTCATATTCCATCGAGCCGAGGCCCGAGATGGTATCGACCATCAACAGCGCCGGATGTTTGGTGCGGTCCATCGCTTTGCGGACTTCGAGCGGCGAGGTGACGCAGCCGGTCGAGGTCTCGTTGTGCACGACCATCACCGCCTTGATCTTGTGCTGGCGATCGGCCGCAAGCTTCGCCTCGATCGCTTCCACATCGGCGCCGCGGCGCCAGTCGCCCGGCACAAAATCGACGTCGAGCTTGAATTTATCGGCGATGCCGTGCCACAGCACGGCGAACTGACCGGTTTCCGCCATCAGCACCTTGTCGCCGGGCAACAGCGTATTGACGATCGCGGCTTCCCACGCCCCGGTCCCTGACGACGGAAAAATGATCACCGGCCGGGTGGTGCGGAACATGCGCTGCATCGCCGCCATCACCGCAAAACCAAGCTCGGCGAATTCGGCGCCGCGATGATCCAGGCCGGGCATGTCCATCGCCCGCAGCACCCGGTCGGGAATGTTGGTCGGTCCTGGAATCTGAAGAAAATGCCTTCCAGTGTGCAGGGTCATGTCGCGTCCTTCCCGGCGGGGATTCTTGCAGCTGCGGCGCCCGGATAACACTTTTTGTCAGGCTTGTCCCGCTGCCCGAAACGAGCCCGGGACTACTCCCCCGGACCCGCCGTCGGCCGCTCGATCGTAACCCGCTTATCGCACCGCAACCGGCTCGGCGACCCAAGGGCTGCCGACGTCCTCGAACGGCTCTTCGGGATGCATCAGGAATGCCGAAAAGCCCCCCAGCAGCAGTAACCCCATCGACATCAGGAACGGCAGGTACCAATTGCCAGTCACATCGATGACGTAACCGGCCACCAGCGGCGAAACAATCGCGGCCAGCGCAGAGCCGCTATTCATCAGGCCCGCGGCGGTGCCGGAATATTTTGGCGCAATGTCCATCGGCACTGACCAGATCGGGCCAATGACGAGTTCGGCAAAGAAAAACCCGCCCGACAGGCACAGGGCGACGACGGTAATATCGTGAATGAACAGAATCGGAAAAAGCGACAGCAGGGCGCCGGCGAACCCGAGAATCACGACACTCAACCGCGCAAGACGAACATTGCCTGTCTTCTTGAGGATGCGATCGGACAGGATCCCTCCCAGGCTGTCGCCGATGACGCCGGCAAAGAAAACTCCGGAGGCAAACAGCGCCGAATTCTTGATGTCCAAACTGTAGTTGTTCTTGAAGAACAGCGGCAGCCAGTTCAGGTACAGCCACAAACTCCAGCCGTAGCAAAAATAGGTGAGTGTCACCGGCCACATCCGGCGCAGCAGCGGTCCCCATGGCACCTTCGGCTTCAGATTGGACGGTCGCGGCGGAAGCGTTGCCAGTTCGGCCTCGGTGATGGCGGGATGATCCTTGGGCTCGTTGCGGAAATACCATACCCAGATCATGCCCCAGATGAGGCTCACCAGCCCGAGCGCGACGAAAGAGCCGCGCCAGGTGAACCAATACATCAGCGCGGCGATCAATGGCGGCGTGATCGCGTTGCCCAGCCGCGCGAAGGCGTGGGTCAGCCCTTGCGCGAAACCGCGTCCGGCCGCGGGAGTCCAGTATTGCATGGCCCGTGTCGCGGTCGGGAAAGTCGCGCCCTCGCCGAAGCCGAGTGCGACGCGGGCAATGAACAGCGTCACCAGCCCGTGCACGAAGCCGGTCATGATGGTGGCGGCGGCCCAGATCATGCCGCACCAAAACAGCGTTCGGCGCGGCCCAAAGCGGTCACCGACCCAACCGCCGATGACCTGGAACAGCAAATAAGGATAGGCGAAGGCGGAGAACACCAGGCCAAGCTGGGTGTTGCTGAGGCCCAATTCCTTCTGGATTTCGCTAGCCGCCGTGCCGATGTTGACCCGATCGACATAGGTGATGAAGTACATCACGCACAGCATCGCCAGCACGACATGGGTGGCCTTGAAACGAAGCCGCATTTACATCCTCCCCGGCAGTCTGCTTATGATGCGGATCTGCTTGTTGTTGGTATCGAATACACGCAAGGCCGTTGCTCAGCTCGATATCACCCTGAGCTGGGCTGATGCGTTGGAGTGGGTGCGCTCCTCCAGCAACGACATCGCCGCTGCGACGCCGCCGGCGCGATGCGGCACGCCGGCAAGCGACAATCCCATCTCGACACCGGTGAGCGCGCCCAACAAAGTGAGCTCGTTGCACTCGCCGAGATGGCCGATGCGAAACACCTTGCCGGCAAGCTTGGACAGGCCGGAGCCGAGCGACATGTTGTAATTCTCGAGCGTGACCTTGCGGAAGGCGTCGGCGTCATGCCCCGGCGGCATCAGCACGGCGGTCAGCACCGGCGAATATTCGGCAGGCTCCTGACACAAGACCTCGAGCCCCCAATGCGTCACCGCGGCGCGGGTGGCCGCCGCGAGGCGCTTGTGGCGGGCGAACACATTTTCCAGCCCCTCCTCCAGCAGCATCGCGATGGCTTCGCGCAGGCCGTAGAGCAGGTTTGTGGCGGGGGTGTAGGGGAAGAAGCCGGCCGCGTTGGGTTTCAGCATCTCTTCCCAGTCCCAGTAAGAGCGCGGCATCTTGTTGGTCTTGGCAGCGGCTCTGGCCTTGTCGGAAATGGCGTTGAAGCCGAGGCCCGGCGGCAGCATGAATCCCTTTTGCGAACAGCTGACGGTGACATCGACCTTCCACTCGTCGTGCCGGTAATCGACGGAGCCCAGGGAAGAGATCGTGTCCACCAGAAGCAGCGCCGGATGAGCGGCTCTGTCCATCGCGGCGCGGATGTCGCCGACCCGGCTGGTGACGCCGGTGGACGTCTCGTTGTGCACCACCATTACCGCCTTGATGGTGTGCGCGGTGTCCTGCTTCAGCTTCGCCTCGATCTCGGCGGGGCTGGCGCCGTGGCGCCAATCGCCCGGCATAAAATCGACCTCGATGCCCCAGCGGGCGGCCATCTGCCGCCACAAGGTTGCAAAATGGCCGGTCTCGACCATCAACACCTTGTCGCCTGGCGACAGCGTGTTGACGATCGCCGCTTCCCAGGCGCCGGTGCCCGATGATGGAAAAATGATCACCGGGCCAGCGGTCTTGAAGATTTGCTGGCAGCCATGGAATACCGCCTTGGCGAGCTCGGCAAACGCGGAGCTGCGGTGGTCGATGACCGGCATATCCATGGCGCGGAGCACGCGATCCGGCACGGGGCTCGGCCCGGGAATTTGCAAAAAGTGACGTCCCTGGTGCTGGCTCATAGCTTCCTCCGCTGATCCGGTAGCGGGCGCAGCTTTGCATTCAATTCCTCCGACTTCAACCGATAAATTGCGTGCATTTTCTGGTCGACGGACTGGCCGCCAAGGCCTATGTTTCGGCCCATGAAACCCCTGATTCCCAGCGATACCACTGCGAAGGCCGTTGCAGCCGGTGCGGTTCCCGAACGGGAAGAGGCGTCGCTGCACGACGAGATCCTGACGCGGCTGCGCGATCACATCGTCGAAGGCAATATTCCGGACGGCGGGCGGGTGCCCGAGCGCCAGCTTTGCGAGATGCTCGGCATCTCGCGCACGCCGCTGCGCGAGGCGCTGAAAGTGTTGGCGGCGGAAGGCCTGGTCGAGCTGTTGCCGAACCGCGGCGCCCGGGTGCGGTCATTGAGCGAGCACGATCTTACTGAGCTGTTCGACGTCATGGGCGGGCTCGAGGGGCTTGCCGGAAGGCTTGCCTGCGAAAACATCACCGACGCTGAAATCGCCGAGATCGAGCGGCTGCATTATGAGATGTACGGTTTCTATCTGCATCGCGACATGCACGGCTATTTCCGCGTCAACCAGTTGATCCATCAGAAGATCGTCGAGGCCTCGCGCAACGCGACGCTCAAGAGCGCCTATGCCAATTTTGCGGGGCGGATTCGAAGGGTTCGCTATTCGGCCAATTTTGCCCGCAAGCGCGAGCGCTGGGGCGAGGCGATGCGCGAGCACGAGACCATCCTGGAGGCGCTGCGCCGCCGCGCCGGCAGCGAGCTCAGCGACATCCTGTTCAAGCATTTGCGCAACAAGCGGACCGCCGCCGTCGAGCATCTCAATGAGAGCGTCCCGGCAGCGCCCGAGCCGGCCTGAGATCGATATTTTGAATTCAAAATATACGCAGCAGCAGGCGAACTGCATTTCTCATCCCGCCCGAGCCCGCGCAGGCGCAATCCGCCCGCGGCAGCAGCGGGGATAGGATGTCCGGCAAGGGATCCATGACACTCGAAGATCGCCTGGGGCGCGAAATAACCGGCGGCGTCTTGTTCGATTCCTTCAACCGCGGCCGCTATGCCACCGATGCGTCGTTTTACCAGATCATGCCGGCCGGCGTGGTGGTACCGCGCAGCATCGAGGAGGCGCTGCGGGCCCTTGCGATCTGCCGCGACGCGGGGCGGAAGGTCACGCCGCGCGGCGGCGGCACCTCGCAATGTGGCCAGACCGTCAATGACGGCATCGTCATCGATTTATCCAAACACCTGAACCGCATGATCTCGCTCGACGTCGAGAACAATAGCTGCGTGGTCGAGCCGGGGATCGTGCTCGACGACCTCAACCGGCAACTCAAAAAGCATGGTCTGTGGTTTCCGGTCGATGTCTCTACCGCCTCGCGCGCGACCATCGGCGGCATGGCCGGCAATAATTCCTGCGGCGGGCGCTCGCTGCGCTACGGCACCATGCGCGACAACACGCTGTCGATGGATGCTGCGCTCGCCGACGGCCGGCTACTCCATTTCGGCGAAGTGACGCGTGACCTTGCGCAGCTCAATTCAGGCAATGGCGGCCTCGATCTGTTTCGTGACATGCTCGATCTCGGTGCGCGCGAGGCCGCCGAGATCGCGGAAAAATTTCCAAAGGTGCAGCGCCGGGTTGGCGGCTACAATCTCGATGCGCTGGTGCCGCGCAACGCGCCGAACAACCTAGCGCATCTTCTGGTGGGCTCCGAGGGCACGCTCGCCTTCACCACGCAGGTCGAACTAAAGCTGTGGCCGGTGATCCGCAACAAGGTGCTCGGCGTCTGCCATTTCGGCAGTTTTTACGAGGCGATGGATGCGGCGCAACACCTGGTGAAGCTGCGGCCGATTGCGGTGGAATTGGTCGATCGCACCATGCTGTCGCTCGGCCGCGAGATCGCGATGTTTCAGCCGATCATCGCCGCCGCTGTGCGCGGCGATCCTGATGCGGTCCTGATCGTCGAGTTTGCCGAGGAGGATCAGGCCGAAAACCTTCGGCGCTTAAAACGGCTTGGCGAACTGATGGCCGATCTCGGCTTCGGCTGGGATCAACCCAAGCGCAAATGGGGCGGCGTGGTCGAGATATCAGAGCCGGGCCTGCAAACCGGCATCGCCGAATTCCGCGCCGCCGGCCTCAACGTCATGATGTCGATGAAGCAGGAGGGCAAGCCGGTCTCCTTTGTCGAGGATTGCGCGGTGCCGCTACCGCATCTTGCCGACTACACCGAGCGGCTCAACGCCATCTTCGCCAAACACGGCACCAGCGGCACCATGTATGCGCACGCCTCGGAGGGCTGTTTGCACGTGCGCCCGGTACTGAATTTAAAACTCGAAAAAGATGTCAAGGCGATGCGCGCCATCGCCGAAGAAACCTTTGCGATGGTGCGGGAATACAAGGGCTCGCATTCCGGCGAGCATGGCGACGGCATCGTGCGCTCGGAATTTCACGAGACCATGTTCGGGGAACGCATCATCGCCGATTTCCGCGAGGTCAAGCACCGTTTCGATCCAGACAATGTGCTCAATCCCGGCAAGATCGTCGACGCCCCCAAAATGGATGACCGCGCACTGTTTCGTTATGCGCCAAATTATCGCGTCGGTGATCTGAAGACCGCGCTCGACTGGTCGGCCTATCCCGGCGCCGGCGGCGGTTTTCAGGGCGCAGTCGAGATGTGCAACAACAACGGCGCCTGCCGCAAGCTCGAGGGCGGGGTGATGTGCCCCTCCTACCGCACCACGCGAGACGAGAAGGACGTCACGCGCGGCCGCGCCAACACGCTGCGGCTCGCGATTTCCGGCCAACTCGGTCTGGATGCGCTCGCCTCCGACGAGATGATGGACACGCTAAAACTCTGCGTATCCTGCAAGGCCTGCCGCCACGAATGCCCGACCGGCGTCGACATGGCCAAGATGAAGATCGAGGTGTTGGCCGCGCGCGTAGCAAAGCACGGGCTGTCGCTGCGCGACCGCCTGGTGGGTTATCTGCCGCGTTATGCCGGGCTCGCCGCGCGCTTTGCCCCGCTCGCCAACTGGCGCAACGACAGCCCGTTGCTGCGAAAATTGTTCGAAAAATTTGCCGGCATCAGCGCGCAGCGCGACTTGCCGAAATGGCGGCGCGATGTGTTCAAGGTTGGGGTCGAGGCGATGGGCCCGGCCGACGGTCGCGAAGTCGTGCTGTTCGCTGACACCTTCAATCGCGCCTATGAGCGCGAAAACCTCGAAGCCGCACTGCGCGTGCTGCTCGCCGGCGGCTACCGCGTTCACATCCCGGAACCCGCCGATCGGGGCAGGCCATTATGCTGCGGGCGGACATTCCTGTCTGCCGGCCTCGTCGATGACGCGCGCGCCGAACTCGATCGGCTGGTCGCGACCTATGCGCCGTTCGCGCAACGCGGCGTGCCGATCGTTGGCCTGGAGCCGAGTTGTCTGTTGACGCTTCGCGACGAACTGCTTTCGTTGCGTTCCGATGAGGCCGCAAAGAGCCTCAGTGCGCAGGCGCTGTTGTTCGAGGAATTCCTGGTGCGCGAGGCCGCGGCCGGCCGCTTGCGGCTGCCGCTTGGCCCGATCGCCGGAACAGCATTGGTGCACGGCCACTGCCATCAAAAATCCTTCGGCGCGTTCAAATCGGTTGAGCAGGCGCTTCGGCTCGTTCCCGATTTGAATGTCGAAACCATCGAATCCAGCTGCTGCGGCATGGCCGGCGCGTTCGGCTACGGCGCCGACACCTACCAAGCCTCGATGGACATGGCCGAACTCTCGCTGTTGCCGGCCATCCGGCGCGCGGAAGAGGCCACGCTGATCGTCGCCGACGGGACCTCGTGCCGGCATCAGATTGCCGATGGCACGGACCGTGCAGCGCTTCACGTCGCCCGCGTGCTGGCGATGAGCCTCGACAGGACGCGGTCCAACCCTTAATCCCTGCCTCCTCTCACGCAAAGGAACTTAAGCCATGACTGAGCTGACCCTCGATATCGCCCGCAAGATTCTCGATGTGGCGCTCGCGAAGGGCGTCGAGAAAAAGCTAAAGCCCCTGGTCGTCACCGTGCTCGACGCGCGCGGCTGCGTCAAAATCTCGGCGGCTCAGGACGGCACCAGCCTGCTGCGCAGCGAGATCGCCCATGGCAAGGCCTATGGCGCGCTCGCCATGGGGATGGGCTCGCGGGCGCTGTTTCAGCGCGCGCAGGAGCAGGCTTATTTCATCGACGCGGTGAACACGCTGGCGCAAGGCCGCCTGGTGCCGGTGCCCGGCGGCGTGCTGATCATGAACGGCGGTAGCCTGCTCGGCGCCGTCGGCGTCAGCGGCGACACCTCGGACAATGACGAGATCTGCGCGATCGCCGGCATCGAGGCCGCCGGGTTGAAGGCGAATCCGGGGTAGCCGGAGCAAACACATCAGCAACGTCGTCCCTGCGAAAGCAGGGACCCATACCCGCATATCGCTGCGCTCATGCGGGCTACTTGCTATACGATCCAGTGGGTCGAGCGCACGCCGCAGCCCGCTCGTCGTCCAAGCTCCTCGCCTCCCCCGTGATTCCTTCAGGCTGATATTGCGAAGCGTGAACCGCTTCGCCTCGCGCGCAGGCGAAGTCTTGACGCGCCGCGTGCGACAAAACAACCCGACGGGCAAATTTCCGCTTAACCCGTCGGGCAAATCATCTCTATGACTCTGCCCCGTCTCACCCGATGAGAGGGGCGGATCGCGATCGTCACGAACGCGCGGTGGGATGCGGTGGACGCGAAGGCAGCAAATGACGAACGCTGTTGTCGCGGACGGCGAAGCCGTGTGGTCCTGGCGCCCCGATGCTGGCGTCAAGTTCTTGAGAAGCAAGCTTCTCGGGGATGACGGTGGCAAGAAAGCCCGGTCACCGGGGAGAGCACGGAATAAGCTGGTAAACCACCGCGCAGGGAAAGCCGGATTGCCTCCGCTGAACCTGTATGCTCGTGTGCGTTTTTTTGTGCATTTTTGCACACGAGACCGCGGGTGCAGCGCGCACCCGGCTTTCCCTGCGCCCTCTTGTTCCTTGAGAGGGTGGAAATCGACGCAAAACTCGGGCGCATCGCGCCGCGAGAATGCGGACGTACATCCTCTCGCTGTTTGACAATCGAATCTGTATTTCCGAAAGCCCGTCACGCGTGGAGTGCCGGACGGTGGGCACGGCGCAAACGCGCCTTTGCCCACCCGAAGTTGCGAGCTCACTTCCCCGTCCAAGAAGGCTTGCGCTTTTCGCCGAAGGCTTTGAGGCCCTCCTTGGCGTCTTCGGTCATCGCCAGAATTGCGATCTGGCTTTCGGTGTAGGCGATGCTTTCATCGAACGACATCGAGGCAATCGCACGCATGGCGTATTTGCCGCGCCGGATCGCGGTCGGAGATTTATCCACGATGCGTCCGATCAGCCAGTCGACCTTGGCGTCGAGCTCGGCGGCCGGCACCACATAGTTGAGGAGGCCCGCGGCCTGTGCTTTCAGCGCATCAAAAGGCTCACCGGTCAGCGCCCATTCGTTGACCAATCGCGGCGGCGCGATCGACTGCAACAGGCTCATCACCTGCATCGGAAACACACCAACCTTCACTTCGGGCAGCCCAAAGATGACGTGATCGGCCGCGATCGCCATGTCGGTCATGCACAACAGCCCCATGCCGCCGGCCATGCAGACGCCGCCGACCCGCGCGATCGAAGGTTTTGTGGCGTTCTGCGACAGCCGCAGCAGGTCCGCGTAATCGGCATTGGGTTTGGAAAAATCCATCGCGAAGGCGGCGCCGCTGTTCTGCAGATCGGCGCCGGCGCAAAACGCCTTGTCGCCCGCACCGGTCACGACGATGACACGGACATCCTTGTCGTCATGGGCATCGCGATAGCCTTTGGCGAGGCCGGCGATCACCTCGGCGTTCAGCGCGTTGCGCTTGTCCGGCCGGTTGATGGTGATCCAGAACGCCTGCCCACGCTTTTCGAGAATCACGCTGTTGTCAGTCATGGCCTGCTCGCCTGTTCGTTATGCTCCCGGCTAAGTATTTGCGATGGGATCGCTGACGAGAGCAAGCGAGATTTAGGCTGATGGGGCGGCCTTCTTGATCCAGACCTTGTTGTCATGGAAGGCGGCGCCGCCGATCGGCGCCACGGCTTCCGCGCCAGTCAGCGTGTTGATGCCGCGGCCGCCGATATGGTCGCGGTTCGGGTGGACCGATTCGGCGATCAGCACGCGGCGGCGCACGCCGTCGAACAATCGGGCGATCAGCGTGGTCTCGCCCCGCGTGTTGCCCAAGGTGACGGCCTCGCCCTCGGCAATTCCGAGCGCCGCCGCATCGAGCGGATGGATCATGACGGAGGCCGGGCCTTCGCGCGCCTGGGACGACGGCGTTTCGTTGAACGAGGTGTTGAGGAAAGAGCGCGAGGGGCTGGTCGCGAGCCGGAACGGATGGGCATCATCGGCTTCCTCGATGATGGTCCAGTGATCCGGCAGCGACGGCATCTTCTCGAATTCGCCCATCCGCTTGCCGAACGGCGGATGCGCCCAGTCCGCCTTGAAATGGAATTTCTTGTCGGCATGCCCAAAGCCGTCGAGATAATGCGCGGTGCGGAAATCCGGCTGCAGGTCGCGCCAGAGGTCGGCTTCCAGCGTCTCGATGTCGCCATGGCCGCTCTTTTTCAGCGTGGCGTCGATCAATTCGCGCGGCGACATGTCGAAACCGGGATGCACGGCATTGAGGCGGCGGCCGAGGCCTTGCAGCACTTCGTGGTTGGAGCGGCATTCGCCGGGCGGCTCGATCAATTTGGCGCCGACCGAAATATGCTGATGACCGCCGCCGTAATAGAGATCGTCATGCTCCAAGAACATCGTCGCGGGCAGGACGATGTCCGCCATCGCGGCGGTCTCGGTCATGAACTGCTCGTGCACCGCCATGAACAGATCTTCGCGGGCAAAGCCCTGGCGCACCAAGGTCTGCTCCGGCGCCACTGTCATCGGATTGGTGTTCTGGATCAGCATCGCCTTGACCGGCGGTCCGCCCTGCAGCGCTTCCGCGTCGCCGGTCAGGATGCGTCCGATCTTGGACTGATCGAGCAGCCGCGTCGAGTGATCGATCGCGTCATGGCCTTCGATGATCGATTCGTTGAACTTCCAGATCGCGTAATTGTTGAAGAACGCGCCGCCGCCCTCATATTGCCAGGCGCCGGTCACCGCCGGAATGCACAGCGCCGCGTGCATCTGTGCGGCACCGTTGCGGCTCCGGGTAAAACCATAGCCGAGGCGGAAGAACGAGCGTTTTGTCTGGCCGACCAGACGCGCAAACGCCTCAATCTCTTCGACCGGCACGCCGCAGATGGAAGACGCCCATTCCGGCGTGCGGGTCGCAAGATGCGCCTCGAGTTCTCCGGGGCAATCGGTGTAGCGCTCCATATAGTCGCGATCCGCAAAACCTTCGCGGAACAAGACGTGCATGACGCCGCAGGCAAACGCACCGTCGGTGCCGGGCCGCAGGATGATCTTGACGTCGGCCTGCTTCACGGTGTCGTTGTTGTAGATATCGATCGCCGCGATCTTGGCGCCGCGCTCTTTGCGCGCGCGCATCGCATGCGTCATCACATTGACCTGGGTGTTCACGGGGTTGGTGCCCCAGATCACGATCAGGTCGGAGACGCCCATCTCGCGCGGATCGACGCCGGCGATCTTGCCGGTGCCGATAGCATATCCGACGCGGGCGATGTTGGCGCAGATCGTCGAATAGAAGCGGGAATATTTCTTCACATGCGCGAGGCGGTTGATGCCGTCGCGCATTACGAGCCCCATGGTGCCGGCATAGTAATAGGGCCAGACCGATTGCGCGCCGAACTCGCGCTCGGCCTTGTTGAACCGATCCGCGATCTCGTCCAGCGCCTCGTCCCAGGAAATCCGCGCGAACTGCCCGGAGCCCTTCGCGCCCGTGCGGCGCAGCGGATACATCAGCCGCTCGGCGTGATGGATACGCTCGGCATAACGCGCGACCTTGGCGCAGACCACCCCCGCCGTATAGGTCTGCAATTTGGAGCCGCGCACCCGGCCGATCGATGAACCGTCGATCACCTCGACATCGAGCGCGCAGGCCGACGGGCAATCGTGCGGACAGGTGGAATGCCGGATCTCGATTTTTGCCGGTTTGTTCATGCGCCTATGGTTAACATCAAAATCCGGGCCCGCCGAGCGCATTTATCCGGCAATGCTCCGCTGAATCGGCGAGCAAGCCATGCATCAGGCGCCGAGATAGGCCCCGCCATTGGCGTGGATGGCCTGCCCGGTAATGTAGCGCGCGCCCGGGCTGCAGAGGAATCGCACCGCGGCCGCGACATCTTCGGGCTTGCCGCGTTCGCCGGTGATGGTCTGGTGGGTCAGATGATGCGCAGGTTCGGGCTTGCCCTTCGGGCGCGGCGTGCCGATCAGCCCGGGAACGACGCAGTTCACGGTGATGCCGTCGGAGGCCAAATCGTGCGCCAGCGCGCGGGTAAGTCCGATGATCCCGGCTTTTGCCGTCACCACATGGGCGCGATTCGCAGCGCCAGTATGCGCGCTTAAGCCCCCGATGTTGACGATGGTGCCCGCCCCGCTCGTCCGCAGCGCCGGCAGACAGGCTTTTGTGCAATGAAACGCGCCATCGAGGGTGACATCGAGGATTTCACGCCACTCGGCATAGTCCATCTCGGCGAACGGTTTTTCCCGCCGCAGCGCCGCGTTGTTGACGAGGATATCGAGGCGGCCGAATTGCGTCACTGCCGCTTCCGCCATCGCCTGGACCGCCTTGGGATCGGCAACGTCGCCGATGTGGACCAGCGTCTTGACGCCCAGGGTCTCAATTTCGCGCGCGGCGGCCTCCGCCTCGGCGCGGTTGGTTCGCGCATTGACCACGATGGACGCGCCGCCTTCCGCCAGCGCCAGCGCGATGGCGCGGCCGATGTTGCGTCCGGCGCCGGTGACGATGGCGACTTTGCCGGTGAGTTCGTCCATGTTTGCCCCTCCACGTCATGCCCGGCCACGTCTTCCTTCGCTAAACAAAGGCGTGGGAGGGCCGGGACATCTGCGCGAAGACGCGCTTCGCGCGTTAGCCCGGCCATGACGACAATTAATTTCGTAACGTGCTCAAATCGATGCGGCCATTATAAAGCGCCGCCAATAACCCTAACGTCGCATCACTCTGCGCCGTGGTCCAGCCACCATGTAGCGCGTTGAGTGCGAATTTTTGCATGACATCCTGCCGGGTCAGCGGCTCCTGCGCGCCGCCGCGCAAATGAGGCTGCCGTTCCTCGACCACGCTGCCGTCCTTCAGGGTTGCCCTGAGATGGCCGGTATAGCTGGCGGGGTACGGATTTTGCGGGTCGATCACAAATTTCACTTTTGCCGCCAGCGCGAGCACGTCGGCGTCCCCGATCGCCTTTTCCGTAAACGCCCCGAGCCCGACGCCGCCATGCACGAACCCGGCCGCCAGCAGATAGGGGGTTGCGAATTTGGCGGCATAGCCGTTGCGCGGGCGCTGCTTGGAGGCCAAGGGCTCCCAGAGCCGATGCACCGTCCCCTCCGCCACCTCGCAGACGATTTCTGTGATGTCCTCAAGCCTGACGCCGCGCGCTGCCAGCCGCCTGGCGCAATCGATGTAAGGCTGCGCCATCGTTCCACAGGGATAAGGCTTGAACGCCAGCGTGTCCGTCACCCAGCGCATGCCGAAATCGCCGGTCAGCGCCTCGTAATCGCCGTCGGTGGTATGGGCAAAACCATGAAACAGCCCATGCACGCCCTCGAACACCGTGCGCGGGCCGACAAATCCCTGCCGCGCCAGGAGCGCCGCCCGAATGCCCGATTGCGCCGCCCAGCCGGCATGCAGCCGTTTGGTCCAAGCGCCCTCGGCGAGATATTCGATGATGCCGCCAGCCATGCTGCCGGCGATGCCGAGCGCATCTACGATCTGTCTGGCGTCAAGGCCGAGGGCTGTGCCGACGCCGGCGGCAGCCCCCATCGCGCCAAAAATCGCGGTCGGGTGAAAACCGGCCTTGTGGACGGCCTTCGGCACCACGAGGCTCAGCCGGCAGAGAACTTCGGTGCCGACCGCGATGCCGATCAGCGCCATCTGGCCGTCGGGATTGTGCCGCTCGCAGGCCGCGAGCACCGCGGGCACGATTACCGCGCCGGCATGCACCGGGCCGCCCTCAAACGTGTCGTCAAAATCCTCGCCATGCGCGGCGGTGCCGTTGACAAAAGCAGCTCCCGACGCGGTCAGCGTCCGCTTGTGGCCGATCACCGTGCAGGGGCCGTCATCGTCGGAGCCTAAGAGCGCGCTTGTGACGTAGTCTTCGTTGCGCGCGGTGACGCACAAGCCGACGACGTCGATCAGCAAATCCTCGCATTTGCGCGTGGTCGACATCGGAAGGTCGCCAGCCTTCAATGCAACGATCTTTTGCGCCAGCGTTTCGGCGACGGAGGTCTTTGGCAGTTGGAATGTCATCATCGCCGCCGGCGCGTCAAACGTGGAAGATTTTTGTGTAGCGCGCCTTGATCGTGTCGCCTTCTTTTTCCACCGCGGCCGCGTCATCCTTCATGGTCTTGATGTCCCTGAACGGCTTGCGCCCCGGCTTCTCCTGCGTCTGCGGATGCACCGAGCGCAGGCCGCCGACATCGATGATGAGCTGTTGCGCGTCGCGGCTGAAGCAGAACGACTGGAACAGTTTTGCGGCGTTCGGATTGGGCGAGGACTTGAAGATGCCGTTCGGCCCGATGATCAGCGGCGAACCTTCGCTGGCATAAACCGGCTCGACCGGGCGTCCCGCCTCCTTCATCTGCAAGATATTGTACTCGTTGCCGTCGGCCATGACCGCGCGCTCGCCGAGATCGAGTTTTTTCGGCGGATCGGCCGAGGACTGCACCTGCATGATATTCTGTTTTGCCAATTGCTCGAACCAGCCCCAGCCGAGATCGCGCTGCATCTGATAGGTCGCGGTCATGATGGTGCCGCTATAGCCCGGGTGCGCCTTGACGATCTTGCCCTTCCAATGGGGATCGAGCAAATCCGCAAAACTCTTCGGCGCCTCTTCAGGTTTCACCAGATTGGTGTTGTAGGCGATGATCGAAAGCCAGACGCGCCAGCTCGCAAACTGGCCGTCTGCGTCCTTGTGCTCGGCGGGATAGAATTTTGCGACGTCCTCGGGAACATAAGGCGCCAGAATGCCGTCGCGCTTCCAGACGATGAAATGCGCGGCGTCAGATGAATTCACCACATCGACGGCGTGAATGTTGCTGGAATATTCCTGGCCGATGCGCTGGAACACGCGCTCGGCGCCGGTGCGCTCGACACGCACGGCTATCCCTGAGTATTTCGCCTCGAACGCTTTCGCCAGTTTCTCGGCGACCGGCAAATCGGTCGAGGTGTAATAGATGACCTGTCCTTCCTTCTTCGCGGCCTCGATCAAATCAGGCGTCACCGGTTCCGCCGGCGGTGCATCCGCCATCACGCGGGTCGACAACGCCGCTCCCGCAAGCCATGCGCCTGACCCCTTGAGCACGTCGCGGCGCGAAATCCTGGCGTTTTTCATCGGCTTAATATCCGGCATGTTGGGGCGGGAACGGTACCCCGGAAGTTATCTTTTATTCCTGCAGCGCGCAGCGAGTCTTTCGTCGACAGCACATCATCCCTGCAGCTAGACTTGATGGAAAGATTTGCCAAGAAGAATTCGGGAGATTGAAATGACGGCCCCAAGGTTTGCGTTTGCGTTAGCGGCAGTTCTTGTTGCAGCGCCAAATCTTGTTGCACCATGTTTCGCGCAGGATTATCCGACAAAACCGATCCGGATCATTGTTCCCTTCGGCGCCGGCGGGCCGGCCGACGTGACGGCGCGGCTTGTCGGCAACATCCTGCAGGAGAAGTTCGGCCAGCCGATCGTGGTCGAGAACCGGACCGGGGCCGGCGGCGTGATCGGCACGGTCGAGGCCGCCAAATCGCCGCCCGACGGCTACACGCTGCTGATGATGTCGAATACCCAGACCGCGAACGAATCGCTGATGCCGCAGCGCAAATACGAGTTGATGCGCGATCTGGCGCCGATCGCGCCGATCAATTATTCCGATCTCGTGATCGTCGTGCACCCGCAAGTACCGGCAAAGACGCTGGCCGAATTCATCGCGCTCGCCAAATCGCAGCCGGGAAAACTGAACTACGCGTCGTCAGGCCAGGGCACGCCCTATCACATGGCCGGTGAATTGTTCAAAGCCATGGCCGGCATCGACGTCGTGCATGTTCCCTACCGCAACAGCGGCGAGGCGAGAAGCGGCGTGATCGGCGGACAGGTGCAGATGATGATCGACGCGGTGACCACGATGGCCCCGAACGTCGCCGCCGGCCAGGTGCGGGCGCTCGCCACCACCGGCAAGACACGCTCCGGCGTGCTGCCGGATGTGCCGACGGCGAGCGAAGCCGGCGTTCCCGGCTATGAGGCCACGATCTGGCTCGGATTGATGGCGCCGACCGGCACGCCGAAGCCTGTCATCGATAAGCTCAATGCCGCCGTGAACGAAGCGACAAAACGGCCGGACATCGTAAAGCTCTGGAAGGAACAGGGCGCGGAGCCGATGTCCATGACGCCGGAAGAGTTCGACAAATATCTGCGCGGCGATATCATGAAGTGGGCCGAGGTCGTGAAACGATTTCCCGACCGGCCGCAATAGGGTCAAACGACAGGTTTCCTTTTCGATGCCGCGCATTCGATTTCGCCTCAATGGCGTCGAGACCGAAATCGACGCCGATCCCGATAATTCGCTGCTCGCCACCCTGCGCGGGCCGCTTCGCATGACCGGTGCGCATTTCGGCTGCGGCGCCAATGAATGCGGCGCCTGCAACGTCATCGTCGGCGACCACGCGGTCGCCGCCTGCGACACGCCGCTGTGGTCCGTCGCGGACAAGGACATCACCACCATCGAGGGATTGGGCACCCCGCAAAAGCCGCATCCGCTGCAGCGCGCCTTCATCGCCGAACAGGCGTTGCAATGCGGCTATTGCGTTCCCGGCATCCTGATCAGCGCGGCGGCGCTGTTGAAGCAAAACCCAAAACCGTCCGAGGCGGATGTGAGGGGCGCGCTCGATCGCAATCTTTGCCGTTGCGGCTCGCATAACCGGATGGTGCGGGCGGTGCTGCGCGCCGCGGCCGAGATGGCGGCCCCATGACTAGCCCTGCGCCCTCCCCGCCCGCGGCGAAATTGCCGGTCAGCCTTGCGGCCAACCCTGTGCTGTCGTCATGGGTCCGTTTCTCCTCTGACGGGCGCGTGACGGTTTCGCCGGGAAAGGTGGAGATCGGCCAGGGCATCGTGACGGCGCTCGCCCAGATCGCCGCCGACGAACTCGATGTCGATATCGGCCGCGTGCAGATGATCCGCGCGTCGACGGCTGCAAGTCCCAACGAGGGCGTCACCTCAGGCAGCCTTTCGGTGCAGCAATCGGGCCGCGCGATCCGCCACGCCTGCGCCGAAATCCGGCAAATCTTTCTCGCCGCCGCCTCCGATCGCCTCGGCGTCGATAGCGGCGCGCTTGAGATCAGCGACGGCACCATCTCGGGTCCGGGCAATGTGCGGACGAGTTTTTGGGAACTCGCCGACGAAATCTCGCTCGACCGCGAGGCAACGCCCGGTGCGACACCAAAATCATCCGCGCAACGGACGCTGGCCGGAAGTTCGGTTCAGCGACTGGACATTCCCGACAAGGTTTTTGCGCATCCGCGCTTCATTCACGACCAGGCGCTGCCGGGGATGTTGCATGGCCGCGTGCTGCGATCGGAGATGTCCGCCGCCAAACTCACCGCGATGAATGCGGAAGGCACGCGCGCCGTCGCCGGCCTAGTCGCGATCGTGCGCGACGGAAATTTTGCCGGTGTTGTCAGCGAAACCGAGGATGGTGCGGAAGCCGCATTGAAGGCGCTGCGCAAGGGCGCGGTGTGGTCACCGGGTGAAACGCTGCCCGATCAGTCCGGGCTTGCGGAATGGCTAAAATCCCAGCCGGCCGAGTCGACCATCATCGACACGAGAACGGCTGCCGCGCCAGCCGAAAAGAGCCGCACGATCCGGCGGCAATATACTCGCCCCTATCTCGCGCATGCCTCGATCGCGCCGTCCTGCGCGATGGCGCAGTGGAGCGGGGATCGCGTCCGCGTCTGGACCCACAGCCAGGGGGTCTATTTTCTCCGCGCCGACCTCGCGCTGGTGCTCAAATTGCCGCTCGAGAGCATCACGGTGGAACATATGGAAGGCGCCGGCTGCTACGGCCATAACGCCGCCGACGACGTCGCGCTCGACGCGGTTCTTTTGGCAAAAGCGGCCGGTGGCCGGCCGGTCCGCGTGCAATGGTCCCGGGCGGACGAGATGTCGCATGCGCCGTTCGGCGCGGCGATGGCGATCGAGATCGAGGCCGATCTCGATGCGCAAGGCGATATCGTCGGTTGGCGGCACAGCATCTGGGGCAACGGCCACACCGCGCGGCCGGGGCGCGCGGCGCAGCCGGCCTTGCTTGCGGCGACCGAACTGGCCAATCCGTTTCCGCGCATGATCTCGACCAACCCGGCGCAGGCCAATGGCGGCGGCGCCGATCGCAACTCGGTACCGCTGTATGACTTCCCGTCGTGGCAGATCGAATGCCATCGCCTGCTGACCATGCCGGTCCGCACCTCCGCGCTGCGGACTTTGGGCGCACAAGGCAACGTCTTTGCCATCGAATCCTTTCTCGATGAGCTGGCGACCGAACGCGGCGAGGATCCGGTCGCCTTCCGGCTGCGTCACTTGAGGGATGAGCGGGCGAAGGACGTGATCCGCCTGGCCGCCAGGCGCGCGAACTGGAAGCCGGACAAACGAGCCGGCATCGGCCACGGCCTCGGCTTCGCGCGTTACAAGAACACCGGCGCCTATTGCGCTGTCGTGGCCGAAATCGAGGGCGCCGAGGATGTCAGCGTCAAACGGTTGACGATCGCGGTCGATGTCGGCGAGGCCATCAATCCCGACGGCGTCATTAATCAGATCGAAGGCGGCGCGATCCAGGCCACCAGCTGGGTCTTGAAAGAACAGGTTCGCTTCGACAGGGAACGCATTACCAGCAACTCATGGACCGATTATCCGATCCTTCGCTTCAGCGAGGTGCCGCAGGTGCAGATCGAATTGATCCAGCGGCCCGAGAGCGAACCGCTCGGCGCGGGCGAAGCCGCCCACGGCCCGGTCACCGCGGCGATTGCCAACGCTGTGTTCGATGCACTCGGTGTGCGCGTGCGGAATCTCCCGATCACGCGCGACAGTCTGATCGCGGCGATGGAATTGACCTCATGACGAATTTGAACATTCTCAGCGGCGGCGCGGCCCAGGGGCTTGTGGCCAGTCTCGCACCTGACTTCAAGGAGAAGACCGGCTTCGAGATATCAGGAGAATTCGGCGCGGTCGGCGCCATGGCCGACAAATTGCGCAAAGGCGCGGCCGCGGACATCATCATCCTGACCGCGAAAATCATCGCCGATCTGGCGAGCGAGAATCTCGTCACGCGCGCATCGATAGCGGACATCGGGCTGGTCGAGACCGCGCTCGCGGTCCGCGCCGGCGATCCGCAAGTCGTGGCAGCCGATGCGTCAGCGCTGCGCGCCGCCTTCCTCGCCGCGGACGCGATCTTCGTTCCCGACACCAAGGCGTCGACGGCCGGAATTCACGTCGCAAAAGTGCTTGAGCAGCTTGGGATCGCCGATGAGGTCGCGGCCCGCCTAAGAATCTATCCGAACGGCGCGACCGCGATGCGGCATTTGGCGGCCTCCGATGCCAAGAGGCCAATCGGCTGTACACAATCGACCGAGATCATCAGCACGCCGGGCGTGATGTTGTCGGGATCGCTGCCGAAGGGATGCGAACTGTCGACCATGTACACGGCGGCCGTGGCGACGCGGGCCGCCCACGCGAAAGAGGCTCAGCTGCTGATCGATTTGCTGATCGGCGACGGCCAGCGCAAGCGGCGCGAACGTGCAGGTTTTATCAGCGGGTCGAAAATACTCTAACCCCTCCCGACCAGCGAACTGACCGGCTACATTGCGGTGACCGAGCGAAGCTCCCGAGAGAGCAAATGCGGGTTTTCTTTTACCTGCGAAGCCCGGACATCCGACGCGCAAACGCGTTACCGGAACGTGCAAAATTGTTGCCGGCGGTAGGGGCGCTGGGCAGAGGCGCTGCAGGGCCAGTGTTTCTCCACGTCGGAACTACGTTTGTCGTGCCTACCGTACCCTGGTACGAACCTATCGAGGGAGCCGTGACGGTTCCGTACCCACCCAATCCCGGAGCTTGCGCGAGCGCAAACGTGCTTGTCAGAGTGAAGGCTGTTGCCAGCGCTATTGTTGTAAGTTTCATGGTTTTCTCCTTGTCCTATAGATAAGAGACAACCGCACCGTCACCATTAAAATCTTTTTTACGCGCGTCGGAGGCCGACAACCTGTTCACACCTCGCAGAGCCTGGATGCTCCAGCAATCGTCTTCCATCGCGCGTCATTCGACGTTTAGCCGTCTTCGTGTCTCTATCTCGCCACCTGCGTGAGTCCCGTCGGCGGCCGCTCAACGGCGTCCAGCCGCCATCGACAAACAGAGTGCTGCCGCTGACATAGCTTGCCGCATCCGAGGGCAGATACGCGACCGCCGTCGCGACTTCGGACAACCAACCCGCGAAACATGCAGTTGAGCGGGCGCGCCGGCCATTTTATCTTTGCCATAGCCGGTTCATATACTAATATATCAATTGCATTCGAGAGCAAGCATGCCCCCACGCGCGACCAAAAAGGCCGAAGCCACCGCACGTTCGGCACCAGCCGTGCATCGCCGCAACGGCCGGCCGCGCGCGGCGACGGCTGCGTCAAAGATCTATTCGGATCTTCGCACCGAGCTGGTGTCGTTGCAGCGGCTTCCAGGCGAAGTCATCTCGGAAGCCGAAATCGCGCTGTCCTATGGCGTGAGCCGTACGCCGGTGCGCGAAGCCATCCTGAAATTGTCGGATGAAGGCCTGCTGGAAATATTTCCGCAGTCCGGCATCTTCGTCTCGCGCATTCCGATCGCGGCGCTGCCGGAAGCCATCATCATTCGCAAGGCGCTCGAGGCGACCACCGCGCAACTGGCCGCGGAGCGCGCGACGGCGAGCCAGATCCTCGGCCTGCATGCGATCCTGCAGCGTCAGCGCGAGGCAAGCGCGGCCAAGGACAAGGATACATTCCATCGCGCCGATGAGATGTTCCATGCGACCATCGCCGAGGTCGCGGGATATCCGGGCATCTGGACGCTGATCCTTCAGGTCAAGGTGCACGTCGATCGCTATCGCCTGCTGACTCTGCCGCAGCAAGGACGGATCCCGCGCGTGATCGAGGAGCATGAGGCCATCCTCGCCGCGATCGAGCGGCACGATCTTGTGGCTGCGAGAAGCGCGATGGAATTCCATCTCGATCGGCTTCTCGACAACATTTCCACCACGCAAAACATCAATCCGGAATTCTTCGACAAGCAAAGTTAGAAGCAGAGTAATAGACGCGGCCGCGAAAAAGAAGCCGCGCAAAAAAGACGCAAGATCAATCGCATTCCAGGGAGGTTCTCATGAGACGTCGCGACTTTATGAAGTTGGGTGCTGGGTTTGGGGCGGCGGCGACGCTTGCGCCGTTATCGCCTTTGCGCGCACAGACAAAATCAGTGTTCAAGGCATCCGACGTTCAGCCCCCCGGTTATCCGACCGTGGCGGCGACCGAGAACTTGGGCAAAAAACTCGAGGCAGCCACCAACGGACGGCTTTCGATCCAGATGTATCCGTCGATGCAATTGGGCGGCGAGAAAGAGACCATCGAGCAGACCCAGATCGGCGCGATCCAGATGTTGCGGGTCAGCGTCGGAGCGATGGGACCGATCGTCGATGACATCAATGTCGTCAACATGCCGTTCCTGTTCAAGAACACCACACACGCCGAAAAGATGATGGATGGGCCGATCGGTCAGGAGCTGCTCGACAAGATCACGGCCAGCCCCAACGCCGGGCTGGTCGCACTGTGCTGGATGGATTCCGGCGCGCGCAGCCTCTACAACACCAAGAAGCCGATCAAGACGATCGAGGACGTCAAAGGCCTGAAATTCCGCGTCATCGGCAATCCGATCTTCGTCGACATGATGAACGCGCTTGGCGGCAACGGCGTCGCGATGGGCTACGATCAGGTCTTCAGTGCGCTGCAGACCGGCGTCATCGACGGCGCCGAGAACAACCCGCCGAGCTATGTCTTCAGCAACCATTATACCGCGGCGAAATATTACTCCCTCACCGAACACCTGATCATTCCCGAAGTGCTGGTATTTTCGAAGCGGGCCTGGGCGCAGCTTTCGCCCGACGATCAGGGCCTGATCCAGAAATTTGCCCGCGAGGCGCAGATGGAAGAGCGCGAGCTCTGGAAAAAATACGAGCAGCAGGCGATGGACAAGGCAAAGGCCGCGGGCTGCGAGATCGTTGAAATTGCGGACAAGGCGCCGTTCCAGAATGCGGTCAAGCCGGTGTGGGACAAATACGGCCCCAAATACCAGGACATGATCAAGCGCATCCAGGCGATTTGATCGACGTTTCACGCGATCCGCGCGGGTCGCGCGGACCGCTAGCGCCTTTTTGGGTTGGGAAAACGGGAATCTCAAGGGAATGGCCGGATTATTTCGCCGCACGATGGACTACCTCTATCTTCTGTGTGTCATCGTCGGCTGCACCGCGCTGGTGTTGATTTCGGCTATTATCCCCTGGGCGGTGTTCACCCGCTACGTGCTCAACAGCGCGGCGTCCTGGCCCGAGCCGATGGCGGTGCTGCTGACCATCGTGCTGACCTTCATTGGGGCTGCGGCCGGATACCGGCTCAACCTGCACATGAACGTCTCCTACTTCGCCGACCAGCTGCCGGCGAAATATCGCAGGCTGCTCGATCTTGTCGTGCAATTGCTGATGGCGCTGATCGCGACCTTCATGATCGTGTGGGGCGAGCGGCTGGTCGAAGTGACCTGGCACAACACCATTGCGGATTTTCCGTTCCTGTCGGTCGGCGTCACCTATTTGCCGATCCCGATCGGCGGTGTCTGCCTTTTGCTTTTCATCATCGAGCGCATTTTTCTGGGCGCCCCTCCGGATCCACTGCCGTCAAGCCACGAAACCGCGCCGTTCGAATGATCCGCTAGGAAGCCATCGATGGACATCTTCATTCTGCTTGCCACCATGCTGATCTGCTTCCTGATCGGCATGCCCATTGCTTATTCGCTGGCGATGGCCGCGATCGCGGGCGCGTGGTCGATCGGTATTCCGCTGGAAGCGGTGATGCTGAAAATCTCCGATGGCGTCAGCAAGGTGGCGATGCTGACGATCCCGTTTTTCGTGCTGGCGGGCGCGATCATGGCGGAAGGCGGCATGGCGCGTCGCCTCGTGGCATTTGCCGACGTGCTGGTTGGATTTACCCGCGTGCGCGGCGGCCTTTCCATCGTCAACGTGCTGGCGACGACGTTCCTGAGCGGCATTTCGGGCTCAGCCGTGGCAGACACCTCCGCGATCGGCTCGGTGATGATCCCGCAAATGGAGAAGGCCGGGTTCCCCCGCGTGTTCGCGACCAACCTGACCATCACCGCTTCGGTTCAGGCGCTATTGGTGCCGCCGAGCCACAACGCGGTGTTGTATTCGCTGGCAACCGGCGGCACCATCTCGATCAGCGCGCTGTTCATGGCCGGGGTGTTTCCGGGGCTGCTGCTCGGCTTTTCGTTGATCATCCTCTGTCTCGTCATCGCCTATCGCGACAAGCATCCGCGCGGCCAGAGCGTTCAGGCGAAAGACGCTATCAAGATCACGATCGACGCGGCCTGGGGGATGGTGACGCTGGTCATCATTCTCGGCGGTATTTTAGGGGGCGTCTTTACCGCGATCGAGGCCGGCGCGGTCGCCTGCATCTGGGCGTTTTTCGTGACGATGTTCATCTACCGCGACTACCGCTGGCGCGACCTGCCGGTGTTGCTGCACCGGACACTGCGTACCGTCGCGATGGTGCTGACGCTGATCGCATGCGCGTCAAGCGTCGGTTACATCATGGCGCTGACGCAAATGCCGGCCAAGATGACGGCATTCTTTCTGTCGATATCCAGCAACAAATACGTCATCCTGTTTCTGATCAACATCCTGCTGCTGGTGCTCGGCACCCTCGTCGACATGGCGCCGTCGATCCTGATCGCAACGCCGATCCTTCTGCCGGTGATGCAGAATTTCGGCGTCGATCCGGTTCATTTCGGCATGATCATGCTGCTCAATCTCGGCATCGGATTATGCCACCCGCCGGTAGGCGCAATCCTGTTCGTCGGCTGCGCGGTCGGCAAGGTCACCATCGAACAGGTGATGCGCAAGATCTGGCCGTTCTATGCGGTGATGTTTTTCGTGCTGATGGTCGTCACCTATCTCCCCGAGGTATCGCTGTGGCTTCCCCGGCACGTGTTGCGGTGAGCTGTTGGGCAGGTCCGAGATTGGCCGATGACCGGACATTTCGCGGAAGTGGGGAGATCGACGCGAATGATCCGAAGCGGTCATTTTGTCTTGAACAAACCTCGTGTGAGCAGTTCAATATCGCATCCGACCAAAGCCCAATGGTGTCGGTGATAGGTCGAGGCGATATTGAATGCTGCCGGAAAACCCCTGCCCGGCTGGGGAGAGAAAGGGATTTCGGAGGATGCCAGATAACGTCGCCCTGTTCGCCACCATCATCCTGCTGCTTCCGATGATCTATTTCCTGCTGGCGGCGCCGGCCTTTCTGCTGGTGAAGCTGGACATCCCGGCTGTCGCCCTTCTGTTGCGCGCCATGTTCAGTGGCTATTTCCTGACGGTGGCCATTGCCGGTGTCATCGGGACGATAGCCGTTGCCGTGACTGGTCGTCTGGGTTTGGCCATTGGCATTGGCTTGATCGCGGCTTTCGCGGTCTCGTCGCGCCGCTGGTTCTTACGGCAGATGGATGCCCGGCTCAGTGACAGGGATGCAGGCGATGCCGATGCCGTGCGCCGGCTGCGACGGCTGCATTGGGGCGGCATGCTGAGCAATGCGGTCCAGCTTGCCGCTGTCGTGGCCAGCATTAATTATATCGCTGTCGCGCCGTAGCGAACGCGGTTTCTGACCCCTTCAATGCACTCGGATTAGCCGACAGGATGCTGCTTTGGCGCTGGCCTGGGGCGTCGGCTAAGACGTAACTAGGCAATGTGACTGAAAGACCGGTCCAAACCGTCAGCTTTATTCGCGTCGCGCGACCGTCACTTCGGCCGACGACGTCGGTCGAATGAGCGCGACTTCCGCTCATGGCGCGAACCGGTCATGCCGGTTCTGTCACCGCAAGTCCGCTATAAGGAGGTGAACGGACCTAGCTCTGTTGCGGTCCGAGGGCCGAGTTTGACCCGGAACGGACGTGGTGTTGAGATCGTACGATGACTGCTTTTGCTTCTAAAGCAGACATTGCTACGACATGCGCGCTTGTCGGTTTAAATTCCGTGATACTGCAGAAAAATTTCCCTGTTCCGTGAAATAAATTCACTGACAGTCCGCGGACGGAAGATAGAAAAGTCGCTGCAGCACAGCGGTTTCTCGCCTCGAATTTCCCTGTTATATTCTTTGGCAGGGAATTCCCGTGGAGACGCGTTCGTGCGCAAACTATCAAGCCTTCAAGGCTTATCCCAAAAATAACGAGAACAAACCGGTGCTGTGCGACACTGTGCGACAAATTTTGTCGCACCGGGTGACATTTACCGAGGTTCTCGCCGAGATCAGTAAGCCTTGGGATCGCCGCTGTCGTTTGGATGCGCGAAGGCCTTTTGCATCTCAGGCGTCATGGGGAAATTGAAATTGATGCCCTTCGGCGGGATGGGCGAAGTGAACCATTTAGCATAAAGCGCTGCCATCGCAGGGCTGGTATAGAGTTTGGTGGTTGCCCGGTCGACAACGGCCTTGAACACAGGATCGTCCCGCCGCAGCATGATGCCATAGGGCTCTGGAACGGCAAATTCGTCCGTCGAGATCGCATAGGCTGGCGGAGTCTTTGAACTCGCCACCAAGCCGGCGAGCAGAATGTCGTCCATAACATAGGCGTCGGCACGATCGGTCTCGACCAAAAGGAAGCCTTCTGCGGTATCCTTCGACGTTAGGATCGTCATGCCGAGGTGGCGCGACGTATTTGCCTCAAAGAGTTCCTTGATGTTGGACGTACCCGAAGTCGAGGCGACCGTCTTGCCCTTGAGGTCGTCGATGGTTTTGAGCCCGCTCGACATCTTGGCAACGAACCGGTTGGCAGTGAGGAAATAAGTATGCGTGAACGCCACCAGCTTCTCGCGCTCCAGATTGTTCGTCGTCGAGGCGCATTCGAGGTCGATGGTGCCGTTGCCGATCAGCGGAATACGTGTCGACGACGACACGGGAGTGAGTTCGATCTTCAGCTTGTCGAGCTTCAGCGTCGCTTTCACCTCATCCACGATCTTGTCGCAAATATCCAAGGCGAAACCGATCGGGTTCTGACTGTCGTCGATGTATGAAAACGGCATCGACGTTTCGCGATAGCCGATCGTGATCGTGCCGGAGTCCTTGATCTTCTGCAAGGTGCCGGTCAGCTCTTCGGCGAACGCGGGCGCTGCGAGCACAGCCAAAGCCGCGCAGGAAACGAAAAACGCCTTTTTCATGAAATACTCCTTTCAATGATGGTCGATGCCACACGTCGCATCACGATGTGATCTTTACTTACCATACGCCGCTCCCTCTCAAGGATCGCTGCCCCATCGCGGCCAGCAAGCCTATGCCGGCGGTCATCATTATGTCTGCAATAATCGGGCCCGATTATTAAGGCGCGACCCCGCCATGCGGATGGTGTCTGCTTATGATACGAACCGGACCAACTGGGCCGGTCTCATGATGTCCGTTCCTTGGGGTAGACCGGAAGTGGCGTTTCGGGGCCGTCAGGGCCGGTTTTGACCCTTCTCGGACATCAGCCCAAGCGAACCGCGTCATGTTCCCGATTGGCCCAAGATCACGATGCGCTCCTATGGGGCGGCGGGTACTGTCCGTATTTAACCCCAAGTGTCCTAAGCTGAATTTGAAGTGTGCTAATTCGAATTTTGGCCAGTTGAATATGTGCTACCGTGCGTATCGGGATGGCATGCCCGTCCCAGTTTTGGGAGGACATAGGCGTGAGGTTTTCGTCACTCTTCGTTGCAAGCCCAGCTGTCGCTGTCTTATCGATTGAACTGCTGTGCGGCCTAAGCGGCACGGCAATGTCGCAAACCGCAACAGGCTCCGCCACCTCGCTTCCTAGCATCATGGTCGAAGCGCCGAAGCAAGTAACCAGGCCGAAGCACAGCGCGGTTGCCCGTAGCACCGTGTCACGCCGGACATCGCAAACCACTCAAACGCCATCGGCGCCTGAGTCGGTATCCGCGAAGCTTGCCAAGCTTGCAAATGCCACTGGCAGTTGCGTCGGTGGTTGCGTAACAAGCTTTAGGTACGGCGACGCCCCTTGGCACGGATGCTCCGGGTCTGGTTGGCCAGCGTTGTCGCCAACGTGCAGAAACGTAGGCAACTACAAAACCTACGCTGAGTGCACGGAGGCCGGACTGATAACCGGTTGGAGACCCAATGAAATCCCATGGTATTGCAGCAGCCTGGCGTTGAAGTAACAAAAATTGCGTCTAGGATTAATGAGGCCGCCTCAGTTGGCGGCCTCTTTCGTTCCAAGCTGATGTCGCCTGTTGGCACGAACCGGACCGGTCGGGCCGGTCTCGCGATGTCCGTTGATTGGGGTAGACCGGAAATGGCAGGCCCGAGGTCAAAACGGCGCTTTTGACCCACAGCGGGCATGCGGCCGAGGCCATCCTTAATCTGCTCCGGCTAGCTAGGCCGCGTGTTCATAAATTGATTCACGCGCGCGCGAGGACCTTGCTCTATTCTTCGCCCTCCTGATCGGCCCGTCCTGGTAACGAGGTCAAGAACCGCAGTGCGGCGTTGCGCGTGTCGGGAGAGTTCAGGATCCCGAGATGGCTGGTGGCGAGGATCGGGTCGAATTGCCCCTGGCCGACAAGGTCGATTGTCTCAGCGCCGGCGAGACCGGTGCTGGCGGTGAAATCATGCGGGTTGCCGTCGCGATCCTCGGCGGGAACGCCGGGGAAGACGCCGTCCGGCAGGCTGTTGTAGACGAAGTCGGGTGTTCCCGGCTTGTTGCGGATTACCAGGTAATGAGTGGGACCCGGCGTCTCCCCCGCGGCGTTCAGTACCGTGAGCAACTGAGTGTGGTCGGAACCGTACTCGTCGCATACCGCGCTGCTCGGCGTGAAGCCGCCGCCGCTCGCCAGCTGGTAGAAATTGGCCGGGCTGGGCGAGCAGTCAATGATGCCGTGATTGGGTCCGTCGATGGCGACGAGCGCCCGCACCTTGCGATAAGCATTGTCCTGCAGCATCCATTCCCGCGCCACGGTGACGCCGAGACTGTGGGCGACGATGTCGACGCGCTTGGCGCCGGTGAAGTCGAGGACCGCCTGCACGAATTCGCGCAGCATCGGCACCGCCGCAGCAGTCGTGTGCGAGATGCCCGAGCGACGGGTATTGTCCTGCGCCAGGTCGCACTGATCGCCTTGATAACCCAGCCCCCAGAGCTCGCTCGGGTGGTAGCCGTGATCGAGGAAGAATTGCGCGAAGGCTTGGATGCGCCCAAAGGGGTTGCAGGCGGTCGCGAACGGAGTGTCGTTGTTGCCGTGGAGGAAGATCACTGGGACGTGCTCGACGCGGCCGATATCGGAGCCAAAGCCAATCACCGGATTGCCGAGATAGAAGTTTCGGATCACCGGGAAGTGGTCGGGAAACTTCATGCCGATCTCTGCGCCCTTGCCCGGCGACTGGCCGCTCGCCAATCCTCCGGCGCCAAACGGCAACAGAACCGCGATGATGGCCGCAATGCGAAGATGTTTGGTGGTCATGGTCCCCCTCCCCTTGGTAAGTATTCGCCGAACGTAGCGAGTTCGAAGACTTTCGCGTCGCGAACAGCGGAACCGATTCTACCGAGCCATAGCGAATGGTGCGGCTAAAGCGCCATTCTGTCGAACCCACCCTAGTTCAGCGAACAATTTCGAGACAGGATGATCTCTCAGAATTTTTTAGCCTTCGGCGAACAACTTTTTCAAATACTTGTCACATAGGCGTGGGGCTAGGAAAAAAGTCTCTTCGCCCCCCCCCCACACGATCTGGCCGTTCCATGCGGTGATGTTCCTGGTCTTGGTGTTCGTCACCTACATTCCGGAAGTGTCGCTGTGGCTGCCGTGGCATGTGCCGCGGCGAATGAGGGCAAAGCGGATTTCGCAGCGAATTCACATTCACGCGATTTCCATCGCAATTTCCCGCCAGACAAGTTTTTGAAGTTTGGATCGCCGCGCGGCGTTCCAATATAATCCTTCGAAATGAAGGGCCCGTCGTCTGTCTTGAATAATCGAATACCAGAATGATCGCGCGCCGCTCATTCCTGGTGGCCCTCGCAGGCCTGGCATCATCGCCGGCGTTGTCAGACGACAGCGGCATCGCCGACATCTTTGTGTTTGCGGGGCAGTCGAACATTCAGGTCAACGCCAACACGACGCTGCAAAATGTGCCAAGTCACAATGTGCGCGATGCCGGCGTGCAAATCTGGGATTGCGAGAACAAGTGCTTTGTCGTGTACGAAGCCGGGATCAACTCATTGCAGCCGGTCCGAGGACAGATTGGCGGCGCGCCCGGCAATTGGGGACCGGAGGCCGAGTTTTCCTTCCTGATGCGCAAGGCGTTTCCGACCAGGGAGCTCTACATCGTCAAGTTCGGGATCGGCAGCTCGCAACTGGCGGAAAGCCCCCGGCTCGCCGATTGGTGTCCATCCAGCAAGGGCGAGCTTTTCGATCAGACGGAAACCGCCATCTTGAATGCGAAACAGATTTTGCAGAGACAGGGAAAAATTCCCGCCGTTCGCGCCATCATCTGGATGCAGGGCGAGTCGGACGCCTGGGAAGGCGGCAGGGTCGCCGAACGCTATCTTGAAAATCTCAAGGAATGGTCGGCAGCGGCGCGCAAGCGTTGGGGCGACGATTCGACAAAACTTATCATCGGCAAGATATTCACGATCTGGGGGCGAACGCCCGCCGACAACAGCGCCGTCCGATCCGCCCAGGAAGCCGTCGTGCGTTCAACGCCAAACAGCATTCTGGTTTCGAACGATGATTCGCCTCACGACGGCCATTTCCTGCCCGAGGGCGCGACAAAATTCGGACGGGATATTTTCGAAGCATTTACCCGGTAGGCGACGACGGCGCGGGGGCGGTCACAGCGCCATCTCGTTTCGCCAACAATAGTCCCGTGATCAGGTTGCGGCCGGGAATTTCGACGAAGCGATAGCTCAGATACGACAGGCCCCAGATCACGACAAAACTGACCAGCGAGCAAATGGTGTAAGCAAGCGGCGTCGCGCCGAAGTGCCGGGATGACAGCGCGGTAAATCTGATGAAAAGCGGATGAAGCAGATAGATCGAATAGGAGATCACGCCGAGATGATAGACCAATTTGTTGCCAAACAGCAGCAGGGCAAGGCGGCCGTCACGCGACAAGATCGCGATCAGCGGAATCAGCAGGAAATATACCGGAAAGTCGTTTGTCGTGGCGCAGGCGGCAACGACGAGGGCAACGAGCGTGACGATGAGAAACGCGTCCTGGCTCTTCGCCGTCAGCCGATCGAGGTTTTCCGCATACCGATAGGTTGCCAATCCAAACGTGAAACCTGCAACTGCTCTCAGCAGCGGATAGAGCGACGTCGTTTCGACGACGTCGAGCGGCCCGCTATAGCCGAGGCCGCTGACGGCGATCGCATAGATGGCGAATATCGACGCCAGCACGCAAAAACTCCAGCTGATGATGCCACGCTGCAGCGTGCCCTTCATCAATAGCGGCAGCAGAATGTAGGACCCGAGCTCGGCGCTCGCGGCCCACGCCACCCCGATCAGCGGATAGATATGCAGGCCCCACCCGCCCAGCATCAGCAAATTGCCGATGACATCGTAGCGGCCGAAGCGCGACAGCGTTTCCTCGCCCGCGAGGCCGAACGCCAGCTTCAAAACATACAAAATGCTGATCGCGATGTAGGCCGGATAGAGCCGCGCAACCCGCTTGATCAGGAAGGCGCCGTAGTTCTTTGAAAACTGCTCGGCAAAGGCATTCCGGTAGCCGAGACCGATGACGAAGCCGCTGAGCATAAAAAACAGATCGACCGCCATATAGCCATGCGGGATGGGCCATATCGGATTAATCCAGTCGAGACGGATCTTGCCGAAATGATAGATCACGATCAGGGCGGCCCCGATCCCCCGCACGCCCGTGAGAGATCGGATTTCTGCCGCCATGTCGAGGCCTGTCCGGAAGCACAATCTTGTGGCAAATCGCCGAATTCGAGACGGTCACGACGCCGCACGTCCAGACGGACCTCGCCCTCAGCCCAAAGCAGTATAGCCAGCTTCTCGAGCGCTGCCAAAGCTATGTGGACGCGCCGGGAAAGCCCGCCTAAACTCGCTTCCAAACCGCCGACGCCGGGGCAACCGGCGCGGGACAAAAACGCTCAAGGCTTCACGCCGGCAATCAAGGGGAGAAAATCATGGACCGCTTTTCGCGGATTAGCCGCTCCGTCGCATTATTTTCCGTAGCTACCGTGGCGACGTTGGCCTTGGCAGCACCTTCGTCCGCGGAGGACAGCTTCAAACTCGGCATTGTGACCTTCCTGTCCGGGCCTGCCGCCGATAGTTTCGGCGTCCCGGCCCGCAACGGCGGCCAGTTCGTCATCGACCAGTTGAACAAAGGCGCGGCGCCCGCGCCTTACAACAAGGTCGGCTTCGGCGGCATGAAGATCGAGCCGGTCGTCATCGACGAGAACGGCGGCGCGACCAAGCAGGTCCAGGAGCTGCGCAACCTCTATGAGCGCGACAATGTCGATGTCGTGCTCGGCTATATCGGCTCCGGCGACTGTCTCGCGGTGGCGCCGATCGCCGAGGAACTGAAAAAGATGCTGGTGCTGATGGATTGCGGCACACCGCGCATCTTCGAGGAGGCGAAATACAATTATGTGTTCCGCACCGCAGCCCACGCCACCATGGATAATGTCGGCCTCATCCGGTACATGAAGGCGAACAACATCAAGATGGACACGCTGTCGGCGATCAACCAGGACTACGCTTGGGGCCAGGACTCCAGGGCCGACTTCGTCGCCGCGGCCGGACAGCTTTATCCCAGCGCAAAACTCCAGACCGACCTGTTGCCAAAATTCGGCGCGGGCCAGTACGGCACCGAAATCTCAGCGCTGGTCAGCGCCGGCTCCGACGTCGTCTATTCGAGCCTGTGGGGCGGCGATCTGCAGGCCTTCATCTTGCAGGCCGCACCCCGGGGCTTGCAAAAGCGCAGCCAGCTCGTGCTCTCGGCTGCCGATCACGTGCTGCCGCCGCTCGGCGACAAGATGCCCGACGGCACCATCATCGGCGCGCGCGGCGCCTACGGGTTGATGTCGCAGAAATCGCCCGTCAACGACTGGTTCTTCAAAGGCTATCAGGAGGTCAACGGCGTCTATCCGGTTCAGGCCGCCTACCGCATCGCGCAGTCGATTCTCGGGCTCAAGAGCGCGGTCGAAAAGGCCATGGCCAAGAATGGCGGCAAAAAACCTTCGACCGATGAACTGGTGGCCGCGATGACCGGCCTTGAATGGCAATCGCCCGGCGGCCTCATCCAGATGAAGCTTGCCGACGGCCATCAGGCCATCCAGCCGATCGCCATCAGCCGCACCAAATATAATCCGGACCTGAAGCGGGTCGACCTCGTCGATATCAAGTACTTCCCCGCCGAATGCGTCAATCCGCCTCCGGGCGTGAAGTCGATCGACTGGATCAAGGGCGGCATGCAGGGCGCCAAGTGTGATTGAACCAAGTGTGATTGAACAAGTGTGATTGAACAAGTGTACTGAGGCGCATGTCGCTTGGGGCAGGACTGAAGCGGCGCGAGTATCAAAACTCGCGCCGTTTCCGCACGAAGAGATAGCCATGAACTTCTTTCTGACGATTATTCTCGACGGGCTGATCCAGGCTTCCTGGCTTTTCATCGTTGCCTTGGGGTTGACGCTGGTGTTCGGCGTGCTGAAGATTCTCAACATCGCCCATGGCAGCTTCTACGCGCTGGGCGCTTACATCGCGGCGACTGCGGTGACGCTAGCGGCGGCGTACAATCTGCCGCCGAGCGCAGGCTTTGTCGCGATGCTCGTGTCGGTTGCCCTGATCGCGTCCGCCGTCGGGCTGCTGCTCGAACGTGGTCTCTTGAAAATGTTCTATAGCCGCGACGAAGTGGTGCTGCTGCTGGTGACCTATGCGGTGTTTCTTATTCTCGAGGACGTCACCAAGTTGATCTGGGGCGTCAATCCGATCTATGCGACGCAGCCTTATGAATTGTTCGGCAACGTGGAATTCGCAGGCCTCTATTACGTCGGCTACGATCTGGTGCTGATACCGATTTGCGCGGCGATCGGCTTTGCGGTGTGGTTCGGATTAAATCGCACGATCGCCGGCAAGATCGTGCTGGCCGTGATCCACAACGAGGAAATGAGCGTCAGCATGGGGGTCCGGGTCAACCGGGTTTACGCGACAGCCTTTGCCTTCGGCGTGCTGTTGGCCGCCCTCGGCGGCGCACTGACCGCGCCCAAAATCTCGATGCAGCCCGGCCTGAGCTCCGATGTCATCATCCTGAGTTTTGCCATCGTGGTGATCGGCGGTCTCGGTAGCGTCGAGGGCGCAGCCGTCGGCGCGGTCCTGGTCGGGCTCGCGCGCGCAGCCTCCGTGCACCTGATGCCGCAGGCGGAATTGTTCATGATCTATCTGATCATGGCCGCTGTACTGATGTTTCGCCCCGAGGGCCTGTTCGAGCGCGAGACGGCAAGGCGAATCTGATGCAACATACCCGCCTGCGCCCTCTCGTCATGATCTTGCTGGTGGTGCTGGCGACGCTGTGCGGCCGCCTGCTTCCGACCTGGACGCTGTCGCTTGCGACCATTGCCGCCTCCAACGCCCTGATCGCGCTCGGCATCGTGATCCTGGCGCGCACCGGCAATGTGTCGTTCGGCCAGGGCCTGTTCTATGCGGCGGGCGGCTACGGCGTCGCCCTGATCGCCAACGCCTCGGGCCTCACCGATGCGGCGGCGCAAACGGCCATCGGCGCCGCATGCGGCGGCGTCCTCGGTCTGGTGATCGGTCCCTTGATCGCACGCTACAGGGGCATCTTCTTCGGCATGCTGACGCTCGCGTTGTCGATGGTGTTTTATGGCGCGCTGGTCAAGACCACTGCGCTCGGCGGGTCCGATGGCTTCAATGTCGGACGGCCGAGCCTGTTCGGCATGGTTTTCATCGATCCGCGCGAGGCGGACTTTATGCTCTATGCGGTTTCGGTGGTCACGACCGGGCTTGCCGGCATCGCGGCGACGATCCTGTTTCGCTCCGAGCTCGGGCTTGCAAGCCTTGCGGTGCGCGAAAACGATTTGCGCGTCGAGTATCTTGGCATCTCCGCCAAGGGGGTGATCACCATCAACTTCGCGATCGCGGCCACCTTCGCCGGCGCCGGCGGCGCGTTCGCCTTGATGGCGCAACGGCACATCGATCCGCAATTCGCTTACTGGACCACCTCGGGCGAATTCGTCTTTGTCGCCGTGCTCGCGGGTTATCAGAGCGTTGCCGCGGTGTTCGTCGCTTCGCTGGCGCTTGAATTGGTTCGTTCGTTCTCGAACCTTTACCTTCCCAATACCTGGCAACTTGTGCTTGGCATGTTCCTGCTCGCCGTCATCCTGTTTCTGCCGCGCGGCATCGGCTCACTCTGGGTCGGATCACGGCACAAGAGGATTGAGCCGGCGGCGGCGACGGCGGTCGCGGCGCAAAACGAGGCGGCGCAGTGACCCCGCTGCTTGCCGTGCGCGGTCTCGAAAAGCGCTTTGGCGCGCTGGTCGCCGCCGACGCCCTCAATTTCGATATCGCGGCCGGCCAGAAGGTCAGCCTGATCGGCGCCAACGGCGCGGGCAAGACCACCTTCGTCAACCTGGTCACCGGCTACCTCAAGCCCGATTCCGGCAGGATCGCGCTCGACGGGATGGATATCGGCCGCCGCTCGCCAAGAAACGTGGCCCGGCTCGGAATCTCCCGGTCGTTTCAGATTCCGCAATTGTTCATCGAGTTGACCGCAGCCCAAAATCTCGCCGTGGCCGTTTCCGGCGCGCGCGGGCACGCCCTTTCGCTGCTCGCGCCGGCGGAGGCGCAAGGCCGCCGCGACAAGGCGCTTGAATTGCTGGGGCGGTTTGGCCTCGCCGATCTGGCCGACCGGCCGATCTCGGAACTCGCGGGCGGGGTGCGCAAATTGATCGACATCGCCATGGCGCTGGTTCGCCGGCCAAAACTGCTGCTGCTGGACGAGCCGACCTCCGGCGTTTCGGCGGAGGAGAAATTCGCCACCATGGATCGCGTGATCCATGCCGTGGCACCCGATGCTGCAACCATCGTCTTCGTCGAACACGATATGGAGATCGTTGGCCGCTACGCCGACCGGGTGCTGGCGTTTTACCAGGGCCGGATCCTCGCCGACGGCAGTCCGCGCGATGTCCTGAGCGATCCGCAGGTGCGGCGCTATGTCACCGGGGGCGCGCGATGAACGCCTCGGTGCCGTTGCTCGAGATCGATCATCTGGTGGTCGAGATTGCGTCGATGCCGGCGCTGCGCGGCTTTTCAATGCGAGTGGCAACGGGCGCCATGGTCAGCCTGGTCGGCCGCAACGGCGCCGGCAAGACCACCCTGATGCGATCCATCATGGGTCATCTCAAGCCCGCGCAAGGCGCCGTCCGGTTCGAAGGGACCGATCTGTCGGCGTGCCCGCGCCACGCCCGCGCGGCGCTCGGGATCGGCTATATGCCGGAAGACCGCGGGCTGGTGCCTCAACTGACGGTCGAGGAAAACATCCTGCTGCCGCTATGGGTCGCGCGGCACCTCGACCGCAAGGCAAGGCTCGACTTCGTCTATGAGGTGATCGGCGAGCTCGCCGAGATGCGGCACCGCAAGGCGTTGTCGTTGAGCGGAGGCCAGCAAAAACTGGTCGCGCTTGGCCGCGCGCTTGGCATCGGCACAAAGTGCCTGCTGCTCGACGAACCGTTCGAGGGCATCGCGCCGGCGCTGTCCGAGCGCCTGTCCGAGGTGCTTGCGTCGCTCAGGGGCAAGGACCTCACGCTTCTGATCTCGCAATCGGACATGAATCATTCGCGCGGGCTGATCGACGTCGAATTCACGATCGAACGCGGCGCCAACCTCGCAGCCGGATAGAGCGCCCAGGTCAATTGGCCCTGATGGTCCCGCTTGTCGCTTGTGGCTGCGCAAGGTGCGCCGAAGCGGCGCCCGGCGATGCACTGGAGGTGGCATGCTTGGTTGGAACGACGTCCGACATCCAGTGGGACGCGGATGGCCGGCTCAGCACCAGCCCAACCAGCGCGATGACGATGAGGACGGGCAAGGCAAAGATTCCGATGCCCCAGTTTCGGTAAATGTCGCCGATGAATTCGCCCGACTGCCTGAAAAAGCCACCCATCAATGCCTCCACTCCTTTCGGACCTGCACCGCCGTGACTAGCGCAAGGCGCGCGAAGCAGATGTGAACTGGTTCACAGGGGATGCGGCAAACATTTGGAAAATATTCAAGAAATCGCGACGCGGCGCGCGGGGCCGCGCCCTAATCGCCTTCGCTTCCCCCTCCGGCCTCGGTCAGCGCCCGCAGCGGCTCGGCATTGAGGACGACGATCGCGCCGTGTTCGAGCCGGACCCAGTGACGCCCGGCCCAGGCCCGCAACTGCTTGTTGATGCTTTCCCGGGTCATGCCGACCATCTCGCTGATTTCCTGCTGGGTGATGGCGATGGTCCGGCCTCCAGGCGCGAGTTTGTGCTTGTCGGTCAGGCGCAGCAGCGCGCTGGCGAGCCGGCCCGGCAGGTTCTGCAGGATAACCTCTTCGACCTGGTCGCTGGTCCAGCGCAGCCGCGTGCACAACAGTTCGATCAGCTTCATCGCCAGTGCCGGCTGGCTTCGCACAAAGGGAAGAAAGTCGCGGCGGTCGATGACAAAAATCTCGCAATTGGTATTGGCGACAACGTCGGCGGTCCGCGCCAACCCGTCGAGCACCGCGACCTCGCCGACAATCTCCCCCGGACCGATCAGGTTCAAAATCGCGCTGCGGCCATCGGCGGAGGAGACGCTGATCTTCACGGTGCCGCTGATCACCGCGATCAGGCTGTTGCCGGGATCGCCCCGGGAAGCGATCGTGGTGCCGCGCTTGAGCATCGAATGCTTGGCGTAGCGGCAAAGCTGGTCGAGTGCCGCAGGCTCAAGTTCGGAGAACATCGGATGCTTGCGCAGCACCGCAAGCTTGCTGCTCGGAAATCCGCTGTCTCCCGTCTTGTCCTGAGGCACGGCCGTTAGAACTCCTGCAGCGGAACCGCCATATGCGGCCCGCGGGCAACCCTCATTTCAGCGACGTATTTGGGCAGAGCATGTGCACGCCGATGTAGATGTGGCCCTTATGAGCAAACGTCTTGACGTGCAGATCGTGGGACGCATCAACGTTTTCGCCGACTTTCAGCATCATCGGCATCGGCGTCTTGGACCTGAGATTGGTGGAGATGATTTCGGTGATGCGCTTTTGGATATGGTCCGGTACCGCGCCCGAATCCTTGCTCCAGTTTGAAAATTCATCAGGTTTCGGGAGAAAGTGTTTGGCAAATTTGCCAAAGGCATAGGCCCCGTGCTGCTTTTCCAGTTTCACAAATTTCTTTGCCGTTGCACCGACCTTCTTGGGGCTGCAGGACTCACTCATTATTTGCTCAAATTTTCCGCCATAGACCAAAGCCATGTTTTTACTCCCCTAAAAAGCGGCTTAACATGCCGCGGCATGAAATATGTCATAAGTCCGAGAACTTGGAGAGCGTTGCTTTAGCACGTTCGAGTTGGGCAGTCATTTTGGACTTGGCAAAAAGGTCTATCGCCTGGAGCAATTCGTCTTGCGCCTCGGACTTCCGGCCCGAGGCGGCCAACAAGCGGGCCAGTATTCCCTTTGCCGTCCCCAGCAAGGGTCTGGTCCCAAGCCTGGTGGCGATTTCAATCGTTCGCTCAAGTCGGGCGATCGCCTCCCCGGTGGCGGACGCGCCCTGCATGGACAGAATGCCGGCCTCTGAAAGAAGGGCCAACGCTTCGATCACTTGATAGCCCTTCTGCTTCGCCACCGCTTGACTGGCGCGGGCGATTTCCAACCCGCGCGGAACATCTCCAAGTTGCGCACATGCGGAAGCCAGATAGGCCGATGCGAGCAAGATGCCCCCCGACTGACTGAGCGCCTCGGCTTCGCGCTTTGCTTCAATCAGGATGTCGCTTGCTTTCGCTGGCTGTCCCCGCTGAAGATAGAGGTTTCCGAGCGCGCACAGCACGAGGGGCAAGAACAGCCGGACCTCGTTCTCGCGCGACAGCATCGCGGCTTCATTGAGGGCCGTTTCCGCCTCATCGAAATCGCCATGGCTCATTTTTACAATGCCGCGGCCATAATCGGCCGCGATGATGTCGTAAGGCCGATCGTTTTTCCGGGCGAGTTTGCTCCCCTGCCGGGAGCACTGCTCGGATTCGTCGTAGTCGCCCGTCGACGCGCAAACGATGGCTTTCATCATTTGACAGAGCACGAGAAGGCTTGACCCCGTGGTTCCCGGCGGGACGTTTTCCGGTGCGCTGGCGAGCCGCGCGCTGGCCTGATTTAGAAGCAGCTCCGCGTCCCGATAGCGCCCGGCGATGAAAAAGGCCTGACCGTGGACATACTCGGCGTAGCTGAGCCAGGCTGTGTCGCCCAATTTGTGGGCCAGCGCGACAGCCTGCTCGGCCTCGGTGATGGCTTCAATGGGCGGTCCATAGAAATTCAGCGCCACCGCCTTGGCGACGGTCGATGCCAGCCGTCGCTGTTCGTCCCCGATTTTCTCGGAGCGCGCCTGTGCATCGCGACAAAGACCGAACCATTCCTCGATGCCTCCCAGCGGAGCATAGGCAAGCCGGGCCTCGATCCGCAGGTCGATCGCCCGCTGCTCGCGCTGGATCGACGGCGGCTGCTTTTCGACCGCGTCCATCGCAATCCGGTAGTATCCCGTGGCATCCCGAAACGCCGACCTTGCGAACGCCTTTTTCGCGGCCAGGTGCCCGTAACGGTCCGCCTTCACCCAGTCCTGCGCCTTGACGGCGTGGTGGCAGAGCGCTTCCGCGACGTCCTCCTCGCGGCCGGCGGAGCCGGCCTCCAGGGCCGCCAAGATCCGGCGGTGCAGCTCCTCGCGTTGGGGCCGCAGGATCGAATCATAGGCAACCTCGCGGATCAAATCGTGGGCAAATTCATAGTCGGAGGACGCAATCCATCGCGACTCCACCAGAAAATCCAGGATCTCCAGCGACCACAGCCGGCTTTGCAGTTGCACCGCCGGCATGCCGGTCACCGTCGTCAGCAGATGGGCCGAAACCCGCGGCCCGACCACGGCGGCGAGCTGGAGAAGGGCTTTGTCCTCCTTCGGCAATCGATCGATCCGGGACGAAATGACCCCCTGCACCGTCGGCGGAATTTCCAGCGCATCCCAGGGAGCCTTGCTGGCAAAGCGGCCGGCATCGGTCTCCAGAATTCCGCGATTGATCAATTGCCGGGCGACTTCCTCGATGAAAAGCGGGACCTGACCGGTGTGGCGCAGCACATGGGCCTTGAGCGCGTTGAAACTGGCTCCGGCACCAAATAGGTCGTCGAGCAAGGCGTTGGCCGAGGCGAGATCGAGCGAGCGCAGCCAGATCCGGCGAACATCGAGTCCCGCCAGCCATCCCGGCGTATTCTCGGTCCGCCAGGTCAGCAGCACCAGCAGCGGGCGGCTTGCGGCAAGCGACATCAAGGCCTCGATGGCGGTCTCGCTTTGGCCATCGATCCAGTGCAGGTCCTCCAGCAACAGAATGGTCGGGCGCGTCGAAATCACCTTGTCGACCGTGTAGAGCGCGGCGTCGGTGATCGCGCGCCGCCGCAGCAGCGGCTCGAGCTCGCGCCAGCGCGGATCACCGACCGGCTGGTCGAGCACGGCACATAGTGCGGCAGGCCAGAGATCGGAATGCGGCAGCGCATCGCCTTCGGAAAATTCAGGCTGATCCGAAGGGTTGAGGTTGCCCGCCTGCAGCACGTTCCGCAGCAGCTTCTTCAATAGCGCATAGGGAACGGCCTGCTCGAGCGGGTTGCATTCCGCTTCCAGCACCTGCCAGTCGTCCTGCCGCAAGGTGCCGACGAGTTCGTGGGCCATTCGGGATTTTCCAATCCCGGCCGTCCCCACCAGCGCCATGATCTGTCCGGACGAGCCGACATCCCGCGCCGCCTGCTCGAGCAGGGAAATCTCGTCCGCGCGGCCGACGAACGAAGAGAGCCCCTTGCTCGAGCGGGCGCGCCAGCGCGTCAGTCCGCTGATCTCGGCGAGCTCATAGCAGGGAACCGGCGCGGAAAATCCCTCCAGCCGCTTCGGCGCGAGCGCGTTGAAACGCACCAATCCCGCGGACAGGTTCTGGCAGGATTCCGACACCACGATCTGTCCGGCCTGCGCGGCGCTTTCCAGCCGCTTGACCAGATGCACCGCAGGACCCCCCGCCTCATAGATCGAGGAGAAGTCGGCCTCGATAACGTGTGCGACCACATAGCCGGAGTGAACGCCCACCCGGACCTGAAGCGCCGGGTCGTTCAAGAGCTTGATGCGGCGAACCAGTTCGACGGCGGCGTGACAAGCCATGACGGCATGATTGTCGTCGGCGTGCGGGGCGCCAAACAGCGCGATCAGCCCGTCGCCCCCCTCCTTGCTGACGATCCCGCGGTTGCGCCTGACAGCGGTACGCATGGCGATCAGCGCCGGCTCCAATCGCGAAATGGCCGCCTCCGGATCGAGTTCCGAGATCAAATCGGTCGAGCGCTGCAGATCGGCACAGAGGACGGTGAGGTATTTGCGTTCGCCGGCGATTCGGCCGCGAACTTCCGCGGCCTGCGGCTTGGGGGGGTGTTCCGGGACGACCGCCCCGCAGGACGAGCAATACAGATCGCCTGCCTTCAGGGTCGATAGACAGACCAGACAAGACACCCGTAGCTTCCTTCCATCCAGCGGCTCAGATTAGCGAAACTTCATGGCGGAACAAGCGTTCGGAACCTTCTATTGCGGGGTGCTGATGTCGCGGCTGTGGCGATGCGGACGATTGGACGATAATTTTAGACGACGGCCCCGGCAGCAGGAGTAGCGAGCAATGATGCTAACATCCAGAGGATGCGGTCACAGGTGCAGGCACGACGCCTCCGGCACGCCTGCACCTGAGCGGATGTCGCGGTATAGGCCGCCGGTCGCCGACCGGCGGTCTATTCGATCGTGATGCCCATTTCCTTGATCACGCGCGCATATTTGGCGAGCTGCTCGCGCGTCATCGCACCCAGTTCCTCGGGCGAGCTGCCGCGCACCGAAAAACCCAAATTCTCGAGCTTCCCGCGAACCTCCGGATCAGCCAGCGCCTTAAGCGTTTCGGCGTTCAGCCGGGCAACGATGTCCCTTGGCGTTCCGGCCGGCGCCATCATCGCAAACCAGGAGTTGAAGAAGAACCCGGGCAGACCGGATTCATCTACCGTCGGCACGTCAGGGAATTGCGGCAGCCGCTTCGCGGTGGTGACCCCGATCAGCCTGAGCTGGCCGCTGCGCACCAGCGCTGCGACGGTCCCCAGGCCCTGGAAGCCGACCGGAATCTGCCCGGCGGCGACGTCGGTCGCCGCCTGCGTGGCGCCCTTATAGGGCACATGCATCAGCGAAATGCCCGCGCTCGAGGCGAACATCGCCATCGCCAGATGTTGCGGGCTGCCCGGACCGCCAGAGCCATAATCGATACTGCCGGGCGCGGCCTTGGCCGCCGCGATCAGATCCGCCGCATTCTTGTAGGGCGTCTTGTTGCCCGCGATCAGGCCCCACTCTACCGTCGCGACCAGCGACACCGGCGCGAAATCCTTCAGGATGTCCCAACGCATGTTGGACTGCAGGTTGGGCACCATGGTCATAATGCTGTCGTTGAAGCCGCCGATCGTGTAACCGTCAGGCTCGGCTCTTGCGACCTGTTCGGCGCCGATCAAGCCCGACGCGCCCGGCTGGTTGATGATGACGATCTGCTGACCCATGTTCTCGGCCATCTTCTGCGTCACGATTCGAGCGGCGACATCGACCGCGCTCGCGGCCGCCAGCGGCACGATCATCTTGATCGGGTGGTCCGGATAGGGCGTCTGCGCGACCGCGTTCGAGCTCAAGAGCAGCGCGAGCGCTGCGGCCAGCGAATGAAACAAGCGCATACCAGGAATTCCCCCACTGAATTGATTGGATGGCGTTTTCCGGATTTCCCGGCCGCGATCCGTTTTAGGGATGATTGCCCTCTCGCCACCGGCTTGGCAATCTGCCTGCGCAAGAAAAAGGCCGGCGATGCCATCGACCGGCCAAAAAGGAAACGCCAAGTCTAACGCTTCAAGGGAGGCACCAAATGACCACCCGCAGAAACTTTTTGAAAACTGCCGCCGCAACGGGGATCGCGTTCTGCAGTTGCGGCCTGCTCGATGCGGCGCACACGCAACCGCGGGCCCCGCGCCTGCCGGTCAAGATCAACGGCAAACGCGTGTTGACCGTCGATGTCCACTCCCACTGCTATTTTCATGAAGCCATCACCCTTATGGGTGACGGGGCCGACAAGGTGCTGCCGCCGGTCAAGGGCGTGCCGGAGCACTTCATCGTCATCGAGCAGCGCCTGAAGGAAATGGACGACATGGCGATCGACATGGAGGTGCTGTCGATCAATCCGTTCTGGTATGGCAAGGACCGCGATATCGCCGCCGAGATCGTCAAGGTGAACAACGAGAAACTGGCGGAGCTCTGTGCCTCGCGGCCGGACCGGTTCGCAGCGTTCGCCTCGCTGTCGCTGCAGTTCCCGGACCTTGCCGTTCAACAACTCGACACCGCGGTCAGGAAGCAGGGCCTGCGCGGCGCCGCGATCGGCGCCAACGTGCTGGGGGAGGATTTCTCCGATCCGAAATTCCACCCGATATGGGCCAAGGCCGAAGATCTCGGCGCGGTTCTATTCATTCATCCGCAAAGCACGCCGGAGCTCGCCAAGCGCTTCCGTGGCAATGGCTGGCTGTCGAACACCATCGGCAATCCGCTCGACACCACGATCGCCCTGCAGCACTTGATTTTCGAGGGAACGCTCGACCGCTTCCCCGGCCTGAAGATCATTGCGGCCCATGGCGGCGGCTTTCTGCCGTCCTATGCCGCGCGCGGCGATCATGCCTGCTTCGTGTCGCCGCAGAGCTGCAGTCCGAATATCGTGCTGAAAAAGAAGCCCTCGGAATATCTCAACCAGCTCCATTTCGACGCGATGGTGTTTACCGCGGAGGGGTTGCGGCATCTCGTGGCGCAGGTCGGCGCCAGCCAGGTGATGCTTGGCACCGACCACCCGATCCCCTGGGAACAGCATCCGGTCGACCAGGTGTTCGCGACCACGACCCTCACCGACAGGCAGAAAGCGGCGATTTTGGGCGGCAACGCCGCGCGCCTGTTCGGGCTGAAGGAGGCTTGATCGCGGGCGTGAGATCCCCTCACACTTTGATTGGGGTCAAGGGTCAGCCGGCTTACCTGTATATTGATTGGGCAGGCGCGGCTTCCGGCTCCGCCTCCCGTTCGGAGAAACCCGTATGCGTGCAATGGTGTTAGCGGCTCCGAAGGCGCCCCTGCAGATGCAAGAACGCGAGGATCCGCAGCCCGGCGAGGGCGAAATTCGCGTCACCGTCCGTGCGTGCGGCGTCTGCCGGACCGATCTTCATGTCGTCGATGCCGAACTTCCCGGCATAAAATATCCCATCATTCCCGGACATGAAATCGTCGGCCGCGTCGACCTGCTCGGGCCCAATGTCACGACGCATGCGATCGGCGACCGGGTCGGTATCCCCTGGCTCGGATATACCTGCGGCGTCTGCCGGTTCTGCAGGGAAGGCATGGAGAACCTGTGCGACCGCCCGCTGTTCAGCGGCTATACGCGCGACGGCGGCTATGCCACGCATACCATTGCTGATGCGCGCTATGCCTTCCTGCTCGGCGAGGACGGCGACGATGTTGCGATCGCGCCCTTGTTGTGCGCCGGCCTGATCGGCTGGCGCTCGCTGGTGAAGGCGGGCAGCGCAGAGCGGCTCGGCATCTATGGGTTTGGCGCGGCCGGGCACATCGTTGCCCAGGTGGCGCGCTGGCAGGGCCGGTCCGTCTATGCCTTCACCCGATCCGGCGATACCGCGGCGCAGGATTTTGCCCGCAGCCTGGGGGCGGTATGGGCCGGCGCGTCGGACCAGTTGCCGGACGCCCCGCTCGATGCCGCCATCATCTACGCCCCCGCCGGCGCCTTGGTGCCGGCGGCGCTGCGTGCGGTGCGCAAGGGCGGCAAGGTGGTCTGCGCCGGAATTCACATGAGCGATATTCCGAGCTTTCCCTACCGCATTCTGTGGGAAGAACGCCAATTGGTGTCGGTTGCGAACCTGACCCGCCAGGACGGGCTGGATTTCCTCAAAATTGTCCCGCAGGCTGGGATAAGAACACAGACCACCGCCTTCCCGCTTGCCGAGGCTAACGACGTCCTGACAAGACTGCGCACCGGGCAAATCCTCGGGGCCGCAGTCCTCAAACCCTAAAGGGTAGCCTGTAGATGACGACTTCACCCTGACCGCGCAGCACAGCGATGCCAGCCCCGAAACCAGCAAGCAAAGCCGCCGCTCCGGCCGTATCGGCGGGTCGGCCGCGCCGTCACCCCGTTCCGCGATTGAACCCGGAGATGGCGTGCGACACGGTATTTCGGGTTCTGTCGCGCCGCTATCTCTCCGACCTGACCGCAAGCCACGAGGCCACCTGCCGGGGCGATCCGACCGCACTGCATCAAATGCGCATCGCGCTGACGCGGCTGCGCACCGCGATCCTGTTTTTCGTGCCGATGATCGATGATCCCATGCGGATGCGGATCAAGGCCGAACTGAAATGGCTCAACAGTCAGCTTGGCGGCGTGCGCGATCTGGACGTCGCGATGGAGCGGCTCGGCGCCGTCAACAAAGCGCGGCCGCAGGCGATTTCCTGTTATCGGAGCTGGAACGAAAAGCGCGAACAAGGCCATCGCCAACTGACGCGGGCGCTGCGCTCGGCGCGGTATCGCCGCCTGATCGAAACCATGTCCGGATGGGTGGAGAGCGGACCCTGGTCGATCAAGAAGGGCAGACAGGCGGCTCAGGAGCGCGCCTCCCCGATCGCGGCCTTTGGCGCAGGCCGGCTGCGGGGATGGCGGGAGAAGCTTCTGAAGAAGAGCCACAAGCTTCAAAAAATGGGCACGAAAAAACGCCACCGGCTGCGGCTGTTGAACAAGAAGCTGAGCTATTCCATCGAATTCTTCGAGGACCTGTTTCCGGACGAGCGGTTTTCACGGCAACAGACGGCGCTAAAACATCTGCGCAAGGCGCAACGATCGCTCGGCCAACTGAACGATGATGCCCAGGGCCATTCGCTGGCCGCCGCCCTGCAACAAGACGGCGCCCAGGCGCCTTTGCAATTTCTCAGCCCAAAGCGCGAGCGGCGCCTGATCCGGACCGCGGCTATGGCCTACCGCAAGCTCGCCGAGATGAAGCCTTAGGCGAGCCATCGACACACGTCGCATCATCACCGCGGAGCGCTCACGGCAGCCCGCCATCGGCGCAGCGGAAAATGTCGCCGGCATAAAGCTCTAGTCGAAGGCCGAAAGCAGAGCCTTCAATGCTGGCAGATCCTGAGGTATTATTTTCTTCAGCTTGCGCTCGCAGACTTTGTCGAATCGCTGCGGGCCGATGTCGAGACTCATGTCGAGTTGGTCATTCCAGTACAGCGGACAATCCTTCGGCCCGCGCGCATGCGTTCCGGTGTCGGCAAGGATGCCCGTCAATCCCTGCACCACTGCGTTGCCGACGAGATGATCGGCCCCCGGGCCTTGGGTCGGTTTATTGTCGTAAACCGCCCCGAAGATAATGATGTTCTCCTGCCCGCGAGACGACCACCAGCAGGTGTAGCCGGTGTAAACCTTGTCGTCCTTGTAAGTGATCGGCTTATCGATAATGCAGAACAGGAAATCGACGCCAAGTTCCTGACGTTTGTTGTTCAGGCCACGCGCCGCGATATCGGCGTTGAGCTGCAACCCATCTCCCTTGACCTGCTGCCAGGCGCCCAACGGAAGCGAAATATCAACGACTTCAAATCCGAACCGGCCCTGTGCCCCATTCATCCGCCGAACCGTGTTCTCAAGTTCCGGGAATATATGATTGACGTCCCATACGGCAACACGGAATTCGTGCTGGTCGGTGGCGCTTCGTGCGCTGGAGGAAACGAGCGGCGTGCGCATCGCATCGCGCGTCAGCTCGCGCTGCACGCAGATGCGGCCTTCAGGATCGCGCGCGTAAACCACCGGCACCGCCCAATCGATGGCGTCATGGCTGGTCGAATAGTTTACCGCGATGCGCGCCTCGCGGGCGGCGCTCCCGAACGTAGCGCCCTGCGCCAGCGACCAGTAAAAATGCTGCGAAAACTCGGTCGCCGCGTCGTCCCGAACGCTGAACTGATTGGCGACGACCGCGGGAACGCCGTTTGCCACCAATGCGGACGCAATGCCGCGGTTGAAATCCGCCTTGCGTTTCGGCGTCCCCCGGGCTTCGCCGCGCCCGGTTTCGCACGCATTCAGGAAAACCAGGCGAATGCCGCGTTGACAAAGTATTTCGCAGGCGTTTCGCGCGCCGACGTTGAACACCGCCCCTTTATCGTCCTCGAAGATGAGATATCCCTCTCCGCTAGCTTCGTCAAAACCGCCATGTCCGATGAAATGCACGACATCGTAGCTCGTGGCAGAAAGCCAGCGGTGCAGCGCCGTCGGTGTGGTGGCGCGAAGGACCTCGAGTTCAACGAGTCCTGCCTCGATCAGCGGCTGAAAGCCGCGCTGAATGACGGCTTCCTCCTGTTCCGAAGAGAGCTTTGCGGTACCTATCGGCTGCGCGACGGCTACAAGAATACGCAGTGGACCGGGTTTCGGCGGAATCACCTGCACCGGCACCGCCGTCAGGGCGTTCCGGATAAAATGCAGTTCCTGGGTCGCCAGGAACGTCTTCCGGTCAGGATCGAAGGCGAATTCCCACGGCTTGTCCGCTACCCATGGGATCATTGAGGTGAAAATCACGTTCAGATGTCCGTCCCGCTCACGAGAGCGCGCAACGTCATACAGCCGTCTGATCTCACGCGGGAACAGCGTATCGAACAGCAGCGTACCGTAGTTGATGAGGTCGTCGTCGGTCGGCGCGCCCGAGCCGATGTCGCCGTCGACGTACTTCTTCATGCGCTCGTGCATCTCAATGATATCGTGCCAGCGTTGACCCTCCTGGCCTCCCCTTGCAGTAAACGGCTGGACGATGCGGGCACCTCCATAGGTCGCGAGCAATTGATATGGCTGCGGCATGCCGGGCCCATCCTTCCCGCGGCTTCGATTGCCGCCATTCCGTTTGCCTTGGCCGGCCGGCGGCTCCGAACGCGATTGCGGATCGATGAGCATGAGCTGCAGGGCATCGCTGAACACCGAATGATCGGCCGAAACGCGCGGCAGTCGCGGTCCGGTCGCGGCAGCGACGACCGGTAGCACGGCCGGAGCGACCGGGAGCCCGGCAGACGCGGCGGTAGCGACCTCGGCGATTCCGCGTCGGCTTCGGCCGTCGGGAAGCGGCAGCGAAGGGTTGATTTGCGGCAATCCGTGCGGCGTTCCGCTAAGCGCCTCTGCCAGAAATTTGCCTGTCTCGGCGCGTCCAAAAAAATTCAGATGATTGACCGGGGACAGATCGGATGGAAAATTCCCGCCGAACCCAAAGCAGCCAATCCGGTCAGGCGGAATTGACGGAGGTCCATCGGCGCGGTCGATCAGCCATCCGCCGGCGCTCGGCACAACCAGATCATTCGCGGCGCCGAAGAATGCGTCGACGCCGACATCGGCCATGCGCTCAATAATATTTCCCGTCGGCGTGAAGTTCGAAACCAGCGCCGAATAGGCCGAGGCGGGTGGCGGCGGCGGTCCCTGCAAATCGGCGATCATCTCGCCGGCGGTGTCCATCGATGCAATGCCGGGCAGGCCGCCGGCGGCGCGCTGCGCGATCCAGACGATTGCGTTCGCCACGAAACCGGCCCCGAAAGTCAGCGGGTTGTCGGGGAATAGTTCAAGAAGATTGGCGAACCAACCCACCGTCGCCTCCCAGCGGTTCGGAGTGGCGAGCGGCGTTCCATCGTTCGGCGAAGCCACCAGAACGGCATGTCGCAATTTGAAACGGTTCGCAGCAGCCCCCAGCGCGCTCCTGCGCTCGACCAGACTGCGAACAACCAACCCGCCACGCGAATGGGTGATGACGTCGAACGAGAATTCGCGATTGGGCAGGCCTGCGAGCAATTCGCGGGCGTTTTCCTCCGGCGTCTTGCTCACCGTGAAGTGGTTGAACGCGTATATCTCCTCGCCGTAGATCGGCTTCACCTGCGCAAAGAACTGCATCTCGGCGAGGCCCTTGAACGCCGAAGCCGCGTCTGAAAATGTGCCATGAAGAAACAGCAAGGCCCGACGGGAGGCGCTAGCTCCGCCGGGTGCACCGGGGCGCAATTTGCCCGACTTCAACGAGGCCTCGTCGAGTTTAAACCAACCCTCGGCAAGCCCTGCCTTCTTCCACAGCGCGGCTTCGGCCTTGGCGGCGAGTGTCGGCAACAAGGCGTCGACGATCTTGTTGCCCACCTTCAGGAGAATTAGCTTGACGGCCGCGCTCACGACGCCGCGTCGACCGGCTGTCGCCTGACCGCCGCGCAAGGTGACGCGAAACCGGAAGCTGACCGCGGCCGCGGCCCGTCCCCGCCGCGGTCCCGTCTCAAGCTCAGGTGCGTGAAAGGTGAGCGCACCGGATGGATGCCTGATCGCCAGCGCGTATCTCTCGCTTGAATCCGGCACGACCGACAAATCAATCATCGGGACACCTGCGGCCCGCCGCGTCCCGGTCGGCGTCACCTCCATGACCCGATCGACGGCGACCTCGGGCGCCAGGAATGCCGATGGTATGGCTTCAGGCGCAGTCGCAGCGCGCCGACCGGCGGCGCGGCGGGCGCCCCCCGCAGCCGTCGTTACGACGGTCCACTCTTGTGCATTGTTCAATTTTACCGAGCGTGCCACGTCAATCCTCCGGGCTCGATTGGTTCAAATGCGCGGCGCAACATTCATTCCGGCGAAAAAGGCCGTGCGGAATCGCTACGAAGGTGCGGCCGGCTAAAGCTCTTGCAAAATCTCAGGACTGTCGAAATGCTACCTAAGGTTTTACAGGCTATCGCTAACTCCGGAAAAAGCAAAACCTTATTTCTGCGATTTTGGAACCAGGCGTCTTACGTCGACGGCGCCAGCGGCTCGTTGCGCCGCCCCCGGTCAATCGTCCCGAGAGTTGCCGGCATGTTCACAGCAGTTTCCCGTCCGGCCCGAAAAACGGATGCGGGCCGTCGAAATCGCCGATCGGGACCTGATGGGTGACGACGCTGCCAAAGCCCTCGCCCGGAAACCAGGCGTGGAGATGAAAGGCCGGCGGCTCGACCTTGAACGACGGCTCGCGCAGCGCCGCCAGATCGAGATCGACGGCGTGGTTTGGCGCCGGGCAAATCGTGGTCGGCACGCCGGCAAACATCGCAAGCGTTGCGCGATGGACGTGGCCTGTGGCGATCAATCGCACGCGCGGATGGCGCTTGACGATGCTCGCAAGGTCATCGGCATTTTGCAGATTCTGGCGGTCCATGTGCCAGATGCCCGCTTCAAACGGCGGATGATGCAGGAACAACAGCGCCGGCCGGTCCGGCGCGGAGGCAAGCGTTGCCTCAAGCCATTGCAGGGTCGGCGCATCGAGCTCGCCATGTGGTTTGCCCGGCACGCTCGAATCCAGCAGCACGAGATCGAGCCCGTCGATCTCAACGCGCTGATTGAGCGCGCCCGATACGAAGGCATAATGTTGCGGAAGCGCGGCGCGCATCATGTCGCGCGAATCGTGATTGCCGGGAATACCGGCAAAGGCAATGTTCAGCGGCGCCAGCAGGTGCTTGAGATGCGCGTATTCCTCAGCGGTCGGCGTATCGGCAAGATCGCCCGAGATCACCACGAGATCGGGTTTTGGGGTGAACTGGTTCAACGTGGCGACGCAGCGCTCCAGCGCGCGCGCCGTGTCGACGCGGCCATAGGCGAGCGCTCCGGGCGCCTTGATGTGCAGGTCGGAAATCTGCGCGATCCGAACGGGTTTTTGCGGCATCGGGCCTCTTCATTTCTCCGGCGGCAACAGGCGGACCGCGTCCGGCGCGATCAGGAGCCCGACGCGATCGCCAACTTCTGCTTTGACGGTATTCGGCGCATCGACGGTGAGAGGTTTACCGGCCGCACCGGAGACGACCATGCGTTGCCGATCGCCAATAAAGCTGACGCTGTCGATGGTGCCCGACAGCGGCGCGCTTGCGGCCTCGACGATGCGGATCGTCTCGGGGCGGATCATGGCGACCGCGGCCCCAAAACTGGCGTCGCCGCCGATCGGCTGCCGCCCGCCCGGCAGCACGAGATGGCCGTGCTCGATGGGCGACTCGATGATGTTCGCGGCGCCAATGAATTCGGCCACGAAGCGATTTTTGGGCGCGAAATAGATATCTCGGGGGTTACCGATCTGGGCAATCGTGCCCTTTTGCATGACGACGATGCGGTCGCCGAGCTCCATGGCCTCGGCCTGATCATGCGTCACATAGATCGTCGTGATGCCCAGCGCGCGCAGCAACCGGTTGAGCTCGCCGCGCAGGCGCTCGCGAAGTGCGGCGTCGAGCGCGGTCAGGGGCTCGTCGAGCAGCAGAATGCCGGGCCGGATCGCGACCGCGCGCGCCAGCGCCACGCGCTGGCGCTGGCCGCCGGAGAGCTGGTCGATGCGGCGGTTTTCGAGCCCCGAAATATTGGTCAGCGCCACCAGTTCGGCGACGCGCTTGGTGCGCTCTTCGTTTGCCATGCCGCGGATTTTCAGGCCGTAGCCGATATTGTCGGCGACGCTCATGTTGGGAAACAACGCGTAGGACTGAAACACCATGCCGACATTGCGCCGCTCGATCGGCACCGACGTCATGTCCTTGTCGTCGAACAACACGAGGCCGCCCGGATCGGGCAGTTCGAGGCCGGCGATGATGCGCAACATGGTCGTCTTGCCGCAGCCGGAGGGGCCGAGCAGCACCAGCGTCTCGCCGCGCGCGATGTCGAGCGTTGCGGGCTCAAGCGCGCGCGTGCCGTCCGTAAACGTCTTGCCGCAATTCTCGATCCGCACCGAGGCGCCATGTCCCGCGGCCGCGCTCATCTTTTCTGCTCCTCGTCGGCAAACAACTGCATCGCGACAAGAAGCGGAATGATCATGACAAAGAAGATCAGCGTATAGGCCGACGCCACTTCCAGCCGCATCGAGGCGTACGCGTCGGCAAGCCCGATTGGCAGCGTTTTTGTCAGCGGCGTGTGCAGCATCCAGGTCAGGTTGAATTCGCCGAGCGAAAGCGTCACCACCATCAGGCTGCCGGCGAGGATGCCCGGCAGCGCATTGGGAACGATGACGTCGCGAAAGCGCCGCCAGGGCGAAGCACCGAGCGAAGCCGCGCCCTCGTCGAGCGTCTTGATGTCGACGGTTGCGAACACCGCCATCACCGAGCGCACCATGAACGGCATGGTGAAGATGACATGGCCGGTGAGGATGAACAGCCAGGAGCGGCGAAAATCGCTAAAACCCTGATAGGTGAGCAGCAGCGCCAGCGCCAGCGCGAGCCCGGGGATCGCAAGCGGCAAGGTGATGATTTCCTCGATCACGCGCGACAGCCGCCCTCCCCGCACATGCAAGGCATACGCAGACGGAACCCCGGCCACCAGCGTCACGGCAAGCGTCGCCAAGGCGATCACGAACGACAACAGGATGGTGCCGGCATAGAGATCCCAGACCTGGAATACCCATTGCAGCGTCACGCCCGAGGAGATGCCGCGGAAGTAATTCACGGTGACGCCGGCGATGATCGAGAGAATCGCAGGCACCACGAGGAACGCGGCGACCAGCAGCGTGAATAAAAGTTGGCCGGCAAAGATCAGGCGATCGCGCATGGTTTTATCCGGCCGCCGCGACGGTGCCGCCGCTGAACGAGCGGGCCAGCGCCAGAATCGCCCAGGCGATGACGCCCAGGCCCACCGACAGCGCGGCGGAAGTGGCAAAATTCGCGGCCAGCGTAAATTCTGTATAGATCAACATCGGCAGCACATCGATATTGGTCGCGAGCGTAAACGCCGTGCCGAACGCGCCCATCGCGGTCGCAAACGCAATGGCGCCGGATGCGACAAAAGCCGGCGCCAGCGCCGGCAGCACGACATCGCGCTGCACCGCCCATGGGCTCGCACCAAGCGAGCGCGCGGCTTCCTCGAGGCCGACGTCGAGTTTCTGCACCGCCGCCATGATGGTGAGAATGACGCGCGGGATCGAGAAATAGAGATAGCCGAGGAACAGCCCGTAGATCGAATAGGCGAACACCAGCTTCTCGCCAAAGGCGCGGTTGGTGAGATCGCCGATCAACCCCTGCCGTCCCGCGAGCAGGATGATCAGGAAGCCGACCACGACGCCGGGAAACGCCAGCGGAAAGGTCAGCATCGCAACCAAAACGGCGCGGCCGGGAAAGCGATGGCGTTGCAGGAACATCCCCGCAACGGTCGCGACCGCGAGCGTGACGATCGTGGTCGCAGTCGCCAGCAAAACCGTGTTGATCAAGGTCGCGCGGTAGCGCGGCTCGGTCAGGATCGCCAGATATCCGGCGAGCCCTTGCGGCCCTTCGGCGCCGGTGACGACCAGCCGCGCCATCGGCAGCAGGAAAAACGCCGTCGTCACCACGGCAAGCGGCAGCAGGCATAGCCAGACGAAGGTTTTGTGCGGCATGTAAGAATAGCGCCCCAGCACATTTTCCAGTTCGGCGGCTTCATCCTTCGAGACGGCGCTGCGCGCCTCCTCAGGATGAGGTCTTAGACCCTCATGGTGAGGAGCGCGGCAACGCCGCGCGTCTCGAACCATGTGGCCATGGGATACGCGGGCATGATTCGATTCAAGCGGAACGCCCCAATGGCAGGCACCATTCTGCCTCAGCGGACCTCGGCGAGATAGCGGTCGACAAAGCCTTTTTGCACGTTTTCCATCTGGCCCCAGTCGACGCTCTTGGCGCGCGCATAGTCGCTGTCGGGCAGGAATTTTGCCTTCACCGCTTCCGGCAATTCGATCGGGCGCGCCGGACGCAGATAGGCGTTGGTCCAGATCGCCTGCCCCTTGTCGGACAACAGATAATCCAAAACCTTCTTGGCCTTGTCCTTGTCGGGCGCGTTCTTGACGAGACCTGCGACATAGGGAAACACCACCGATCCCTCGCACGGGATCACGAATTCAAAGTTGCCCTTCTCCTGATATTTGGCGCGATAGGCGTTGAAATCGTAATCCAGGAGGATCGGCATCTCGCCGGAAACCACGCGCGCGTAAGACGTCTGCTTGGGAACGATCGGGTCGTTCTTGCGCAGGTCCTGGAAGAAGGAAATCGCCGGATCGAAATTCGATGCCGAGCCGCCGAGCGCCAGGTTGATCGCGACCGCGCCGACATAGCCGACCGCGGCCGAGGATGGATCGAGATAGCCGACCATGCCCTTGTAGTCCGGCTTCAACAGATCCTTCCAGCACGCCGGCACCGGCTTGCCGCCGAGCGCATCCTTGTTCACGAACAGGCCGAGCGTGCCGGAATGGATTGTGGTCCAGTAGCCGTCCGGGTCCTTCAAGCCTGACGGCACCTGGTCCCAATTGACCGGCTTGTAGGGCTCGAGCGCATCCTGGGCTTTTGCCTTCATGCCAAAAGTGACGCCGAAATAGCCGATATCGCCGACCGGATTGCTCTTCTCTGCCAAAATCTGCGCCAGCGCCTGACCCGAATTCTTGTTGTCATGCGGAATGTCGTAGTTGAGATCGGCCTTGATCGCCTTCAGCATCGAGGCCCAGTCGGCCCATTCCGGCGGGCAATTGTAGCAGATCACGTCGGCCGCCTTGGCGGATTGCCACGGCGCGACCAGCGACAGCGCGAGCAAAAACAGGAAAAAACGGGCGGTCTTCATGAAACGGGCTCCGATCGCAAAACAAGGCAATTTGGCGGGGTTCGGGACTTCAACACCAACCGGCGACCAAGTATAGGCCGCGGATGAAGGATTTGCGACGAAGGGTCTTTTGCCGTGCAGCAAGCGCAGCGCGGCGCTTCGGCGATGGCTGCGTTGCAATGCCAGCTTGTAGGCCCGCCTTGCGGCGCAACCGGAGTTGCAGGTATCCTTTAGCCTTCCTCGATCAGGCCGCATTTAACGGAGCCGCCCCATGACCCCTCCCGTGAATTCCCCTGCGATCAAAGTGGTAAAATCGGTCCGCGAACAGGTCAGCGCGGAGGAGTGGCAAACCCGCGTCGACCTCGCCGCCTGCTATCGCCTCACCGCGCTGTACGGCATGACCGAGATGATCGCCAACCACATCTCATGCCGCGTCCCCGGCTCGCATGATCATTTCCTGATCAATCCATACGGAATGCTCTACGAGGAGATCGACGCGTCCTGCCTGATCAAGGTCGATCTCGACGGCAAGGTGCTTTTCAATGCCTCCGACTATGGCGTCAACGCCGCCGGCTTTGTCATCCACAGCGCCATCCACATGGCGCGCCACGACGTCGACTGCGTGGCGCATACCCATACGCCGGCAGGCATGGCGGTCTCGGCGATGGAATGCGGCCTGCTGCCGCTGGCGCAGACCTCGATGCGGTTTCTCCACATCGCCTATCACGATTTTGAAGGCATCGCCGACGATATCGGCGAGCGCGAACGGCTGGTGAGAGACCTCGGCGATCACGAGGCGATGGTGTTGCGCAACCACGGCCTGCTGGTGGTCGGGCGCACCATCCCCGCGACGTTCAATTTGCTCTATCGCATGGAGCGCGCCTGCGAGGTGCAGGTGATGGCGCTGTCCTGCAACACCAAATTGGTCTACCCGCCGCAGGACGTGCTGGAAAAAACTTTCGACAAAGTGAAGCCGCGGCCCAATCTGCCTAACCGCAACGGCGAACTGGCCTGGCCGGCACTGTTGCGAAAACTCGACCGCGTCGACACGTCGTATCGGAATTAAAGGCAAACGGCAGGGAGCACAGACATGATATCGAAATTCGCACTGACGGCGCTGCTCGCGTTTGCGGCCTTTGCGCCGAGCGAAAATGCGGTGGCGCAGAACGCGCTGGGCGGCGCCATTCTCGGCGGCACGGCCGGCGCCATCGTCGGCGGCGCGGTCGGTGGCGGCCGTGGGGCCGCGGTCGGCGCGATCGTTGGAGCGACGACCGGCGCCGCGGTTGCGGCCCAAGGCGATCCGCGGCCGGGCGGTTACTATTATTACCAGCGGGGTTGCTACGTTCAGCGCCCGGACGGCGCCTGGGTCCTGGTCCCGCCGCGTTATTGCGGATAGTCCGCGTCCCCCTTCCGTGACCTACAGGTTGGGTTGAGCGAAGCGAAACCGATCCTACCAGCTGAAACTGCCGCGCGGTCGCCCGTTGGCTTTCGCGCGCATGCCGGTTCGAGAACGGACGCGAACGAAAGCCAGACTGCGATTGAGCCAATGGCAATCGATCCAAGGACCATAAGGGCTGCGGGATATCCAAACACCTGCGCCAGCCAGCCACCCATCGCCGGACTAAGCGCAGCTCCTAAGCCTTGAGCGGTCATCACGGCACCTTGGCCGACATTGATCCGCCCCGTGCCATTCAGAATGCGAGCGACGAGGCTCGGGACGACCACGCTTTGCAAGCCGGCGCCGATGCCGTCGAGCGCCTGCACCGGAAATACCCCCCAATATTTGATTGACGACGCCGCGATCAATCCGCGTACCGGCAGCGCGATAAACGAAATGAGCAGGACTAGCCAATAGCCTTGCTTCTCCGCCATTCGCATCGCTACGAGTGATGCGGCGACCATGACGGCCTGCGCTACGACAATCGTCAGGGCCACAAAGCCCGCGCCATTGCCTTGCTGTGCGGAGACGACCGCCAGACCATAGAGCGGCAGCATTGCGGCATTGCCCAAATGGAAGAGCATCAGGGCAGCAGCTAAGACAAGAAGTGGCTTGCATTCCAACAACACGCGCCACGCGCTAGGCGGCCCTTGACTATTATCGTCGCTTGAACCCCGAGCGACACGATCGTCAATCGCTTCCCTGGGGATGATCAATACCGAGATAATCGACAGCGCACCGAACACAGCCGCCAAAATGAACACCGCGCCAAAACCAAACGTCCATCCGAGGAGGCCCGAGAGGGCCGCGCCCACCATATTGCCAGCGTGGTTGAAAGCCTGATTGCGACCGTTCTGCCTGTTGAAACCGGCCTGATGCACGATCCCCAGTGTGATCCCCGTGACCGCAGGCACGAGCGCGGCTCCTGCTATCGCGGTCGCTACCTGCGACACGGCAACAATCCAAAATCTCTGCGAGACAAGGATCACAGCGGAGGCGATGACAGTGAAGATGCCGGGGACAATGACAAAGGCGCGCTTGTTCGTCGTTGCGTCGATCATCGCGCCCGCCGGCGTGGTCATGATCATGCCCGCGATGCCGCCAACGGTCATTACGGTACCGATCAAGCCGCTTTCCCAACCATGGGCCAACAAAAATACGCCCAGGAACGGAGCAACGCCGGCCTGCATGTCGGCCATGAAGAAGTTCAGCGAGAAAAGCGCCGCGATGTCCCGCGGCTTAGCACCCGAGCTTTTCTCGACGCTACCGGCCCCCTCACAAGGCATTTGAGTGTGAGAAATCCGAGCCCAATCCGAAAGGTTCGCCGAACACGTCCGCCATAGTCCAATTCACTCGTTCAATCGCGCGAATACTAAGCCTAGATAATTTTGATGTGGCTTGAACAAACTAAAATAAACTTTAGCCCGCAGGAAATTCACCCGACCAACGAGTATTGGTCGGGAATCAAATTAAAATTCGAGGAAACAAAGCAAGCATCTGCCGGAACAGCGGCAGTACCCTTTACCGCGGCACGACCGCCGTCGCCTCGATCTCGACCCGCGCCGCCTTTTCGACTAATCGCACGACCTGAACCAGCGCCATCGCGGGATAATGCGCGCCGAAGATATCGCGGTAGATTTGACCGAGCGCCTTCAGGTTTGAAAGATACTCGTCCATATCGACGACGTACCAAGTCAGACGCACGAGATGCTCGGGCCGCGCGCCGCCTTCCGCCAGAATGGCCGAGATGTTGCTCAGGGTCTGGCGCACCTGCGCGACAAAGTCGTCCGGCAAATGACCGAGATGATCCCAGCCGATCACCCCGCCGGTGACGACCAGGCGGCCATCGGCCGCCATGCCGTTGGCGTATCCTTTCGGCGCCGGCCAGCCGCTCGGCTGCAAGACCCGCGGAGCGGCCGGCGATGTCTCGCCCTTCGCAACCGGCAGCACCGCAAGTGTGGGCCCGTCTTGCGTGCTCACTGAAAATTCTCCCTCATCTCAAAGTTCATTCCGCCGCCATTCCCGGGGAGGCCGCAGCCTGAGCCATCTGCCGCAGCGCAAAGCGCTGCAACTTGCCGGTTTCGGTCTTGGGCAATTGGGCTACGAATTCGATCGCCCGCGGATATTTGTAAGGAGCGATCTCGCGCTTGACGTGCTCCTGCAGCGCCGTCGTCAGCGCATCGTCGGCGGTGACCCCGGGTGCGACAACCACATAGGCCTTGACGATCATGCCGCGCGCCTCGTCGGGCGAGCCGACCACGCCGCATTCGGCGACCGCGGGATGCGTCAGCAAACAGGCCTCGATCTCGGGGCCCGCGATGTTGTAGCCGGAGGAGATGATCATGTCGTCCGACCGCGCCACGAAGCACAGGCGGCCGTTGGCATCGCGCACAAAGGTATCGCCGGTCAGATTCCACCCCTGACGCACATAGTTCGATTGCCGCTTGTCCGCGAGATAGCGGCATCCGGTCGGCCCGCGAACCGCAAGCTTGCCGGCGGTGCCCGGCGGCAATTCGTTCATGTCGTCGTCGACGATTTTCGCCTCGTAACCGGACACCGGGAGCCCGGTCGTCCCGCCGACGGCGTCGCCGACCCGGTTGGTAATGAAGATGTGCAGCAATTCCGTGCTGCCGATGCCGTCGAGAATGGTCTTGCCGGTCTTGCGGGTCCAGCTCTCGAACACCGGCGCCGGCAAGGTTTCGCCGGCGGAGACCGCAAGACGCAGCGACGACAGATCAGCGCCCTTGTCCATCGCGACCATCATCGCCCGATACGCGGTCGGCGAGGTGAAGCAGATCGTGGCCTTGTAGGTCTCGATGATCTTGACCATCTCGGGCGGCGCCGCGTTTTCCAGGAGCGTCGCGGTCGCGCCGAACCGCAACGGAAAGATCGCAAGCCCGCCCAATCCAAACGTGAAGGCCAGCGGCGGAGAGCCTACGAAGACATCATCCGGCGTGACCTTGAGCACTTCCCTGGCATAGCCATCCGCAATGATCATGAGATCGCGATGGAAATGCATGGTCGCCTTTGGCTCACCCGTGGTGCCCGAAGTAAATCCGAGAAGGGCAACGTCGTCGCGGCCGGTTTTGACGGCATCGAACCGAACCGGCTTGCTCAGCGCCACCCGATCGAGCTCGGCATCATGGTTCGACGTGCCGTCGAAATTCACCACCTGCTTGAGAAACCGGCTGGTCTTCGCGCAGGCGACCAGTTCGTCGGCGATGCGGCTGTCGGTCAGCGCCAGCGCGATCTCCGCCTTGTCGATGATTTTTGTCAGCTCACCGGCTCGCAGCATCGGCATGGTGTTGACGACGACGGCGCCGGCCTTGGTCGCCGCAAGCCATGCGGCGACCAGCGCCGGATTGTTGCCCGAGCGGATCAGCACCCGGTTGCCGGGCTTGACGCCGTAATTCTCCACCAGCGCATGCGCCAGGCGGTTCGACCAGTCCGCCAGCTCCTTGTAGGTGCGCTGGCGGCCGTTGCCGATCAGCGCGACACGATCGCCGAACCCCTTCTCGACGTTGCGGTCGGTCAATTCAACGGCGGCGTTGAGATAATCGGGGTATTGAAACTCCGGCCGGTCGAGCCGCAATTGTGGCCATTGCTCGGATGGCGGAAGATTTCGCCGCGAAAAATCATCGAGGTGACCCGACGGGCCGAGGCCTTCAATTCCAAGGCTAATTCCACCTGACATTTTCATCGTCTCCATCGTCCCTCGATTTCGGGATCAAAGGCGTAAGACCAATATCCAGGGCGTCCGGCAGCGCTCTCTCGCGAAACATTTTATACTTAAAGTAATTTGGCGCAATAGCTCACATGCAGGCAGTCCAACCCTTTTTTGCATCAGGAAGTTGACCGCCCGCGTCCGCGCCGGCCAGGTGCTTTGATCGCCAAACGCCCTCACCGGCCGCTTTCGCGCGTCGGCGGCACGCGATATGGTGATCTTGGTCGCAATCGGTGGTGAAGGGGACTCGGATGATTTCCGCGTTGATCGGCATTTTGATTATTGTCGTGTTCGGTGCCATTTGTTTTTGGGCGATCGACAAATTTGCCACCGACCGCCGACTGGCACAGCTTCTCAAGCTGCTCGTGGTGCTGATCTGCGCCGCTTCTATCCTGCAAAGAGTGCTGCCGCTGATAGGCCTCTCCGGGCTCTAGCCTGATCCCGCCTCGCGGGCTGAAGCCTAGCGGCTCGCCAATTCCATCAGGCGCGCCACCATCGGCGATCGCGGATCGGCAAGCGGCGCAATCGCGGTAAAATGATTGGCGCCGGGAACCACGGCGAACAGCGTCGCGATGCCGGCCGCGCCCCAGCGCTCGACGATGGTCCTGCTTTGCCGGAAATATTCCGCGCTTTCGGTTTCGCCGACCACCGCGTCGAGACTTCCGCGCGCCGGTGCTTTCCAGAACAACGGGCTCACTGCCCTCGCGGTTACGTGATCAAGCTGCAAGGCTCTGTTGATCGAGGTTTCGACCAGCGGGCCGAGATCGAACAGGCCCGAAATGGTGTAGGCCGCAACGACGAGGTTTTCGGGCAACGATGGATCCAACGCCCGCCAGTCGGTCGCCAGCATGCAGGCCGCAAGATGTCCGCCGGCGGAATGACCGCTGATGACAAGGGATTGCCCCAATCGCGCCAGCTCGCGCGTGGCGCTCCGCATATTCTCGATAATGCGATCGACGGTGACGCCGGGACACAAATCGTAGCTTGGGATGGCAACGCTGATGCCGTGCGCATTCAGCCCCGCGGCGAGATGGCTGGAAGAAGAGCCGTCAAGCGCCTGCCAATAGCCGCCGTGAATAAACACGACAATCGGGCCCTGACGATCGCCGGGAAAGAAATCGATGACGTTGCGCGCGCCCGGACCATAGGGAATGACGCGCGGCGGGTGACGCTCGCGATAGGCAGCGGCGTCCCGCGCCCAGCCGGCCATCAACGCGGGGTTCTCCGGAACCCGCGCCCGGTTGTTGTATTCGACCTCGTAGTCGATATCGGCGCCCAAGACGCTACAACGCCCGCTTTTGCGCGGATTTCTGCGCGGAGCCCTTGGTCTTGGCCAACAGCCGCATCAACTCGCGGACGTCCTTGGGCGTCAGCTCCGAGAACAGGTCGGCGATCCAGGTCTCATGCTCCGCGGCCATCTTGCGAAACTCGGCGCGGCCGATTTTTGTCAATCGGATCACCTGGACGCGCCGGTCGGTGTCCGATGTGCGGCGGTCGAGATGGCCTGATTCGACGAGGCGCTCGACGAGGCCGGTAACGTTGCCGTTAGAAACCATCATCCGCTTCGAGACATCGGACAGCGTCATGCCCTCCGGGACCTTGTCGAGCTGCGCCATCAGGTCGAAGCGGGGCAGCGTGACGTCGAACCGCTCGCGCAGCCGGCTGCGCACCTCGCCCTCGATCAGGGTGGTGCAGGTCAGAAGGCGAAGCCACAACCGGAGCTCGTCGCCGTGCTCGTGCGGGAGTTCGACGGCCTTGGTCTCGGAATCAAGGTTCATGATGCAATCAAGCCTGCCGGGGGTTTCCTCGTCTAGTTGAACCTTCAAATAATTTGGGGGTTGCTGCAAGTCAAAACGCTACTCATTTTACCGAATTTCTTTAGGTTTCAAATAATTGGCGCGCGCCTTGCATGGCTCGTTCTAGAATGGTTTGGGCTTGCCGCTGCTTTGCTTGCGGCAATAGCCATCATCAGAATAAGCTCAAGTCTTGAAAGTCGGATCTGGGTTGGCGTCGATTGCGGCTGGCGTAAGCCGCCGATGAGGGGAGAAGTCATGAAACAATTATCGAAGTTGGCTGGGCTGGCGGTTCTGCTGAGCGCCGCGATCGATCCGGCTATCGCGCAGGAAAAACTCAAGATCGGCGTGATCGTGACGTTATCGGGTCCGGCGGCGGCGCTGGGCCAGCAGGTGCGCGACGGTTTCGCACTCGCGGTCAAGGATCTCGGCGGCAAGATGGCCGGCCGCGATGTCGAGATCGTGGTGGCCGACGACGAACTCAAGCCTGATTCCGCAGTGACAAAGGTAAAAGGCCTGCTCGAGCGCGACAAGGTCGATTTCGTGGTCGGGCCGATCTTCTCCAACATCCTGCAGGCGATCCACAAGCCCGTCACGGATACAAAAACTTTCCTGATCAGCCCGAATGCCGGCCCGTCGAGCTACGCCGGCAAGAACTGCAGCCCGTTCTTCTATGTCACCTCCTACCAGAACGATCAGGTGCACGAGGTCCTCGGCAAGGTCGCCCAGGACCGCGGCTACAAGCGCGTCTATGTGATGGTGCCGAACTATCAGGCCGGCAAGGATTCGGTCGCCGGCTTCAAGCTCGACTACAAGGGAGAGATCGTCGAGGAGAGCTATGTGCCGCTCGGCACCCTGGATTTCCAGGTCGAGCTCTCCAAAATCGCATCGCAAAAACCTGACGCCGTGTTCACCTTCATGCCGGGCGGCATGGGCGTCAGCCTGGTGAAACAATACAAGCAAGCGGGTCTCGCCGATCAAATCCCGGTGCTGTCGGCATTCACCGTCGATGAATCGACGCTGCCGGCGCAGCAGGATGCCGCCGTCGGCATGTTCGGCGGCGCCAACTGGGCGCCCAATCTCGACAATCCCCAGAACAGGAAATTCGTCGCCGGCTATGAAGCCGCCTACAACAGCGTGCCGGGCACCTATGCCATGCAGGGCTATGATGCGGCCTTGTTGATCGACAGCGCGGTGAAGGCGGTCAAGGGCGACGTCTCCAACAAGGGCGCCGTGACGGCCGCGTTGAAGAAAGCCGATTTCACTTCGCTGCGCGGCGGCTTCAAGTTCAACACCAACGGCTATCCGATCCAGGATTTTTACCTGACCAAGGTGGCAAAGCGCCCGGACGGCAAATTCCAGACCGAGATCGTGCAAAAAGTGTTCGAGAATTATGGCGACCGCTACGCCAAGGAATGCACGCCGGGTAATTGAGCAATCAGGGTTTAAGGAAACAAAGCGATGAAGAGCGAGATCACCGGTATCACCCGGGCCAATGAAGGCATGCAGGGAATTTCCTGGAATATTTTGGGACAGACCTATGTGCCGAAAAGCTGCACCGATCATTCCTTCTCATGGCATGCGACGCTGCCGCCCGGCACCTTCGTACCGCCGCATATCCATCCCGACCAGGATGAGTATCTCTATATGCTGGAGGGAAAGCTTGACTTCATGCTCGGCGGCGCCGACGCGCAGGCGACGCCGGGCGATCTGATCCGCCTCGGCATGGGCGTTCCCCACGGCATCTTCAACAAGTCGGATCAAACGGCAAAAGTGCTGTTCTGGGTATCGCCGAGCCAAAAGCTGTACGACCTGTTCTGGGGCCTGCACAACATGAAGGAGCAGAAGCCCGAGGACGTCGTCGCAATGGCCGCGGAGTACAACATCCACTTCCTGCCGCCCCCGCCGGCGTGAGCGGGCCTCACGTAGCGCACGCGAAATCGGGGCTACACGCCACACACTATGTGTCGTCCCTGCGAACGCAGGGACTCATAACCACAGGCGGCAGTCGTTGCGCGAAAGTCGTTGTACAGCGTCTGTCAAAACGAGCGACACGGCGTATGGGTCCCGGCTCAAGGCCGGGACGACGACGGCTGTTCATGCGGCGAACAGAGCTGCCGACATTCTCAACTCGTCATCCTCCGCGAAAGCGAAGGATCCAATACGCCGCGACTTCACGGTTCAATCACAACTGACGATGAAGGCTGTGCTGTCGTAGCGGACAGGTCGACCGATTTGCCCGGGCGGGAAAATCAGCGGAGCTGGCTCGTGACTTGCCCGTCGTGCCAATGTGCCGCGTTGATCTCGTCCCCAAATCACAACTATATCCATCGCTGTCCCGTCCCACAGAGGGGCGACACGCGATCGTCATGGCCGCGGGGCGGGATGCGGTGGACGCGGATGCGCTTGAAGACGAACGGCGCTGAGGCGGACGGCGAAGTCGTGTGGTCCTGACATCGCGGTGCTGGTGTCAAGTTCGCGGAAGCCAACTTTCGCAAACGACGGTGGCAAAAGAGCCGTTCACCGGGGAGAGCACGATATAAGCCGTAAACCATTGCGCGGGGAATGCCGGGTGATTCCGGTGTGACCTGACTAACGCGTGTGCGCTCTCACACTATCATTGCACACGCGGCTATCGGGCGCATCGGGCGCCCGGCATTCCCTGCGCCCTCTGATTGGAGAGGGCGGAACGTCTACAGCAAAACTCGCGCGAAATGCGCGGCGAGATCGCGAGGCTGTGGTCGCAAACGACGGCTGTTTGAAAATTGAATCCCCGCAATGAGGAAAGTGGCGCGTTACGCCCGCACCGCCGCCAATCCCGGCACCGCGGCAAATCCGGCCTTGCTGGCATAGCCGCGCACAATGGCCTCGCGCTGCGAATAGCTCAGCACGTTCTCCACATTGTCAAAACCGTCAGGCGCGAGCTGCTCGACCGCGTCGATGACGCCTTCCGGGCCGCCGCGGCGGTTGGATCGCACGATCTCTGCCGTCATCGGCAAACGCTTCTGCTCATAGGCCATCAAGGCCTGCCGCGGATGCTCGGAACGCGCCAGCGCGTCCGCAAGGCAGCGCGCATCGAGAATGGCCTGCGACGCCCCGTTCGATCCGACCGGATACATCGGATGCGCGGCGTCGCCGAGCAGCGTGACGCGTCCACTGGACCAATATGGCAGGGGATCGCGGTCGCAGGTCGGATATTCGTAGAATTCGGGCGTCGCCGAGATCAGGTTCGGCACGTCGACATAGGGCACCGAGAAGCGCGCGACATGAGGCATCAATTCCTCGCGCTTGCCCGGCCGCGACCAGTCCTCGCGGCGCGGCGGCGGCGCGTTGCCGTCGCCCACTTTCACCAGCACCGCCCAGTTGGTCAGGCGGCTCGCCGGGCTCGATCCTTCGGCGATCGGATAGACCACGACCTTGGCATGCAGGCCGCCGGCAACGATCATCGAACGTCCCGTCAAAAACACCGGCCAGTCGCGCGCGCCGCGCCACAGCATCAATCCGTTCCAGCACGGCGGGCCTTCGTCGGGAAACAGCGTTTCGCGCACCCGCGAATGAATTCCGTCGGCGCCGATCAGGATGTCGCCGCGCACGGTTTTGGTGTGACCGCCGGCGCGGTCGAAGAAGTATGCGGTGACGCCGCCTTCATCCTGGGTGAAGGAGCCGAGCCTGCAGCCGGTGTGGATCGCATCCCGTCCCAGCCGCTCCTCGACCGCGCGGTGGATCACGCTCTGCAGCCTGCCGCGATGGATCGAAAATTGCGGCACGTCGTGGCCGGAATCGATGCCGCGGGATTCCTTCCACACTTCCTGGCCATGGCGATTGAGATAATAAAGCACGTCGGTGCGGATCGCTGCCTCGTCGAGCTTTTGCAACAGCCCGAGGCCGGCGAGTTCGCGGATCGCATGCGGCAGCGTATTGATGCCGACGCCGAGTTCGCGGATGGTGTCCGACTGCTCGAACACTTCGCAGCCGATGCCGCGGGCGCGCAGCATCAGCGCCGTGGTCAGGCCCCCGATACCACCCCCGACGATAATCGCCTTCATCGCGCTACTCCGTTCACGACCAAAACGCCAAGCGAGGACTTAAGCTCGCACGGTCCGTCACTCCGCCGCAAGCGGCTTTGTCGCCTCGGCTTTCAGCTCGGCCCGGGTCTTCGGTTTAGCCTTAATTTTCAGGTCGTCGAAATCCTGCCGGTCGCGCACGCTGTTGCGGAAAATCTGCTCCTTGCCCGGCAGATATTGCGGCGGGCAGAACACGCCGTCCGCGCCATACCAGGCCGCGGCTTTCAGCGTGAACGACGGATCGACCAGATGCGGCCTGCCGAGCGCCACGAGATCCGCGCGGCCGGCGGCGAGGATGGTATTGACCTGGTCAGCGGTCGTGATGTTGCCGACGCACATGGTGGCGACGCGCGCTTCGTTGCGGACCTGATCGGAGAACGGCGTCTGGAACATGCGGCCATAGATCGGCTGGGCGTCGCGCACGGTCTGCCCCGTGGAGACGTCGACGAGATCGACGCCGGCTTCCGCAAAGGCGCGCGCGACCGCGACCGCGTCATCGCCGGTGATGCCGCCCTCGGCCCAGTCGGTGGCGGAGATGCGCACCGACATCGGCTTATGCGCCGGCCAGGCCGAGCGCATGGCCTCGAACACTTCCAGCGGAAAACGCAGGCGGTTCTCAAGCGAGCCGCCGTAGGCGTCGATGCGCTGGTTGGTCAATGGCGAGATAAAACTCGCAAGCAGATACCCATGGGCGCAATGCAGCTCCAGCATATCGAAACCGCAGCGTTCGCCGCGCTCCGTGGAGGCGACGAACGCCGCCTTGACCGCGTCCATCGCGGCGCGGTCCATCTCGCGCGGCACCTGACTGTCGGGAAAATAGGGGATCGGCGAGGCCGATATGACGTCCCAGCCGCCCTCCTCCAATGGACGGTCCATGCCGTCCCACATCAGCTTGGTGGCGCCCTTGCGGCCGGCATGTCCAAGCTGCAGGCAAAATCTTGCGGCGGAATTGGTGTGGACGAAATCGACGATGCGGCGCCAGGCGGCTTCCTGCGCGTCGTTCCACAGGCCAGTGCAGCCCGGCGTGATGCGGGCGTCGCGGCCGACACATGTCATTTCCGTGAAAATCAACCCGGCGCCGCCGATCGCGCGCGAGCCGTAATGCACCAGATGAAAATCGCCCGGCATGCCTTCCTCGGCCGAATACATGCACATCGGCGACACCACCGCGCGGTTTGCAATCTCCATTTCGCGCAGTTTCATCGGCTGGAACATCGGCGCCACGGGTTTTGCGATATCGACGTCGAACCCCTTGGCGCGGACCTGTTTTGCAAATGCCTTGTCGACTTCAGCGACGAAATCGGGCGCGCGCAATGTGAGATTGTCGTAGGTGATCGCCTTGGCCCGGGTCATGACGCCGAACGCAAACTGCACCGGGTCAAAATCCCAGAAACGGTCGACGTGCTCGAACCAGACCAGCGACACGTCGGCGGCGTGCTGGGTCTTCTCGACCTCCTCGCGGCGGCCCTCCTCGTATTGCTGCAAGGCCGCCTCGACCGTCGGCGCGCGCTGCATGGCGTCCACCAGCGCGATCGCGTCTTCCATTGCGAGCTTGGTGCCGGAGCCGATCGAGAAATGCGCGGTTGCCTTGGCATCGCCCAACAGCACCATGTTGTCCTTGACCCAGCGCTTGCTGCGGATCATCGGAAAATTGCGCCACATCGAGCGGTTGGTGAGAAGCGGATGCCCACCAATAAACCAGCCGAAAATCTGCGCCATTCGATCGGCGGATTGCTTTTCGTTCAGACCCTCGAGCCCGGCGCGCTGGAACGTCGCGGGATCGGTCTCAAAAATCCAGGTCGAGCGGCCGGCCTCGTATTGGTAGGCGTGCGCAATGAACGGCCCCCACTCGGTTTCCTGAAAGATGAACGTGAAGGCATCGAGCGGCCGGGTCGAACCCATCCAGGCGAACTTGTTGGAGCGAACATCGACCTCGGGCTGGAAATGCTCGATATACTTATCGCGAAAACGGCTGTTGATGCCGTCGGCCAGCACCACCAGACCGGCATCGGCGAAGCGCGCCTCGTCCTCGATGTCGGCCTCAAACTTGAGGCTGACGCCGAGCTCGCGCGCGCGCTCCTGCAGGATCAACAGCAGTGTGCGGCGCGAGCAGCCGCAAAAGCCGTTGCCGCCGACCCGATGCACCGTACCGCGGAAATGAACGGCGATGTCGTCCCAATAGGCGAACTCGCGGGTGATGCGGCGATAGCTCGGAGGATCGTATTTTTCGAAATTGTCGAGGGTGGCGTCGGAAAACACCACGCCGAAGCCGAAGGTGTCATCGGCGCGGTTGCGCTCATAGACCGTGATCTCGGCCTCCGGCCGCTGCTTTTTGAGCAGGATCGCGGAATAGAGACCGGCCGGTCCGCCACCGATGATCGCAATCTTCATCAAAGCCTCCGGCAAAGCGGGACCAATTTAATTGTTTTAAACCTAAAACAATTTTCCGGCAAGACCCGTTCGCCGGTTCGCGCCCCCTCAATTACCCTGAAATACCGGCTTTGCCTTGTTCGAAAACGCCTCGAACGCACGGGCGAAATCGGCCGTTGTCATGCACAGCGCCTGCGCGACCGCTTCCGCCTCGATCGCCTCTTCGACCGACATCGCCCATTCCATCGCCAACATCCGCTTGGTCATGGTGTTGGCGAAGGTTGGCCCCGCGGTAATCTCTTTTGCCAGAGACTGCGCCTGCGGCAACACCTGTTCGGGCGCCACGATACGGCTGAAAAACCCCCAGCGCTCGCCCTCCTCCGCGGTCATGAAGCGGCCGGTATAAAGCAATTCGGAGGCGCGCGATTGCCCGATGATGCGCGGCAGGATCGCGCACGCCCCCATGTCGCAGCCGGCAAGCCCCACTTTGTTGAACAGGAACGCGACCTTGGCGCCGGTGGCGGCAAGGCGCATGTCGGAGGCCATCGCGACGATCGCGCCGGCGCCGGCGCAGATGCCCTCGACGGCCGCGATGATCGGTTGCGGACAGGCCCGCATCGCCTTGACGAGATCGCCGGTCATCCGCGCAAAGGCGGTGAGGCCTTTGGTGTCCATCTTCACCAGCGGCCCAATGATCTCGAACACATCGCCGCCGGAAGAAAAATTGCCGCCGGCGCCGGTCACAACAATGGTCTTGACGTCATCGTCAAACGCGCAGGCGCGGAAGAAATCCGTCAATTCCCGGTAACTTTCAAATGTCAGCGGATTCTTTCGCTCCGGGCGGTTCAGCGTCACCGTCGCGACGCCGTCTGCCACCGCCAACAGGAAATGTTTGGGCGCATACTGCGACAGCGGCAGCGTGACGGGATTGGCTGGGGTGCTCATGGGATCTCCCTTTCAATTATTGTCATTGCGAGGAGCCAACGGGTCCGGCCTTCGGCCGGCCCTATGATAAACTCCGCGACGAAGCAATCCAGCTTTCGTGTTGCGAAGCTGGATTGCTTCGCGGAGCCTGTCATCGGGCCGCGCCTTGCGTGGACCCGTTGGCTCGCAATGACGGTTTTAAATATGGGCTACGCACGCACCCTAAACCTCGCCGCCCGCAACTGCGATGGCCTGTCCGGTGATCGCGCCGGCGCCCTCGCCGCACAACCAAAGCACGGTATCGGCGACTTCGGCAGGGGTCACGAGGCGGCCTTGCGGATTATGCCGGGCAAGCTCAGCGACCGCCTGCTCATGGCTGCGGCCGGTCTTCTTCATGATGTTGTCGATGCTGCCGGCGAGCAGGTCGGTATCGGTGAACCCCGGACATACCGCATTGACCGTCACGCGCGTGCTGGCGAGCTCCAGCGCCAGCGAGCGCACAAGACCGACAACGGCGTGCTTCGCCGCGCTATAGGCACTGACATAGGCATAGCCCTTGAGACCGGCGGTCGATGCGACCGCGACAATGCGGCCGTGCGGCCGGTCCCTCATCGCCGGCAACGCGGCCTGGACCGCATGAACCACGCCCATGAAGTTCACATCCATCATCCGCCGGAACAGCGCCGCATCGGATTTTGCGAACGGCGCGGATTCCGCGGCGCCGGCGTTTGCGATGAGAATATCGATCGGCTGTCGCGCCGATGCTTCCGCCAAGGCCGCATTCACAGCGGCCTGATCCGCGACATCGGCCACGCCTGCAAAATGCGCGGCGCCGGCGGCAATGGCCTCATCCAGCGTGGCACGATGGCGGCCGAGCACCGTGACCGTTGCTCCGGCCTGCACCAGCGCGGACGCGACCGCGCGGCCGATGCCCCGCCCGCCGCCGGTGACGAGCGCATGCGAGGAACGCGGCAGTCCGGACATGCGCTGGCCTCCCCGAGTGAACTCATCGACGCATGGCCTTGCATATATTTTAAACTTCAAGCTTTTGCAAGAAATGCGCTCTCTTTGCTTGACAGATCAATCGCCAAAGGTAGCGTCGCGTTAACAATCAGGAGGACGGGTATCATGGCAGCGCTTGAAAAAGGCATCACGCGGAACGGAACGGGATATTCCGGCAAGACCTGGAATATCCTCGGGCAGGTCTATTTCCCGAAGGCGGTGACGGACTCGACCTTCGCGTTCGAGACCAACAGCGATCCCGGCCAGTTTGTCCCGGTCCATATTCATCCCACCCAGGATGAATTCATTCTGGTTCAGGACGGCATGCTGGACCTCAAGCTGGATGGCGTCTGGGTACAGGCCAGCGCCGGCGACCTGGTTCGGCTGCCCCGCGGCATTCCACACGGTTATTTCAACAAATCGGACAAGCCGGCGAGGGCGTTGTTCTGGGTGTCGCCGACGCAAAAACTCGAAGCGCTGTTCAACCAGTTGCACAATCTTTCGGATGTCGCGGAAATCGTCCGCATCTCCGCCGAGCATGAAGTGAACTTCCTGCCTCCGGAGGCCAATGACTGATCAGGCGGCTCGATGTCCGCCGATCGGAAAAATTGCTTTAAATATAAAATATCTCTTTCCATCTATCGCGGTCCTGTTAGCATCCGCAAGTCAGTGAAGACAGGAGGTCCGGCGTGCCTCAACCCGCGCCCATGAAAACCAGCGATAGCCGCTTCAGCTATGAGGCCGCCGGCAACGCCGCATCACCGCCGCTGGTGTTCCTGCATGGCATCGGCGGCGCGGCGCGGGCATGGCGCGGCCAGTTGGAAACCTTCAGCGATCGTTATCGCACCATCGCTTGGGACATGCCGGGCTATGGCGGCTCGGCGCCGCCGGCACAATTCAGCATTCCCGGATTTGCCGATGCCTTGCAGGATTTCCTGCAAGCGGTCGGCGCTACAAAACCCATTCTGGTCGGGCATTCGATCGGCGGCATGATCGTGCAGCAATTGCTGGCGAAGAATGCGCGCATCGCCGCCGCCGTCGTGCTTGCGCAGACGAGCCCGGCGTTCGGCAAACCCGACGGCGACTGGCAGAAATCCTTTATCGCGGCGCGGCTCGGCCCGCTCGATCGCGGCGAAACGCTGGCCTCGCTGGCGCCGTCGCTGGTGAAAGAACTGGCCGGCGACAACCCTGATCCCAGCGGGATGGAGCTTGCGCGCGATTGCATGGCCGCGGTTCCCGAGGCGACCTATCGCGCCACCATGCTGGCGTTGATGGGATTCGATCTGCGCGGCGCGCTGAAAAACATCTCGGTGCCGACGCTGCTGCTGTCGGGCTCAAAGGACAACAACGCGCCGGCGGCGATGATGGCGAAGATGGCGAGCTATATTCCATCCGCAAGCTACGTTGAACTCGAAGGTGTCGGCCATCTCGCCAATCTCGAACGCGCCGATGCGTTCAACGCAGTGCTCGATCAATTCCTGAAAGCCCATGCGGCTTCAACCCAAGTGACGGCATGATGACGGTGCAAGCCAGCAAAACCGCGACTGCGATCGATGCGATCAATCTGGATGCCCCGATCTTTGCCTCGGATGCGTTCCGGCTCAACGACGAACAGGCAGGGATTATCGCGACCGCACGCGAGCTTGGCCAAAGCGTGTTCGCCGGCCGCGCGGCCGCTTACGATCGCGAAGCAAAATTCCCGATCGAGAATTACCGGGATCTGCATCGCGCGGGGCTGCTCGGCATCGCCATCCCCAAAAAACACGGCGGCCTCGGCGCCGGCTACCAGACCTATGCCATCGCTGCCGCCGAGATCGGCCGCTATTGCGGCGCGACCGCGCTAACCTGGAACATGCATGTCTGCTCGACGCTGTGGTCCGGCCCGCTGGCAGACGATCTCGACATGAATGCCGCTACCCGCGCCGAACACGAGCGCCGGCGCGCCCTGCATTACAAGCGCATCGTCGAGGAGGGTGCGATTTATTCGCAGCCGTTCTCGGAAGGCGGCGCAGCCGCCGCCGGCGGGGTCGCGTTCGGCACCGAGGCCAAACCGGTCAAGGGCGGTTGGCTGGTCAACGGCAAGAAGATCTTTGCCTCGCTTTCGGGTCACGCGGACTATTACGGCGCGCTTTGCACCGAAATCGTGGAGGGGGAAAAAGCCTCCCGCCGCAACACGCTCTACCTCGCGGTGCCGGCCAAGGCCGATGGCGTCTCGGTGGTCGGCGACTGGGATCCGCTGGGCATGCGCGGCACAGTGTCACGCACACTTCTGTTCAAGGATGTATTCGTGCCGGAAGATGCGGCGCTGATGCCGCGCGGCGTCTATTTTCAGGCGGCGATGCGTTGGCCGCATATGTTCCTGACGCTGTCGCCGACCTATGTCGGCCTGGCGCAGGCGGCATATGATTTCACCGTGCGCTATCTGCGCGGCGAGGTGCGCGGCACGCCGCCGGTCAAGCGGCGGATGTATCCGACCAAGCAGATCGCGGTGGCACAGATGCAGATCAAGCTGGAGCAGATCAAGGCGATCTGGTTTCAGGCGGTCACCGAAGCCTGCGCCAACCCGACCAAGGAGCAGGTGCTGCGCGCCTACGCCGCGCAATATTCCGCGATGGAGGGCGCCAACGAGATCGCGACACTGGCGATCCGCACCTGCGGCGGCCAGGCGATGCTGAAATCGTTAGCCTTGGAGCGCATCTATCGCGACAGCCGCTGCGGATCGCTGATGCTGCCATGGACCGCCGAACTCTGTCTCGACCGCATCGGCCGCGAGGCGCTGTACGAGACCGGCGAGACGGACGACTAGCTCGAAAATGGACCTTTCCGATCTCATCGAACGGAATGCGGCGTTCACGCCGTTCAAGACCGCGACCATTTTTGAAGGTGAGACTCTTACCTACGCGGATTTCGCTGCGCGCATTGAGCAAACCGCGCGTGCACTGAAAGCCGAGTGCGGGGTCAGCCGCGGCGATCGCGTCGCGATCCTCAGCCTGAACCGGCCTGACTATCTCGTATTGCTCTATGCCTGTGCCCGGCTCGGCGCCATGCTGGTGCCGCTGAACTGGCGGCTGGCGGTAGCTGAACAATCGTTCATCCTGTCGGACGCCTCGATCAAGGTGCTGGTGCTCGAACAGGCTTTTGCGGAGATCCTACCCGCGCTGGAAAAGAGCTTGCCCTTGGCCAGCATCGTAGGCCTCGATTTCACGCCGCCGCGCGGGCGCACATTCGATGCGCTGCTGGCCCAGGCGCGCGGCGACGGCCGAAATCCGGATGCCGATCTCAGTTATCCGCTCCTGATCGTCTATACCTCCGGCACGACCGGAAGGCCGAAGGGCGCGGTGCTGCGACAGCAAGCGCTGTTGTGGAACGCCGTGATGAGCCAGCACATGCACGGCCTCACCTCGGATGACCACGTGCTTACCGTGCTGCCCTTCTTCCATGTCGGCGGCCTTAACATTCAGACCACGCCGGCGCTGCACTTTGGTGCGATGGTGACGATCCATTCGCGCTTCACGCCGGAAACGACGCTCGCTACGATCGCGCGCGAGCGGCCGACCTTAACGGTGCTGGTGCCCGCGATCATTCAGGCGGTGACCGACCATCCCGACTGGGCCTCGACCGACCTGTCCTCGCTGAAGGCGGTCTCGACCGGATCGACCATCGTGCCGCCGCATCTGATCGAGCGCTTTGTCGCACGCGGCGTGCCGGTGCTTCAGGTCTACGGCTCGACCGAAACCTGTCCAATCGCGGTTTACACTCGCCGCGGCGGCGATCTTTCGCGCCTCGGCTCGACTGGCCTTCGCGGCCTGTGTTGCGACGCCGCAGTGGTAGATGACGACGGGAATGAATTGCCGCCGAACACGCCGGGCGAGATCGTCGTGCGAGGCCCTAACGTATTCTGCGAATATTGGGGCAACGAGCAGGCGACGCGGGAGGCGCTGCACGACGGCTGGTATCGCACCGGCGACATCGGGCTGCGCGACGCAGACGGTTATTTTTGGGTGCACGACCGCAAAAAGAACCTGATCATTTCCGGCGGCGAGAACATCTATCCGGCGGAAGTCGAGCGCGTGCTGCTGGAGCATCCCGAGGTCGTGGAGTGCGCCGTGATCGGCCGCCCCGATCCGAGATGGGATGAGGTGCCGGTAGCCTACGTCATCAGGCGGGCAGGATGTTCGGTGGAGGCGGAGAATTTGAAGGCGCATGTGCTGACGCAGCTCGCCCGCTTCAAGGTGCCGCGTGAGATCGTTTTCGTCGACGACCTGCCGCGGACCGCTCTCGGCAAGGTCCAGCATTTCGTGCTGCGGCGGCTCGATGCGCCCGCGCGCGCACAAGGAGGGGCGTCTTGAAGATCGCGGTGCTCGGCGGCGGCAACGGCTCGTTCGCAGCCGCGGGCGATTTTGCGCTGCAGGGCCATGACGTCAGGCTGTGGCGGCGTGATGTGGCTCAGGTCACAGCGCATCGCGCCGCGGGCTCGCGCATCATTCTGAAGGACTCAAATGGCCAACACGACGTACGGCTGGCCTTGGTAACGACTGACATCGCCGAAGCCGTCGGCAACGCCGAACTGATCCTGTGCCCTGCCCCGGCCTTCGCGCAGCCCGATATCGCAAACCTGCTCGCGCCGCATCTGCGCGACGGACAGGTGGTATTCCTGCCGCCGGCCACATTCGGCTCGATGATCTTCGCGAAAGCCACCCATGAGGCTGGCAATCGCGCCAGCGTGAGCTTTGCCGAGACCGGCACGCTGCCATGGCTGACGCGCAAGCATGGCCCGTTAGAAGTCGCCATCACCATCCGCGCCAAGCGGCTGCCGGTCGGTGTATTTCCGTTGAAAAGCGCGAACCACGCCCTCGACGTGACCGGAAGGGCCTTTCCCGGCGTGATCGAACCGTGCGGCGACGCGCTGTCGGGAGCGCTGATGAATGCCGGGCCGATCATCCATCCGCCGCTGATCGTCATGAATGCCGGCCCGATCGAACATTTCGAGCGCTGGGACATTCACAAGGAAGGCACCCAGGCCGCGATCCGCCGCGTCACCGACGCGCTTGACGCCGAGCGCATCGCCGTGCGCGAAGGTTTGGGCTATGGCGGTCCGCATTTTCCGCTGGCGCATCATTACGCGACCGAAGGCGAGCAATGGATGTATGGCCGCGGCTCGCATGATCGCCTGACCGATTCCGGCGACTGGCGCGAGCGGATCGTGCTCAGAGAACATCGCTATATGCGGGAAGATTTGCGGCTCGGCCTGTCGTTGTTAGTTTCGGTGGCCGAACTGGCTGGCGTCGCGACGCCGCTGGCAAGGGCCTTTCTCGCCGTCGGCGGCGCAATCTGCGGCGAGGACTTTTTCAAGGGCGGGCGTACGCTGGCAAGTCTCGGTCTCGGCGGGCTCGGCCGCGACCAACTGCAGACGCTGCTGCGCGGAGGTTTTGATCGATGAGCGCGGCTCGTCCCCCGATCGCCTGTCTTGGCGCCGGCCGCATGGGGCGCGGCATCGCGGTGGCGTTCGCCTATGCCGGCCACGCCGTCACCATGATCGACGTCAAGGTGCGGCCTGCGGACCAATTCGCGACACTCGAAGCCGAGGCGCTCGGCGAAATCCGGAAAACGCTGGCGAGCCTGGCGCGGTTCGGATTGCTGGCGGCGAATGACGCCGACGCCATCATCGCGCGGGTCTCCGTGGTGCCTGCGCAGAATATGGCGACAGCCCTCGCCGGCGCCGGCATGGTGTTCGAAGGCGTCCCCGAGGTGGTCGAGCTCAAGCGCGAGGTGCTGGCTTCCGCCTCGAAATGTGTCGGGCCTGACATCATCATCGCCTCGACCACGTCGACCATTCTGGTCGATGACATCTCAGGCGCGGTCGAGCGCCCCGGACGTTTCCTCAACGTGCACTGGCTGAACCCGGCCTATCTGATCCCGCTGGTCGAGATCTCGCCTGGGGCCGCGACCGATCCGGCGGTCATCGCGCAGGTGAAAGCGTTGCTGGAGGGCATCGGCAAGGTGCCGGTGGTGTGCGCCGCCACGCCCGGCTTCATCGTGCCGCGCATCCAGGCGCTCGCCATGAACGAGGCGGCGCGGATGGTGGAGGAAGGCGTCGCCAGCCCTGAGGATATCGACAAGGCAATCCGCTACGGCTTTGGGTTCCGCTATGCGGTGCTGGGCCTTCTGGAATTCATCGACTGGGGCGGCGGCGACATTCTCTATTATGCCAGCCGCTATCTCGAAGGCGCGCTTGATAGCGACCGCTATCGCGCGCCCGAGGTGATCTCACGCAACATGCGCGAGGGTCGCATCGGCTTGCGGACCGGCGCCGGCTTTCTCGATTATTCCGGCCTCGATGTCGACTCCTATCGCGAGCAGCGCCTCGCGGAACTGGTTAATCTGCTTCGGCATTTTGGGCTCGCCAGGCCGCCTGTGCTTGACAGGGATTAACCGAACACGTCCTGCAGCACGCCCTCGCGGACCACGGCAACGTTGTCGAGCTCGATCGTGGTCCCCATTATCGGCAGATCAAAATGCCCGGCCGTATAGCGGCCGGCAAATTCATTGGCGCCGGTGGAGAACAGGAAATTGCCGGCGACCGCGCGGAGCTCCGTGCCGTTGGTATCGCGCTGGTCATACATGGTCAGCGCCTCGTAGCGCGCGGCCGGATTCATGCCGAAGCCGACATGCGACACCGCATAGGCTTCGCGGTCGCCCCATGCCGCCAGATAAGCGCGCATCATGGCCGCATCCGCGCCCTCGCCTTCCAGATTTGTGACGTAGTCGTTCTTCAGCGTCATCCTGACCGGCGACGTCAGATAGCGCTTGAAGGTGAGATTGATGTCGCCCGCCGCCATCACCAGTGTGCCGTTGACGGTACTGCTTTTGGGAAAGCTGACGACAATGCCGCCGGGCCAATGCGCCAGCGTGCCGGGCTTGTCGGTCCAGCCCCACACGCCAACAGTCGAGGCGCCGACCATATCGATGTCGAGTTCAGTCCCCGCTCTGGAAGTCACGCGCATCCGCTTTGTCCCTCGCAGCATTTTTGCTGCGGCCCGCACGCGCTTTTCCAAAGCCGTATCGGGCACCATGCGCTCCAGCGCTTCGGGATGTTCGTTGGAAATCACCAGAATCCGCGCGCCGGCTTTGAGGATTTCCGGCGTCTCGACCGCGTGCATCAGTCCTTCAATGGTGCAGTCGACCACGAAACCCGCCTGCCGCAGCGCGGTGACGACCGGGGCGAGCCGCTGGATCGCCTCGCTGGCGCCGGTGGAGCGGATCGGCACGATTTGCCGGTTGCGCGGGGTCGGCACGACGATGTGGAACGGCTTTGCGCCCATCCGAAGCAGCGCGAGTTCGGCCAAATGAACATTGAGCGCGCGCGACTGCGTCTCCGACAGGATCGCGGCGGTATCACCTGATTTGACCGCGCAGCGCTCGAAAATCTCGCAGAATGCGTCGATCCATTTCGCCTCGATGCGATCGGCCAGCATGTTTCTATCTCCGCTTCAAAAATGGCATCAGACTTCCGGAAACCCGCGCAGCAGATAGGACCGCAATCCCTGCAGCAGGCCGTTGAGAATAAGGCCGAGCAGCGAGATCGTGATCAGCGGCACGAACATGTCGACCGCCTGGAAGGTCCGGGCCGCCGTCACCAGCACATGGCCGAGGCCGTCGGTCGAGGTGATCATCTCGGCGAGGAACACCACGATGCAGGAGATCACGAGACCGATCCGGCAGCCGGTGAGGATCGACGGCACCGCCGCCGGCAGCACCACCTTGAACAGGATCTGCCGGCGCGGCGTGCCCGCCGCCATTGCCGACCAGATCAGCTTCTGCTCCACCATCGAGGCGCCGTAATAGGTCGAAAGCAGGATCGGAAACAATGCGTCGGCGACAACCAGCGTGATCTTGGATTCATGGCCGAATCCGAGCAACAACAGCAATGCCGGATACAGGGCGACCTTGGGCAATGGCGCCAGTACCCGCACGATGGGACGCACCACGGCGTTGATGGCCGGGTTCGTCGCGGCGAAGAGGCCGATGGTGACGCCGACGACCACCGCAATCAAGAATCCCGCGAACAGCCGAAACAGCGTGGCGGCGATCTCCTGCTGAAACGTACTGGTCAAGAGCTGTTGCGCAAGACGCGCGAACACCATGCCGGGCGGCGGCAACAGCGTCGCCGGGGCATAACCGAGCGAGCCGACCGCCTGCCATATCGCGATCAGCAGCGCGATCGGCACCATGCCGAGCAGAACATCTGATGTGACAGCGCGCGCGTTCATGCAAAGCTCAGGGGAATGTCGAAGCCCGGCTCGGACCATTTTACCAATCGGCCGCGCATGTTTTCGAACGCGGCGTCGAGGCCGATACCCATGGCGCCGATGATGATGATCATCGCGTACACCGTATCGTACTGTCCCATGTCGAGCGCGTTGAACAGGATGTTTCCGGCGCCGGACTGCCGCGCGATCATTTCGCTCGTGACCATGGTGATCAGGGCGAGCACGAGCCCAGTACGGCATCCCGTGAGGATTTCCGGCAACGCGGCCGGCAGCACGATCCGGATCATGCGCTGTATTGCCGAAAGCCCCATCGCGGCGCCCGACCACAGCATCTTTTCCTCAACCGCTTTGGCGCCCTGAAAGCTGTGATAAATCACCGGCAGACTGACGCCGAGGAAGATCACCAGCATCTTCGCAAGGTCGCCGACGCCGAGCCAGAGCATGATGATCGGCATCAGCGCCGCCTTCGGCACCGGATAGGTCACCATCAGCAGCGGATTGAAGAATGCCGCCACGGCTCGGCTGCGGCCCATCATCAATCCCAGCGGTATAGACACGACAACCGCCACGCCGAAGCCGATGGCCATGCGTCGCAGCGAGGCAAGGATGTTAATCAGGGATTCCTTGTCGCCGAGGATGGAAGGAACCGCGCGGATCGCGTCCAGCGCGGTCGGAAAGCTATCGGTGTTGATGATCAGCGCCGCAACCTGCCAGATGCCGAGCAGGCCGAGACAGGCGAGCAACGGCGCCGAGCGGGCGAGAAGAGCGCGGCCCGAGATCATGGGTGCACCTCGTCTTCGCCGGTGTCGTCGATCATGCGCTCGATATCGACGACGTATTTCTGGTAGTGGGGATCGAGCAGAAGCTCGGCGCGGCGGCGCGGGCGCGGCAGGTCGATATCGACGACCTCCTTGATGCGGCCGGGCGAACGCGTCATCACCACGACCTTGTCGGACAGGAAGACGGCCTCCTCGACCGAATGGGTGACGAACAGCACCGTCTTGCGGTCGCGCTCCCAGATGTTGAGCAGATCGTTCTGCAGCCGGGTGCGGGTGTGCGCATCGAGCGCGCCGAACGGCTCGTCCATCAACAGCACGGCGGGGTGATAGGCCAGCGTGCGCGCCAGCGCGACGCGCTGCTTCATGCCGCCGGACAACTCCTTCGGGTAAAAATGCTCAAAACCCTTCAGACCGACCATCTCGATCAGCGCGCGGCTCTGCGCCTCGGCTTCCGCCGGCTTCACGCCCTGCTGGCGCGGCCCATACATCACGTTGCCGAGCACGCTTTTCCAAGGAAACAGCGCGAACTCCTGAAACACCGGCCCGCGATCGGGTCCGGGCCCGGTAATCGCCTTGCCCCTCATCCTGGCTGAGCCCAGGGTCGGACTGACAAAGCCGCCGACGATATAGAGCAGCGTCGATTTTCCGCAGCCCGAGGGGCCGAGGATGGAGACGAAGGCGCCGTCCTCGACGGTCAGCGAGATCTCCGACAACGCCAGATGGTCCTGACGGCCGGAGGTACGAAAAACCTGTGAGACGCGATCGATCTCGATCATGGCGGCCGCCGTCCCGCGCACAGGCGCCGATTCAAGCCGAGCATCCGGTCGCGATGGCAATACCTTCATTCCCGCTTTGCTTCCCGGCATAGTTCCTTCAGGCTCTCAGGGATTTTCCGATTAACAGGCCAAGCATAGCGGAAATCTGCAAGCGTTGGCGATTTCGATTTGGCATCTCCATCTCAAACGGGACCGGATCGCCTGAGCACCGCGCGCAGCGGCGCTGCGTCGAGACCCCTGAGTTTCAACGGCAACGCAATCAACTCGTAATCGCCGGGTTCTACATCGGCCAGCACGAGATTCTCGACAATGCGAAGATCGTACTTCTTGCAGACCATATGCGACGGCAGGCTCTTCGAGGTCTCCGGGTCGACGGAGGGGACGTCCACGCCGATCAGCCGCGTCCCGCGAAGGGCGAGGCGCTCCACGGTCTCCGGCGCCAGCGCGCGGAAACCGGTCGGCCAGGCCAATTCATCGCCCCGGTCCATCAATTTGAAAAGCAGCCGCGGCGGCGCGCCGTCGAGCGCGGCCGCGATCTCCTCAAAGCCGCAGAGCGGGCCACTTCCGCGCGCGTCAATGACCCGGGCGGGGCCGATGAAATCGTCGAGATCGAGCATGTCGATGCTGGCGCCGGCGGGATCGTAGTGCAGCGGCGCATCGGCGTGCGCGCCGCAATGCGTCGACATCGCGATGCTGGCGACGTTGACGGGACAGTCGGGCCCGATCGCAAATGTCTGGCTCACCGCAAACTCGGCATCGCCGGGAAACACCCCCATGCCGACCCGCAGCGCAGGCGATATGTCGATCAGGGCTTTCACAATTGTGTCCTGACCTGCCACAACTCGGGGAACAACACGACGTCCAGCATCTTCCGCAAATAAGAAACACCGGAAGAGCCGCCGGTGCCCCGCTTGAATCCGATGATCCGCTCCACTGTCGTGACGTGGTTGAAACGCCAGCGGCGGAAATAATCCTCGAAATCCACGAGCTTCTCGGCAAGCTCATACAATTCCCAGTAACGAGTCGGGTCCCGATAGACCGATGACCAGGCGTTCAGAACGCTGTCGTTTGGCAAGTGCGGTACCGAAATATCGCGTTCGAGTGTGGCCTTGTCGATGCCGAGGCCGCGGCGGTGCAAAAGCTGGATGGTGAGATCGTAGATACTCGGTGCAAGGCGCACCGCTTCGAGACGTTCGACAACGGCTTTGTCGTCCTGGTGCGCATGGATCATCGCCGCATTCTTGTTGCCGACAAGAAACTCGATTACCCGGTACTGCCAGGACTGGAAGCCGGACGATTGCCCAAGCAAACCGCGAAATTCCGTATATTCGCTTGGCGTCATCGTGCGAAGCACATCCCAGGCTGAATTGAGCTGCTCGAGGATGCGCGATACCCGCGCCAACGTCTTGAAGGCCGGTTGCAGGTCGTCCGCGGCGATCAACCGGCAGGTGGCGGTCAGTTCGTGGATCGCGAGCTTCATCCAGAGCTCCGACGTCTGGTGCTGGATAACGAACAGCATCTCGTCATGGGCGGTGGAAAGCGGCTGCTGTGCCTGCAAAATCTTGTCGAGCTGGAGATAGCCTGAATAGGATATGTCCTTGCGCTGACTCATCGCGTTCACGCCCTTTGACGAGTCGATGATGCTTTCGCAGCATGCCTTATCCAGCACGCCACGGACGATATTTTAAACTTAAAATGATAGTGTTTTGCTGTCAATCCGGATTTCCGTTATGCTTCCGGCATTCCGTGGTTCTTGATCGCAAGGCTCTGTTGATGTCGTCAGCCTCCATGACTTCTGGCGAGATGACTTCTGGCGAGATGACTTCTCGCGAGGCGTGCGTCGCGCGCGATTTGGTCGATCCGCTCCGCGCCTTCCGCGACCGTTTTGTCATTCCCGAGGGCGTGATCTATCTCGATGGCAATTCGCTCGGTCCGATGCCGCGAGCCGCGGCAAGCATCCTGAACCATACGATCGAAAAAGAGTGGGGCCAGGATCTCATCAGGAGCTGGAATAGCGCGGGATGGTTCGACATGCCGGCCCGGCTCGGCGACCGCGTCGGAGCGCTGATTGGCGCGGCGCCAGGTCAAACGCTGGTATGCGACACCACGTCGATCAATCTCTACAAGGCGATCCACGCCGCCATCGGATTGCGACCCGATCGCGACGTGGTCATCGCCGAGGACGAGTCGTTCCCGACGGACCTCTACATCATCGAAGGTGCCATGAAGTCCGCGGGCCGTCCGATGCAGCGGCGATTGATCGGCAGCGACGGCCCATCGATCGAAGCCTTGATCGATCGGAACGTCGCGGTCGCGGTGCTCTCGCATGTCAATTACCGCACCGGCGAGCTGCTCGACATGGCCGCCATCACCAAACGCCTGCACGACGCCGGCGCGCTGGTGGTGTGGGACCTCTGTCATTCCGTCGGCGTGGTGGAAATCGACTTCGACCGTCATGCCGTCGACTTCGCAGTCGGCTGCACCTACAAATATCTCAACAGTGGGCCGGGAGCTCCGGCATTCATTTCCGTCGCAAAGGCCCATCAGGGCACTGCTCAACATCCATTATCGGGCTGGTGGGGTCATGCCGCCCCCTTTGCCTTTGATCGCGACTTTCGGCCCGACAGCGGCATCAAGCGGTTTCTATGCGGAACGCAGCCGATCATTTCGATGCGCGCCGTGGAAGCGGCTCTCGACGCCATGGGGCGCGTCGAGGTGACGGCCCTGAGACAGAAGAGCCTCGCTCTTACCGAACTTTTCATGAGCCGCGTCAGCGCACTGTTGCCGGGCCTGGATATCGTGACGCCGCGCGAGACATCGCTACGCGGCAGCCAGGTCGGGATAGAATTCGACAAGGGTTTTGCGGTGGTCCAGGCGATGATCGAGCGCGGCGTGATCGGCGATTTCCGGGCGCCTGACCTGATGCGGTTTGGCTTCGCGCCGCTCTATGTTCGTTTCGAAGATGTTTGGGATGCCGCCGAAATACTCGCCGACTGCATCAAGGCAGAGGTGTGGCGCGATCCGCGCTATAACCGGAAGCTCGAAGTAACCTGAGGCCATCAGAAGACATGCTAATCGAACCACGGCCAGTCCGCGGCGCCGTCATGCGTGACGGCGCCGCCAGGGGCTTGGCCGACCAGGCGCGCGTATTTGGCGAGCGCGCCGGCGCGATGCCGCGGCGGGCGCGGCTTCCAGGCTTGCCTGCGCTGCGCGAATTCCTTGTCGTCAATCAGAAGATCCATGCGGCGCTCCGCGGCGTCGATCCGGATGCGATCGCCGTCGTGCACCAGCGCCAGCGGGCCGCCGATGAAGGATTCCGGCGAGACATAGCCGATGCACATGCCACGCGTCGCGCCGGAAAAACGCCCGTCGGTGATCAGCGCGACTTTCTCGCCCATGCCCTGGCCGTAGATCAGCGCGGTGACACCCAGCATCTCACGCATGCCGGGGCCGCCGACCGGGCCTTCATTGCGGATGACGAGAACATCACCGGCTGAGTATTTGCGATTGCGTACGGCATCGACGCATTCTTCTTCGTCCTCGAACACTCGCGCGGTGCCTTCAAACACCAGCTTCTTGAGGCCCGCGACTTTGATCACGGCGCCATCGGGACAAAGATTGCCCTTCAAAACCGCGACGCCTCCGTCCGGCATCATCGGCGTCTTGGTGGAGAAAATGATCTCGCCATCGGGCGCATTCGCGCTGCCGTACTCTTCCGCAATCGTCCTGCCCGTAATCGTCAGGCAACCGCCGTCGATGTGGCCGCTCTCGACCAGCGCGCGGATCACGACGGCGGTGCCGCCGATGTCGTAAACGTCTTTCGCCGTGTACTTTCCGCCCGGCCGCAAATTGCCGATCAAGGGCGTGCGCGCAAAAACCTTGCCGACGTCGTCGATGGTGAAGGAAATGCCGGCTTCATTGGCAAGTGCCGGCAGATGCAGCGCAGCGTTGGTCGAGCCGCCGGTGGCGGCGACGATCGCCGCACCGTTTTCCAGCGCTTTTGGCGTCACGATCTCGCGCGGCAGCGGTCCGCCTCGCTGCAGCATCTGCATCACCAACCGCCCCGCCTGGCGAGCCACGCGGGCGCGCTCGGCATAGACGCCGGGGATCATCGACACATTGGGCATCGTCAGCCCCATCGCTTCGGACACCATGCCCATGGTGTTGGCGGTGAATTGGCCCGCGCAGGCGCCGATCGTCGGCAGGCAGTTCCGCTCGATGCCTTCGAGCGTCGCCTCGTCGATTTCGCCGGTCATGAAGCCGCCGACGGCCTCATAGGAATCCAGCACGGTGAGGGCTTTTCCCTCGAAGCGGCCGGGCAGCGCACTGCCGCCATAGATGAAAATCGACGGCACGTTGCAGCGGATCATGCCCATCATGACGCCGGGCAGCGTCTTGTCGCAGCCGCCGAAACCGATCAGCGCGTCGTAAGCCAGGCCATGAACCACGGCCTCGATCGAATCGGCAATCAGCTCGCGCGAGAGCAACGAGAACTTCATGCCCTCATGGTTCATGCTGATGCCGTCGGAGACCGAAATGGTCGAAAATTCGCGCGGCGTGCCACCGGCCTCCGCGATCCCGGTTTTCGCTGCTTCGACCTGAAAATCGTGGGTCATGTTGCAGGGCGTCTGCTCGCCCTTCATGCTGACAACGCCGACCATCGGTTTTGCCAATGCCTCGTCGTCGAGCCCCATCGCCCGCATGAAGGCGCGGTGGGGCGCCCGATCGAGGCCGTCGGTCGTCACCCGGGATCGCCACTTCTTCATGGATGCAAATCTCTCTCCAGCCCGCCCCGGCGAACGCCGGGACGACTCGTCGACTAACCCCGCCTTACTGCAGCGGCGCAACGATAGTCGGGTGCTTGAACTGCGCGACATCCAGCTTGGGCAACATTCCCGTCTCGGCATAGATGTCGAGCATTTTCTGAATCGCCGGAAAATTCGGCGCAGCACCGGGATCGCGGCCGAAATCATTGTCCTTGAGCAGATAGGTATCGAGCACCGGGATCGGCGCCTTCAGCACTTCGTTGACAACCTTGAGCGTCTCTTCGCGATTGGCCAGCGCCTTCTTCATGCCGGAAGTGATATCGCGCACGTAAGCCTTTACCAGCTCCGGATTCTTGTCGACAAAGTCGGCGCGGCAGGCTTCCAGGATGTGGACGATGTTCAGCATGGCCTGGGAAAGTGAAAAGAGTTTGCGGGTGCCGCCCTTGGCTTCGGCCCGCGCCGCGAAGGGCTGGTTCATGTTGACGGCATCAACGCGACCCTGGCGCAGCGCATCTTCGGAAACCGCGAAGCCGACTTCGACGAGCTTGATGTCTTTGGCTGGGTCGACCCCGCTCTGCTTCAACAGGATGTTGAACGGCCCCTGGGTCCCGCCGCCGATCACGGAGATGCCGACGGTCTTGCCCTTGAGGTCGGCGATCGTCTTGATCGGCGAGTCATCCATGACCGCCCAATAGACCGAGAACCCGCCGGGCTTTTCGTAAACATGCTGGGCCACAATATAGGCTTTCAGATTGCCGCCGACCACACCGTTCGCGAGCGACAATGGCGCCTGCGTCGCGCAGTCGAGCGCGCCGGCGGCCAGCGCCTGCGTCATCGGCGCGGTGCCCTGGAATTGCGTCCATTCGATATTGTAGGTCTTGCCGATGTCGGGAAATTCGCTAGGCCTGCGCATCATCCAGTATTTCGATTCCTCGGCCGGAATGGTCCAGCCGACCCGGATCGTCTGTTGCGCGTAAGATGAACTCGCGCCCGCAAATATGGCGGCCATGGCCCCGGCGGCCAAAATCCACTTCGAAGGTATCCGCATCATCCCCGCTCCAATTTTTCGACGCCAAAGGCGTCAGCGTAAAACCACTTGCGCTAAACCTTTCATGGTTCAAACAATCAGGCAAGCCACCGGAGCTTGCCAAGGCCCGGCAAGACCGGGATATGTGCTAAGGGGCGTGTGTCGGACAGGGTTTTACCGGCGGCGAAGCTTGGAGCAGTGACATGGCAGCGGTTGACGGGGTGAACGGACAAGGCCGGGAAAAACTCGGCTATCTCGGGCTCGGAATGATGGGACTTCCGATGACGCAGCGCCTGGTGAGCGCCGGCTACGACGTCTCCATCTGGAACCGGTCCCCGGGCAAAGCCGCCGCGCTGGTGGAAGCGGGCGCGAAGCTCAAGGCCCATCCGCGCGATGTGGCCGATAGTGCCAGCATCATCTTCATGTGCCTGACCGATGCCGCTGCCGTGGAAGAGGTCGCGTTCGGCCCCGACGGCCTGGCGACCGCGGCCGGCTCCGGAAAACTCGTCGTCGACTTCTCGTCGATCCACCCGGACGCGGCACGCGCGATCGCGGCGCGGCTGAAGGCGGCGAACGGCATGGGATGGATCGATGCGCCGGTCTCCGGCGGAACGCCGGGCGCCGAGCAAGGCACGCTCGCGGTGATGGCCGGTGGCGAAGCCGCCGATATCGAAAGGGTGCGGCCCTATGTTCTGGCGATGGCGCGACGGCTCACCCATATGGGCCCGACCGGCGCGGGCCAGACCGCGAAACTCTGCAACCAGGTCATTGTCGGCTGCGCCATGGCCGTGCTTGCCGAGGCGACACGGCTTGCCGTCAACGCCGGGATCGACGCAAAGCGGCTGCCGGAGGCGCTCGCCGGCGGTTTTGCCGATTCTATACCGTTGCAATTGTTCGTGCCGCGCATGGTGCAGGGCATTCATTCGCCGCCGCTCGGCCACATCGCAACCATGCTGAAGGATCTGGATACGGTGATCGATGTCGCCCGCAACACATCGAGCCCGGTGCCGATGTCGGCGCTGGCCGTGCAATTGTTCAGGCTGGCCAAAGCGGCGCGCGGTGCCGATGCCGACGCGCTCGAAATTTATAAATTGTCAGAGTCAAAAGTCGATTGAGGTGCTTGGGCCGATAAATGAATTTCGCGGTTCAGAAATTTCGGTTAAGCTCCCGGCTGCACAAGGATAGGTTCAATGTACGGCTCCAACGGCGTCAAAACATCGCTCCAATTTCCTGTCCCCGAACAGATGAAGGCCTGGGTTCTCGGCGGCCCGGACGAACTTTTTCTGCGCGACAAGCCCACGCCCGTTCCCGGGCGCGCAGAAGTCCTGGTCCGCATCGACGCGGTCGCGATCTGTGCGACCGACCTTCAGGTCATTCACGGCGGTGCGCCGGCGAGCATCGGGGGCGGCCTGCCCTTCAACAAGAACTTTACGCCCGGCCATGAATATATGGGCACCATCGCCGCACTCGGACCCGATGTCGACGAGTTCGAGATCGGCGAACGCATCAGCGTGGAAATCCATGCCGGTTGCGGCCAGTGCAAGCGGTGCCGTCAGGGGATGTACACCTCCTGTATCAACTATGGCAGGCCGGACAAAGGCCACCGCGCCAACGGTTTCACCACCGACGGCGGTTTTGCCGAATACGCGGTCAATCATATCAACACGCTGGCGCGGGTGCCCGACACGATGGGCGATGCTGAAGCAACGCTGGTCGTCACCGCGGGGACTTCCATGTACGGCTTGACCGAACTGGGCGGACTGGTGGCCGGTGAAAGCGTTGTGGTGATCGGCCCCGGCCCTATTGGGCTGCTCGCTGTCGCCGTTGCAAAGGCACTCGGCGCAAGCCCGGTCATTCTCACGGGAACCCGCGACAAGCGCCTTGCGATCGGCAAAGGGTTGGGCGCCGATCGCGTCATCAACATCGCCGAGGAGAACGCGGTCGATGTCGTCAAAGAGCTCACCGGCGGCATTGGAGCGGATTATGTGGTCGAGTGCGCCGGCACCGAGGCCACCATCGATCAGGCCATTCACATGACCAACCGTGGTGGAAAAATCTGCCTGGCGGCATTCCCCCACGACAAGGTGATGACAGATATCGCCCATCTCGTGAAGAACAATATCTATGTTTACGGCATTCGAGGCGAGGGCCGCAGCGCCACCCGCCGTGCGATGGCGCTAATGGCGGAAAAGAGATTCGACGCGACCAATATCCACACTCATACCTTTGCGCTTGCCGACCTGCCCACCGCGCTGCGATACGCCCGCGAGCGGGTCGAGGACGCCATCAAGGTGGTCGTGACGACCCGGGAAGCTAACATGGTTGCGAGCGTGGCGGCGGAATAGCTCCTCACACGGAGCAGTAACGCTCCTTGATATCGTTGTCGGCCAATAGCTCGCGCGCGGCGGCGTGGTGGACCACCGCGCCCTGATCGAGCACGTAGGCGCGGTCGGCGATATCGAGCGCCAGCTCCACATTCTGTTCGACCAGCAAGACTGTGGTCCCCTGCGCCTTCATGTCACGAAACAGTTCGAACATTTCGTCGACCAAGACCGGCATGATGCCTTCCGAGGGCTCGTCGAGCATGATGAGATCAGGCTTGGCGATCATCGCTCGCGCAATCGCCAGCATTTGCTGTTCGCCGCCGGACATGGTCAGCGCCTCCTGATCCAGCCGCTCGGCGAGCCGCGGAAAGATCTTGGCGATACCTTCGATCAGTTCGGCCTCTCGCTTCTTTTCGGGAGACGCCACCAGGCCCAACCTGAGATTTTCTCGCACGGAAAGTCCCTGCACGATGCGCCGTTCCTCCGGCACGTAAGCCAGCCCAAGCGCAAAGCGCATATGCGCGGGCTGGCCCAGCAGTTCCTTGTCCTTGAAAATGACCGATCCGCGCGTTCTGTCCATCAGGCCCATGATGGATTTCAACGTCGTGGTCTTGCCAGCGCCGTTCCGCCCGATCAGGCAAACGATCTCGCCTTTGGCGACCTCGATGGAGATGTCCTGCAGCACATGGCTGGAGCCATACCAGGCGTTTAGATTGCTGATCCGCAGCATCCGTTCAATGCTCCCGCTGGCCGAGATAAACCCGCTTCACCGCCTCGTTCTGGCGAACTTCCGACGGCGTTCCTTCCGCCAGCAACTCGCCGTGATGCAGCACCAGGATGCGGTCGCTGATCCCGAGCACCAGTTTCATCTTGTGCTCGACCAGAATGACGGTGCGCTCGCGGGCGAGCTTGACGATCAGATCCATCATGATGCGGGTTTCTTCGGGACTCATGCCGGCGGTCGGCTCGTCGAGCAACAACAGCCGCGGCCGGCTCGCCAGCGCCATTCCGATTTCCAGCGCGCGCTGCTCGCCATGGGCCAGCGTCTTTGCCGTCCGCTCGCGCGCTTCCCACAATCCGACCAGCGCCAGCAATTCATCGGCCTGCTCGATCAGTTCGGTGTGCCTGGCGCGCGGACGCCACATATCGTAACGCGACACCAGCGCCTGCAATCCGATCCGGATATTTTCGCGGGTCGAAAGCTGCGGGAAGACATTGGTGATCTGAAAGGATTTTGCGATGCCCATATGGGCAAAGCGATGCTGCGGAAGTCCGGTGACATCCCTGCCCTCGAATTCAACACTGCCACTCGATGGCCGCAAGGCGCCGGACAGCAGGTTGAAATAGGTGCTCTTGCCGGCGCCGTTGGGCCCGATGATCGAAGTGATGGCACCCTTGGAGAATTCTGCCGAGATATTGTTCAACGCGACGAATTTGCCGAAGGTACGGCCTACGCCCTTGGTCCGCAAGATGGGCCGCTCTGTGCTTACCGCCATGGCTTGCCCCGCGAGATCAGCGTTCCCCAGATTCCGGCCGGGAAGAACAGCACGCAGATCATGAAGATGGCGCCGACGATGAGCTGCCAATGCACGGTCCAGAGCGAGACGAGATTTTCCAGGAGCAGAAACGCCGCCGCGCCGACCATCGGCCCGAAGAACGTGCCCATTCCGCCGAGCAGCGCGATCATCACGACAATGCCGGAGGTGTCATAGTGCAGGATTTCGATCGGCACGATCGACAGATGTAGCGCCTGCAGCGCGCCAGCCAGTCCGCAAAACCCGCCGGACAGCACGAATGTGATCAAGCGCGTCAACGTCACGTCGTAACCGGAGGCCTTGGCGCGGGTTTCATTCTCGCGCACCGCTTCGATCACGGCGCCGAAGGGCGAAGCGAGAATCCGCGACAGCACGAAGAACGCCGCGATCACGAAAGCGGCAATCACGTAATAGCGGGTCAGCGGGTTGATGAAATCCAGCTTCAAGCCAAAGATATCGATCACGCGGACATTGATGCCGCGCAGGCCGTTTTCGCCGCCGGTCCAGTCGACGGCCTGATAAAACAGGTAATAGACGCATTGCGACAGCGCCATCGTGACCATCGCGAAATAGATGCCGCGGGTCCGGATCGCCAGCACACCGATGAGCAGCGCCATCGAGAGCCCACCGAGAATGCCGATCGCGATCGAGAGGTACCAGGGCAGCGCGAAATGCACGATGGCGATGCCGCAGAGATAAGCGCCGGTGCCGAACAGGGCGGCATGGCCGAACGATAAGAGGCCGAGATAACCGAAGACGAGGTTGAAGCCCAGCGCATAGAGGCCGTAGATCAGGATGTTGACCGCGAGCGCGGTGAACGGCATGACAAGCGGAAATACCAGAACGACAAGGCTGGCGAGACCGGCGCGGTGCCTGGTCGCGAACTGAAACCAACTCACCGGCGCCGCCGGCGCGCTCTGATATGGCTGGGTGATTTCATTCATGCCCCTTGATTTCACCTTCAGCTCATCAATCCGGCGCGGCCGAAGAAGCCTTGCGGCCGGACGATCAGGACCACCGCCATCAACGCAAAGATCGATACCTTGCCCATTTCCGGCGCAAACAACGATGTCATGCTGACGACAACGCCGACCAGCAGCCCGGCCAGCACAGCACCCCCGATCGACCCCATGCCGCCGACAACTGTCACGACAAAGGCCTCGGCGAGAATCGTGCCGCCCATCTCCGGAATGACGCCTTGAAGGGGGGCTGCCAACAGCCCCGCAAATCCAGCGATCGCGGTTCCTATTCCGAAGACGATCAGCCAGACCCGCGTCACGTCGACCCCGAGCACGCGAACGATCTGCGGATCGCGTGCGCCGGCGCGAATGATCAGGCCAAAGCTCGTCTTTTCGAGAAACAGCCAGAGCGCCAGCAGCACGGCGGCGGTCGCGCCGATCACAAACAGCCGATAGAGCGGAAAATAGCCGACGCCGATATTCACCGCGCCTTGCAGGATCTCCGGCGTATCAAAGGGGTATCCGGTCTTGCCGAAGATGATGCGAACGGCTTCGACCATGACGTAGCTCAAGCCGAAAGTCAGCAAGAGTGGATAATCGATACCCCTGCCGTAGAGCGGCCGGATCAAAACCCGCTCGACCGCGAGGCCGAACAGACCGACGGCGAGCGGCACGGCGATCAGGCAGACCCAGAAATTTCCGCCGAGCGAGAGAATGTAGAGGCCGGCATAGGCGCCGACCATATAAAACGCGCCGTGGGCAAAATTCACCACCGTCAGCATGCCGAAGATCAGCGAAAGGCCGATCGCAAACAGCACATAGATCGCGCCGAGCGCAAGACCCGCAAACAATTGCAGTGCAATCAGATTGAGGCTGAGACCAGCCATGCGTTCCCCCAAAAGTCGATGTGTGCCCGAGGCGGGCACACATCGTTCGCGACGTCAGGCTTTATGACCGAGCTCCGCACAACTGCGCAAGTTTGCCTCATTGGGTTCATCGGTACTGATGACTTCGAAGACATCAGACTCGTTGCGCATATCCTTCGATTTCGACTTGATGACCAACACCGATTGCACCGACTGATGGTCGCATGTGCGATAATATTGCGGTCCCTTGTAGAAGTCGTATTTCAGCGCCTCCAATGCCGCGATCACCTTGTCGGCGTCGACGCTGCCGGCATTCTTGACGGCGGCAAGCACCGTGCGGACGCCGCCATAGCCGAGCGCGCCGTAGTCGGACGGCAGCTTCCCGTCATACATCTTCTTGAAAGCGTCGTTGAACGCCTTGGTGGAGGCGTACTTGTCCTCGATGCCCCAATAGAACGAACATCCGCCGATCACGCCCTCGAACGCCTGCGGTCCGGCCGCGACCCGGCTTGCATGCGACAGCAGGGGCGCGATGATTTGCGTCGTCTGCTTGATGCCGAAATCGGTGGCCTGCTTCAGCACGATCTGCTGGTCGCGTCCGAAATTGCTGATGCAGAGGATGTCGGGCTTGAGCGCCTGGATGCGCGGCAGCAGCGTCGAGAAGTCGGAGGTGCCGAGGGGGTGACGGATATCGCCGAGATTTTCGATGTTGAAGGCCTTGCCGACTTCGAGGAAGCCGCGGACCATTTCGTGGCCGTAGGCATAGTCGGCGGTGAGGAACGCGACCCTCTTGCCGAATTTCGAGAAGGCATAACGGCCCACCGCGCCCGAGGTAAGATGCGGGTTCAACGCTTCGTGGAAGGTAAATTTGCTGAAATCGGAAGCTTCGTTGATGGTGTCGGACTGGCTGATCGAGTTGAAGATGATGCCGCGCTCCTTGGTAACGTTGTTGATCGCGAGCTGAACCGCGGCGGAAAGACTGCCGACGACAAAATTCACCTTTTCCTTTTCGACCAGTTCCAGCGTCCGTGTCGCCGCTTCGCCGGGGTTAAGCTTGTCATCCCGCACCACCAGCTCAGCCTTGCGCCCGTTGAGCCCGCCGGAATCGTTGAACTGGGCGACCGCGAGTTGGCCGGCGCGCACCTGATCCTGGGCTTCGGTGCCGTAAGGCCCGGTCAATGGCACTGGAAAGCCGATCTTGATGTTGGCTTCCTGTGCTTGCAACAAATTGATACGAAACGGCGAGACGGCAAGTGCTGCGCCCGCGCTTACCGTCGTCAGCAAACGGCGCCGGGAAATCGATCCGGATTTGGTAGCCTTCCTGGTCATGGTTCCTCCCCTTTAAAATTCTATTTGGTTGTGCCGGCGGCGTCTTCGCTCAGATTCGCCCCAAGGCCGTCAGGATAACCTGCGGCGTCAACGGAATCTCGGTAATTATTGCACCAAACGGCCTGAGTGCATCGTTAACCGCGTTGGCCACCGCCGCCGCGGCCGCCGCCGTCCCGGCTTCGCCTGCGCCCTTCGCCCCCAATTCCGTCTCGGATGTCGGCGACACCACGTGCCCGACGTCAATATCGGGCATTTCGCCGGACATCGGAACCAGATAATCGGCCATGTTAGCGTTGGTCAGTTGCCCCCGCTCATCGTAGATGCATTTCTCGAACAACGCCGCACCCAGGCCCTGCACGACGCCGCCCCGGATTTGCTCGTCGACCAGCTGCGGGTTGATGATGGTGCCGCAATCCTCGACTACCCAATGCCGGAGCAGCTTTACGAAGCCGGTGTCGGTGTCGACCTCGAGCCAGGAAGCCTGGACGCCATTGGTGAAGGCGAACGGATATTCGCGGGGCACGAAATGGCGCGTCGCCATCAGCTCCGGCTGAATGCCCGGCGGAAGCGTATCGGGACGGAAATAAACGATCCTGGCGAGCTCGCGAAGCTCAATGCGCGGCGATCCGTCGCTTGCGTTCACAACCGCATTGTTGGCGATGTCGAGTTCGGCGGGTGAGGCTTGCAGAATGGCGGCTGCGACATCGAGGATGTTCTTGCGCAGGATCTTCGCGGCTTGCAACGCGGCTTCGCCACCAATTCCGGCACCGCGCGAGGCCCAGGTGCCGCCGCCATAGGGCGTGTTGTCGGTATCGCCGAGAATGACACGGACGCGCTCCATCGAGACCCCGAGCACACTGCCCACGATTTGCGCGGTCAGCGATTCCGAGCCCTGCCCCTGCTCGGTGATGCTGGTCTGGCAGATCACGGAGCCTTGCGCGTCGAGTCGCACGGCAACGCCATCCTGCGACGAAATACGCGCGCCGCCGACGCCATAAAACGCCGCGCTTGGGTTGGTGACCTCGATGAAGCTCGCAATGCCGATGCCGCGATGAATGTTATTCTTGCGCAAGGCCGCCTGCTCGGCGCGTAGCCTGTCGTAATCCATCATCGCCAGCAACTTGGTCATCGCCGCGTGATGCGACAACTGCTCAAATCGGAGGCCGGAGGGCGAAACGCAGGGATAGGCCTCGTCGGCGATGAGATTGCGGCGGCGGATTTCCACCGGATCCATCCCGATTTTCGACGCTGCAAGATCGACCAGGCCTTCCGTCACCGAGCACGCGATCGGGTGGCCGACGGCGCGATACTGGCACATCACATTTTTATTCTGGAACACGACGCGCGCCCGCGCGCGATAGTTTTTCGTCACATAGGGCCCGCCGACAAGATTGACGACCTGATTGGCTTCAATCGCGCTGGTGCGCGGATACATTGAATAGGGACCGATGCCGGTGAGATCGTCGATCTCGAACGCCGTAATTGTCCCGTCGCGCTTGACGCCGATCTTTCCCTTGCAGCGATGATCGCGGGCGTGAATATCGGTGTTGAAGCTTTCGACCCGGTCGGCGACGAATTTAATCGGCCGCCGCAACAGTTTTGACAGCGCATAAGTCGCCATTTCATCGGCATATATGTGAACCTTGATGCCGAAGGAGCCGCCGACGTCCTTGCAGACCACGCGAACCTGCGCCTCTTCAAGCCCGAGATGGAGCGCTGCGATATTCTGCACCATGTGGGGCGCCTGCGTGCCCTGGTAGATCGTCAACCTTGCCTCGGCCGCGTTCCAGTCCGCCACCACCGCGCGCGGCTCCAGCGTCACGCCGGTGTGCCGGCCGAAGACAAAATCCGCCTCGACCACCGCGTCGGAGCTGGCAAACGCCGCATCGACTGCGCCAGCGTCAAGGTTTCGCTCAAAGGCCAGATTGTCGCCGAGCGCGGGATGAATCACAGGCGTTCCCGGATCGAGCGCGGTGCGCATGTCCGTCACGGCTTCCAATTCTTCGTACTCGACCCTGACGATCTCCGCTGCGTCCTCGGCTACGGCTCGGCTGGTCGCCACGATGGCGGCGACAGCCTCCCCTTGCCAGCAGACGCGATCGATTGCGATGGCATGTTGCGGCGCGGATTTAAGGCCTTTCAGGTGCGACAACACGCCAACCCACGACGTGATCACAGCGCTAAGCTCTGGGCCGGTCACGATGGCGATGACGCCGGGCGTGCGCCGCGCTTCGGCCGCGTCAATGCCGATGATTTTCGCATGCGCATGGGGTGAGCGCAGGAACACCACATGACCCATCCGCGGAAGCTCGATGTCGCTGACGTAGAGCCCGCGTCCCTGCATCAGCCGCTCGAGGTTCGGCCGTGGAACGATTTTGCCGATATACGAGTTCGGCCGATCGAGCTCCGAGAGGCCTTCCGGATTGGTCGATGCAGCGGTCATGACCTGCGCCCCGCGCGCGCCCGCGCCGTGTTCTCGACCGCATCGATAATGGCCTGGTAACCGGTGCAGCGGCAGTAATTGCCGGAAAGATGCTCGCGTATCCGCTCCCGGTCCGGTTCGGCATTCTGCTTCAGCAGGTCCTGCGCGGCCATCAGCATGCCCGGCGTGCAATAGCCGCATTGCAAGGCATTGCGATCGCGAAAGGCGGCCTGCAGATCTGCAATTTCGCCGCTGTCGGACAATCCCTCGATGGTTTCGACGGATGCGCCATGCATCTGTACCGCGAGCGTCAGGCAGGACCGAACGATTTCGCCATCGACCCGTACCGTACACGCGCCGCAAACCCCGTGCTCACAGCCGACATGCGTTCCCGTCAGTTGCAGGTGCTCGCGCAAGAAGTCTGCAAGGTTAAGACGTGGCAGAACCTGCGCTTCGATGCGCTCGCCGTTCACCTCGAGGGAGATTGGCATTAGGGCCGTCAAACAGCTCCCCCGGCATTGAGATCGGGGCGGCCGAGCAGTGCCGACACGCAACGCACCATCAACACCTTCGCGAGATGCCGGCGCATCGAAGCGGACGCCTGTTGATCGTCCTGGGGATCGAGCTCTTCGGCTAGCGCTTTCGATGCTTCCGACAACAGCGCAGGCGTCACGATGGCGTTGAGCAGCGGCTCTGCCGCCCTGGCCAGTAGCGGCCGGTCGCCGACGGCAAAATAGGCCATGCGAAGCCCGGTGAAGGCGCCGCCCGCCACGGTCGCCTGTGCGGCCAGTCCCGTAAGAGCGTAGTCGCCGTGCCGGCGCGCGAATTCGTAAAAGAAGTGCACGGAATTTCTCTGTGCGATTGGCAGTTCAACGGCGATCAGAATTTCTTGCGCCGACAAAGCGGTCTCATAGATTCCGGTAAAGAAATCCCCGGCAGGAATCCGTCGCTCGCCGGCCTGACCGCGAACGACAATCGTCGCATCCAGTGCGAGCATGCAGGCCGGCAGCTCGGAGGCAGGATCGGCGTGCGCAAGGCTGCCGCCGATTGTGCCCCGGTTGCGGATCGCCGGATGCGCGACATGGGCAATGGCTTCCGTCAGCAACGGGGCGTGCGCGGCGATTTCGGGAGACCTTGCGAGATCAACATGGCGCGTCAGCGCGCCGATGGTAAGGACATTATCCGCAACTGCGATGCCCCGCAGTTCGGCGAGCCCCCCGATATCGACAACAAGTTCGGGATAGATCAAGCGCAAATTCAGGGCGGGCATCAGGCTCTGCCCGCCTGACAGCACCTTGGCCTTCTCTCCGTGCGCGACCAGCAACTCCAACGCGTTCAAAACACTGGTTGCCCGTGCATAATTGAAAGCCGAGGCCTTCATTTGGCGTGACCTTCCCCGGCCCGATTTAGGCGCATTTTGCGAGGATTAGACGGCGGTGACCACCAAAGGTCAAGTTTGTTTATCGACCGATTATTTCGCGAGATTCGACTTTTGGACTTGTGATATCGTCGTGAACGACGCACGGTTTGGCTTGCATCAAATCGGCCCCAGGGAGGAGCAGGCGATGAATCTGGGTTTCTTTACGATGCCAATCCACCCTCTCGACAAGGATTGGCTGCGGTCGCTCAATGAAGACCGTGAAGCCTTCCTGCTCGCCGACGAACTGGGGTTTACCGAGGCCTACGTTGGCGAACATGTCACCGACAAGGCCGAGAACATCACCTCTTGCATCGCATTCCTTGCGTGGATTGCAGCCGCGACCAGGCAGATCAAGCTCGGAACCGGCACCATCAATATGCCGAACACTCATCCTGCCACCGTCGCGGCCTCCATGGCGATGCTCGATCACATGCTCGACGGGCGCTTGATTTTCGGAATAAGCCCTGGTGGGCTTCTGTCGGATGCCGAGTTGTTCGGCAATCTGGATGCCAATCGCAACGAGATGTTTCTTGAATCGATCAATCAGGTTCTCGATATCTGGGCCGGCGAGCCGCCCTATAACTTCCAGGGAAAATACTGGAACATCTCGACGCAAAAGACGCTGATCAAGGATATCGGCCAGGGATTTATCGCAAAGCCCCTGCAGCGGCCGCATCCGCCGGTCGTCGTGACCGCCGTGGCGCCGTTCTCGAAGGGCGTCACCGAGGCTGCCGCGCGCGGCTGGGAACCAATTTCGGCAAACTTCCTGATGCCGGCCTGGGTAAAAAGCCACTGGCCGAAATATGTCGAAGGCTGCGAGCGCGGCGGCCGCCCCGCCGACCCCGCAAATTGGCGGGTCGCCAAGAGCGTCTTTGTCGCCAAGGACGCAGCGACAGCAAAAGCCTACGCGACCGACCCGGAAGGGCCTTATGTCTATTACTATCGCTCGCTGTTCACCAAGCTGAAAAACAACGGCCGCATCGAGTTGTTCAAAACCCGCCGCGACCAGCCTGACGACGAGGTAACGCTGGAAATGATCTGCGACAGGCTGATCATTCATGGGACGCCTGACAGCGTCGCGGATCAGTTGCTGGCCTTTCAGGACGAGGTCGGCGAGTTCGGCACGCTCTTATACGCCGGCAAGGACTGGATGGACCGCGAGCTTGGGCGGCAGTCCATGATCCTGATGGCCGAAAAAGTCATGCCGCGCGTCAACGCCGGCACCCCAAAACGGTTCAACGTTGTGGAACAGTCCGCAAATCCACTTTGAGTAAGGTGTCCCTTGGCTCTGACCGATCGCATTCCCTACCAGGCGCAAATCGACCGCCCGAAACTCAGGCTGCCCGGCGGCAAAAAGCTCGCGGTATGGGTCATCCTCAACGTCGAGGAGTGGCGGATCGAAAATGCGATGCCGCGAACCGTACTGAGCCCGCCAATGGGGCAGCCCCTATTGCCTGATGTGCCAAACTGGTCGTGGCATGAATATGGAATGCGCGCCGGTTTCTGGCGGCAGTTCAAGGCGCTGACCGACCGCAACATGCCGGTGACGCTGGCGCTGAACGCAAATGTGTGCAGCTCTTATCCTCGCGTCGCATCGGTCGCGCGCGAGGCCGGCTTTGAGTTCATGGGTCATGGATTCGTCCAGGGACCGATGCATAAATTGGACAATCAGGCCGACGCGATCAAACGGGCGGTCGACACCATTGCAAACTTCACCGGCAAGCCGCCGCGATCGTGGGAAAGTCCGGGACTGACGGAAACCAATGAGACCCTCGACCTGTTGCGTCGCAACGGCATCGAATATGTGGCGGACTGGGTGATCGACGATCTTCCGCAGGATATCTCGACGCCTTACGGCACCATCACCACGATTCCGTACTCGGTCGAGACCAATGACATCGTCATCCATGCGCTACAGCATCTGCCGTCCGAGCAGTTCTTGAAGCGCTGCACCGATCAGTTCGACCGCTTGTACCTTGAGGGCGCCAGTAATGCCCGGATCATGGCGATCTCGATTCACCCCTACATCACCGGCGTCCCGCACCGAATCAAATATCTGGAAGCGTTGCTCGACTATGTCATCGGCCACGAAGGCGTTGCCCTGATGACGGCGAGCGAGATCGGCGATTGGTACCGGGCCGAATTGTCGAAACCGCAATAATCGTAGGCGGAAGCCGCGCGATAAGCCGGCTACCCCACAGCCTTCATCGGCGCGCGCCTTGGCGCGGCCGGCGCGCGCCTTGGCGCGGCCGGCGCAGCAAAGACCCGCTCGAAACCGGCCAGGAAAGCGTCCAGCGCATCGCCGATCATCTGCTCCTTGTCTTCGAGCACAGGGGATTCGTAGATGTATTTGCGAACCCCGTAATAAAAAATTCCGCTGTGAAACACCCATGCCATTTCGAGCTCCGGCGGGGTGGGCTTGCTTTGCACCGGAAGTCCCGCTTCATGCCGGCATTCCCGGATGATACGCGAAAGAATCTTGTCCCGCACCACGCCAACATACCAGCGGTTGATGTCGAGCCCCTTCAGGCCGGAATACAGATAAATGCGGAGCCATTTGCGGGTGAAGATGACGTCGGTGTAGGCGTTATAGAATTCCTGCAGCCGATCGCGGATCGGCCGGGAGCGATCGGCGAGGAGCTTCTCCCAGCCCGGATCGAACGGCTCGAGATAGACCGTGCGATAGACTTCCTTGATCAAATCATCCTTGCTTGGAAAGTAGCGGTACAGCAGCGGCTGGGTGACGCCGAGCCGGCGCGCCAAATCGCGCGTCCCGCCGTCAAATCCTTGTTCCGAGAAAAACTCTGTCGCCTTGGCAACGAAGTCCTTGCGGCGATCGTCCGGCGACAATCGCTTTTGTTTTGCGCGAGCACGCTTGGGCGGTGCTTTCCTTCTCATGGCTTGACGGCCGATGACATGCCGTCACCCGCGAGAAATTGTCCGTAACCGCCCCGCGCAAACAACAGCGGCTCTTTCCGGTTGTAGCAATACGCCTCGACCGCGCCAAGGAAGATGACGTGGTCGCCGCCATAGTACCGATTGGCGGCCCGACATTGAAAATTTGCGACGCTGTCCGCAAGAAGGGGGGCATTGCCAAGACCCGGCGTCCACTCGACCCCGGCGAATTTGTCTTCCGAGGATTTTGAGAATTTGGTCGCGAGCGCTTGCTGCGAGGCGCCCAGCACGTTTACCGCGAAGTGGCTGGCGTTCTGGAAGGCCGTCAGCGCCTGCGAAAACGTCCCCAAGCTCCAGAGCACGAGCGGCGGGTTCAGCGAGACCGAGGCAAACGAATTACAGGTCAGCCCATAAGGTTTGCCGTCGGCGCCGGCAGCCGTGATGATGGTGACACCAGTCGCGTAAGTGCCGAGCGCGTTGCGGAAATCCCTGGGATCGATTGTCGAGCTGTCGCTGGCCAGCTCCTTAGCCGGATCCAGACTAGTCGGATGCTTTGGCGCGTCGGTCATCCGCCGGCCTCAAAGCGTCAGATTTTCTGACGGCAGGCCGAGTGCAACGCGCCCATAATTCGTGCCAGCCGCATCGAAATTGAATGCAAGGTGCGAATTGATTGCGTGGGCGTCTCGGAACTGACGCTGCAACGCAGCCGACGTGAACAATCCCCGCGCACCGCTTGCCGCAAACAACAGCGACACCGCTTCGGTACAAAGATTGACGGCATATGCCCCGTCGCGGCGGGTCTTGGTCTTGGCGGCGATGTCCGGAAGGCGACCGCGCCTGGCCTCGGCCAAAGCCTCGATGCATGTCGAGCGCATGATCAGACGAGCCGCATCGATCTTGGCGGAAGCCTCCGCGATCTTGATTTGTGTGCTCTGCATATCGCCGAGTTTCGCACGGTTGTAGGTCGAGGCGCGATGTCGCGCGACCTCGACGTAGTCGTCCAGACAGGCCTGTGCGTTTCCCAAGGCGACACCGGATAGTACGTAAGGAAACAATGAGAACACCGGCAGCGCATAAAGCGCATTCGGATTGACGGCGCTTCCAGGCGTCGGGCCGCCGCCGAGGTCGTTCACGGCCACCGTCATCGGCTCGGCAACAAAGGCATCATTGACCTCAACATCGTTCGATCCCGTTCCCCCCAATCCGGCCGAATTCCATGTGTCCTTGATTCTGTAGTCGCTTCTGTTGAGCAGAAAGATACGATACTCGATGCCGTCGGCTTCGTCGTCGGATGAAACGACGCTGGCGAGCATATTCCATTCGCTGGAGTCCACTCCCGACGAGAACGGCCAGCTGCCGCGCAGGACATATCCGCCGTCGACTTTCCTCGCGCGTCCAGCCGGGAAAATGAAGGAGGACGCAATCAGGACGTTGGCGTCCTTGCTCCAGACCAGATCCTGCGCGCGGCTGTCGAACATCGCCAGCATCCAGTGGTGGCTCGCGAGATTGGCGAGATTCCAGGCCACCGACGCGTCGGCCTGACCGATGGCATCGGCACAATCGACCAGCGCGACATAATCGAATTCCGAGCCTCCCACGCGCTTCGGCTGCACGATCCTGAACAAGCCCGCTTCATGCAAATCGCGCTCGGTCTCCGATGGCAAGTGCCGCAACTCTTCAGTTCGAGAGGCGCGATCGCGAAAGCGCGGAATCAGCGCCTTGGCGCGCGCAATCATGGCAGCATAGGCGGGGTCGTCCGCATCGGGCTGCGGAAACGGGCTCGTGTTTGGCTTCCGACCAAGGCCTGCCATTTTAGCGTTCCTCGCTATCTCGCCGGTCTTGCGCTCTCGAGATGCGGCCGACCTGGATGCCTGGGGACAGTCGGCCACTTGGCTTTTCCGCATCGCGACGAACGTGCTTGACCGGCCGAAGCCGCTCGACGATCGTTTATCGCCTGATCACTAATTAAGGCGCGGCCGAAGATGCCCGTCAAGGGCCCATCGACCATATCAATAAATCTCCCCTTCAATCTGACGGGAGCGTCCGCTCCAGCCGCGCCTCGCTCTCGCGCAGCATCACAGTATCAAGCTTTCCCTGGCCAAATGCGTCCGACGCACACGCAAAGATGCGATAGAATTGCGAGCCGTCGAAAGCGACAAGCAGCAAATCCACGCCCGCGTTGAGCGCCTCAACGACAGCCGTGCAGATGTTGTGGCGGTAGATCGCACCCATCACCAGATCGTCGGTAATGATCACGCCCTGGTAATTCCATTTCTGGCGAATGATTTCGTCGACGATACGTTTGGAGTGCGATGCAGGGCGATCCGGGTCGACCGCGGTCAGCGTGACATGTCCGATCATGAGTTGCGCCCGCGAACCCGCCAGGACCTCCCTGAAAGGGCGCCAGTCGGATGCCTCAAGCACCGTTAAAGGAGTGTCCAAATCAGCGTTGAAATGATGCGTATCGGCGCGCACACGCCCCAATCCAGGGAAGTGCTTCACGGTCGCCGCAACACCGGACGCTTCGAGCCCGCGTATATAGGCCAGCGCAACATCGGTTACCGCGGCCGGGTCGCCGGAAATCGCGCGCTGATTGATCAGTGTGTTGAAATCAAACCGGTTGTGGCTTGCCTCCGGCCGCAAGTCCAAAACCGGTGCAAAATCTTGATTCACGCCGAGCGCCGCCAATTCCTGCCCGTGAATGCGCCCGAACTCTTCGGCTCTCTTTGCCCGAATGTCCGCAGGCAAGCCCGCCAAGGTGGATAGCGGGGGCAGTGCCGTCAATGGCGGCGACAGATGTGACACGATGCCCCCTTCTTGGTCGGCGGCGACAATCAAAGGCGGCAGACCAGCGATGCGCCGCCTGTCTTGCAATGCGGCAATCTCCGACTTTAGCGCCTCGGTTGTCCGCCCTGCGACATTGTGCCGGGAAACGTAGACGCCCGATATCAGGCCTTTTTCCGCCAACGGCGCGACTTCATCGAACGATGAATAACCCACGACGAAATGTCGCCCCAGAATATGCGCCCGCACGACGTCAGTTCGCAGGACGCCTCGTTTGCCGGCCTCAAACGAAACATAGGCGTACAGCATCGACAATGATGGCAAGCACCACAACAAAATCAGCAGTCTTCCCGGGGCACCTCGTCCGTTCCAGTAGCCCCGCCTGATCAGGAACATGAAAACAATATTGCTCGCGATAGAGAGCGCAACGGCGCCCGAACCGCGCAGCGAAATCAGATAGGGCTCATTGATTTTGATGCCTACCGAAAGAAACACCAATCCGAGAATACCGAGCGCAATGGTGCCAAAGAGTTTTGTCATCTGACTGGACGATCGTGTGCGTCGACGCGAGGAATTCGCGGATCAATCGGCGGTATCAAACCTGTCTGTTAAATGCGAGCCCAGAGGGTGCGTCTGCACAATTTCTGCATGAGAATCCTGAAATCGTCGAAACCCTCCCCAACGGGGGCGACTTGATGATTGTTTATCGCTTGATCAACGGTTATTCAGGACACGGCCTAGAGCGGCGCGTGACGCGGCTAAGTTTAGAGGTGATTTCTCATGGACAAGATCGTTGGAATCATCGGGCTTGGGATCATGGGAGGTGCCATTGCCCGCAATCTCGTCGAGCGCGGATGGCGGGTCATCGGCTTCGACATCGATGCGGCGCGACGGGCCGAGCTTGGGCTTGCCAACGTGACTATCGCCGCCGACATCGGTCAGGTCGCGCGCGACGCGCCGATCATCATGACCAGTCTTCCCACGCCCGCAGCCGTCGAGGACGTCGCGCGGGCGATCGCCAATACCGGTGAGCCTTCGCGGATTGTGGTCGAGCTCTCGACGCTTACTCTTGCCGACAAGCTCAACTTCGAAAACATCCTGACCAAAGCCGGTCATATCGCGCTGGATTGTCCCCTTAGCGGAACCGGCGCGCAGGCCAAGAATCGTGATCTCGTCATCTATGCCAGCGGTGACAGCAATGCCATTGCCCAATGCAAAAGCCTGTTCGCCGACTTCGCCAAGCAGAGCGCCGATCTTGGTAAATACGGCAATGGCAGCCGGATGAAATTCGTCGCCAATCATCTGGTGGCCATACACAACGTCGCGACCGCCGAGGCGATGATCCTGGCGGAGCGCGCCGGGCTCGATCCGAAAATGGTCGTTGAGATGGTCGGCCCGGGCGCCGGCGGCTCCCGGATGTTTCAGATGCGCGCGCCGATGATGGTCGACGGCGTTTATGAGCCTGCAACGATGAAAGTATCGACCTGGAAGAAGGATATGGCGATCATCGCCGAATTTGCCGATGACGTCGGATGTGTGACGCCGCTGTTCACCCTGACCCAGCCCGTCTACGCGCAAGCGATGGCGATGGGACTGGGCAACCAGGACACGGCCGCGGTGTTCGAGGTTTTGAAGAAGACGATTGTGACGGGTCCCAAATCGGACGGTCGCAATCGGAAATAGGCGTTCGCGCCGCAAGATCTTCGATGTTGGGCGATCATCGGCGCGCGCTGCGCAATACCGCAGTGCATCAAAGCCGCACGGGGATTTCGTGCTGTCCCGCTTTGCGACGCTGCCAAAATATCCGGCACGCCAAGTCCATGGCATGGTTATCACTTGATCATTTATGACTTCCGTCCGATAAATCCCTCAAGCAACAAAAATCGCGGCGGACATTCAGTTTTAGTGTCCCGGGGAGGATTCAATGACGTTATCGCGACGGCAATTTGTCGGCAGCGTTGCCGGCGCAGGTATCGCCAGCATGGCGGTCCCCAATCTCGTCTTTGCGCAGGAAGGCGGGCCGATCCGTGTCGGTTTGATGGCGGCCAAAACCGGACCACTTGCTTCCGGCGGCATCGACATGGAACTTGCCATGACGATGTTTCTAAAGGAACGCGACAATACGCTTGCGGGCCGCAAGGTCGAATTGATTGTTGCAGACACGGCCGGCGTTCCCGCTACAGCACGCACCAAGGCTCAGGAACTGGTCGAGAAGAACAATGTCCACTGCGTCATCGGCCCGCTTGCCGCCTTCGAGGCGCTGGCCATCGCGGACTATTTCACTGAAAAGGAAGTTCCTACCTTGGGCGTCGCGGCGGCGGAGGACATGACCCAGCGGCACCCAAGCCCATGGTTCGTGCGCCTGACGTCGACATCGGCACAATGCGCCTACCCGCTTGCCGATTATGCCGCCAAGGAATTGAAGTACAGGAAGATCGTCACTATTGCCGACGATTTCGCTTATGGACACGAAATGTGCGCCGGCTTTCAGCGCGTCTTCGAGGACAATGGCGGCAAGATCATTCAAAAAATCTTCACGCCGCTGGCGACGCCGGACTACGGCAGCTACGTCGCCCAGGTGAAGAGCGCCGATGCAATCTTCCTCGGGACCGCCGGCTCGAACGGATTCCGGTTTCTTCGACAATTCATCGAATACGGCCTGAAGGACAAGATGGCCGTCATCGGCGGCATGACGGCGCTCGATGAATCCGTGCTTCGCAACATGGGCGACGAGGCGTTGGGGATTTTGACCACGAGCTGGTATTCGGCGGAACTGGACAATCCGCTCAACAAGGTCTTCGCGCCGGCATTTCGCAAACAATTCAAATACGATCCGGGCTATTACGCCGGCGGGACCTACGTCACGGCCGAAGTTCTGGAAGCTGCGATAAAGGCCACGAAGGGAAATGTGGAAGACAAGAAGGCGCTGATGACGGCGATCCGCGGCAGCAATGTGGAAACGATCCGCGGTCTTATTAAAATCGATGAATTCGGAAATGCGATCGGCGATGTCTATATCCGCAAGGTGACAAGAAGCGACGGGCGGCTGGTTAACTCGGTCATCAAGACCTATCCGGACGTCAGCCAGTTCTGGACTTATGACGAGACCGCATTCCTGAAGAATCCGGTCTATTCGCGCGACTATCCGCCGGCGAAAAACCTGGAGCCGTAAATCCTGCTCCCGTTGCGGGGAAGCGTCGTGCAACTTTCCGAACAGATCGGCCAACGATGCAGTTTTGGATCATCCAGGGTCTCAACAGCCTGTCGCTCGGCGGTCTGTTGTTTCTGCTCTCGTCGGGCTTTTCACTGATCTTCGGCCTGATGAGGCTCGCCAATCTGACGCACGGCGCCTTCTTCATGCTTGGGACCTATTTCGGGGCGATCGCGCTGCGTTCCTGGGACGGCCTCAACATCTGGGTGACCGCGCTCGGCGCCGGAATTGCGGTCGCGGCGATCGGCGGTCTATTCGAGCGGCTGGTGCTGACCCGACTGAAGGCCAATCCGCTCGGTCAGGTGCTGGTTACGCTCGGCATGTCCTTCATCATCTCCGATGCGTGCCTGATGTTGTGGGGCGGCGACTCGATTCCTGTCCCGACACCGCAAAACCTGCAGTCGCCGACGCGGGTGTTCGGTCTGGTTTTTCCGACCTATCGGCTGGTTCTGGTGGGAATAGCCATCGGTGCTGCGATCGTGCTGTATTTCCTGCTGGAGCGGACACGGCTTGGCGCCATGATCCGCGCCGGCGTCGACGACCGGCAGATGGCGCGCGCGGTAGGCATCCCCGTCTCGAATTTGTTTACGATCGTGTTTTGCCTGGGCGCGGGAATAGCCGGCGCCGGCGGCGTGCTGGGGGGACCCGTTCTCTCCGCCTATCCCGGGCTTGATGCCGACATGCTGCCGCTGGCGCTGATCGTGGTCATTCTGGGAGGCATCGGGAGCCTGCTCGGCGCGTTCATCGGCAGCTTCATCATCGGCTTCATCTATACGTTCGGAACTGCGCTGTTTCCGGAGCTGGCCTACATCATCCTTTTCCTGCCGATGATCTTCGTCATCGCATTTCGGCCTCAGGGCTTGTTTGGGCGCGTCGGCGCATGAAGTGGATCGGCGTGCTCCTGATTGCCGGATCGTTTCTTCTCCCGCCCTTCTTTGCGGGCGATTTTTACATCAACCTCGCCAGCCAAATCTTGATCGCCTCGATTTTCGCCCTCAGCCTCAACCTGCTGGTCGGTTTCGGCGGAATGACGTCGCTCGGACACGCCTCCTATCTCGGGGTTGCAGCCTATATTTCAGCGCTGCTGACAAGCCGATACGGTTTCAGTCATGGCGCGGCTGCGATCATCTCGATCACCGGCACTACCGCGATGGCGGCCTGCTTCGGCGTCATCGCACTCCGCGCCACGGGCCTGGGCTTTCTCATGATCACGCTGGCTCTGTCGCAGGTGTTGTGGGGGCTCGCCTATCGCATGTCCAATGTGACCAATGGCGACAATGGGATAGCCGGCCTGACCCGGCCAATGCCGTTCGGCATTTCGATCGACAGCGCCGTATCGTTCTATTGGTTCGCGCTGGTTGTGGCGACGTTTGCCTTCCTGATGATGACGATCTTCGTATCCTCGGCATTCGGATCGTCATTGAAAGGCGTCCGCGACCAGTCGCGCCGGATGGCCGCGCTGGGCTTCAATCCCTGGATGATCCGATGGATCACTTTCACCTATGCCGGCTTCTGGGGTGGCGTCTCCGGATTGCTCTACGTCTATTATCATAAATACATCCACCCGACGTCGATCTCCACCACGAGCTCGGCTGAAGCCTTGCTCGGCGTCATTGCCGGCGGCTCGGGAACGCTTGGCGGTCCGGTCGTCGGTGCCGCACTGGTTCTGTTATTGAAGAATTATGCATCGGCCTATATCGAACGATGGAATATGCTGCTCGGCCTGGTGTTCGTGTTCATCGTTCTGGTTATGCCGACCGGAATCGTTCCGGGCATAACCAAGTTGTCGAGCGCATTGCGCAGGGGATCGCGATGACCCCGCAGACGTCCGAGCATGCGCTTGAGGTCATCGACTTGAAAAAGGCGTTCGGTGGCCTGGTGGTAACGCAGAGCGTATCGCTGGCGATACGACACGGTGAACGTCGCCTTATTATTGGTCCGAATGGCGCCGGCAAGACCACACTGTTCAATCAGATCAGCGGCGACATGCGGCCGAATTCGGGGCAGATCAAGCTGTTCGGCACCGACGTGACGCAATTGGCACCCTACAAACGCGCGCATTTCGGACTGTCGCGAACCTACCAGATCATTACGCTGTTTTCAGGCGATACGCTCGAGCACAACGTCACCCTTGGCCTGCTCGGTCTGCGGCCATCGCGCTGGCAGATGTGGCGGCCAATGTCATTCTATGGCGATCTCGCCACCGAGGCCCGCCGTACCCTCGATGCGGTCGGGCTTTTGCATCTGGCTGAACATCCGGTATCCGACATCGCCTATGGTGAGAAACGCCGGGTTGAACTCGCAATGGCCCTTGCGCAAAAGCCGCGCCTGCTGTTGCTGGACGAACCTTTGGCCGGCCTGTCAAACACGGAGCGGGCCCAGGTGAAGGCGCTGATCGCGTCAATCCCGCGGGAAACCACCGTGATCATGATCGAACATGACATGGATACCGCGCTCGACCTTGCCGAAACCGTAACGCTGCTCAATTATGGTCGCGTGATTGTGGATGGCGATCGGGATACTGTGATCGCGGACGAACGAACGCGTGAGGTGTATCTTGGCGCCTGATGCACTTAGCCTGGCAAACGTGCATGCATTTTATGGCGATAGTCATATTTTGCATGGCGTGAGCTTTTCGTTGCAGGCGGGCGCCGTGCTGGCGCTACTGGGACGCAATGGCGCGGGAAAGACCACCTGCATCTCGACCATCATCGGTTTCCTGAAACCGCAGGACGGCGAAATCCGGCTATTTGGAGAACAAATCGCGGGCCTGACCCCCGAACGCATCTCGCACCTCGGCATCGGCCTGGTACCGCAAGGACGACGCATCTTTCCGTCCCTCACGGTTAGGGAAAATTTGATGGTCGCGCGACAACGCGAGAACACGACCGGCAAGCCATGGAACATCGAACGAATCTTCGACATGTTTCCGCGACTGCGCGAGCGCCAAGCGCAGATTGCCGGTACGCTGTCTGGCGGCGAGCTGCAGATGCTCGCGATCGGGCGTGCGCTGATGGGCAATCCGCGGGTCCTTCTGCTCGACGAGCCGTCGGAAGGTTTGGCGCCCCTGATCGTGACGGAGGTAGGCCGCACCATCCGCCGCCTGAAGCAGGAAGGTCAATCCATCGTTCTGGTCGAACAGAATCTCCAGCTGGCCCTCGATGTTGCCGATCACGCCGTGATCCTCAACACCGGACGCACTGTGTTCGCCGGTAGCGCCGGCGACATTCTGAACAACGAAGAATTGATCGCCCAGAATCTCGGCGTCTTTCATGCTCACTAGACCAACCATCCACTCCATCGATTGAGGCAACAATGAAAATCGGCATATGCGGAACGGGACGAATGGGATCGGCGATCGCGCAGCGATTGATGTCGGTCGGGCACGAAGTCGGCGTCTGGAATCGCAATTTGGCAAAGACAAAACCTCTGACCGATACCGGTGCCGTGCTGTTCGCTTCCCCTGCGGAGCTCGTGGAGGGCTGCGAAGTGACCATCGTGATGTTGTTGAATGACGCCGCAACCGAAGCCATTTATCGCGGGCCAAACGGCATCCTGAAATCCAAGCTTGCCAGCAAGCTCGTGATCGATATGAGCACGATAAGCCCGGACACGATGAAATCGAACGGCGCCTCGGTGTTGCGGCAGGGCGCCGCCTTTGTCGAAGCTCCGGTAGGCGGAAGTACCGGTCCGGCAAAAGAGGGAAAATTGCTCGGCCTTGTCGGCGGCGCCAAGGCGGATGTCGGCAGAGCGATGCCGATCCTTGAACAATTGTGCCGACGCACCGAGCATGTCGGCGAGCTCGGCGCGGGTTCGATGATGAAACTTGCGGTCAATCTGCCGCTCTTGGTGTACTGGCAGGCGCTGGGCGAAGCCTTGGCGATCTGCAAGCCGCTCAATCTTCCAGCCGGACGGCTGATCGACATTCTGTCCGACACCTCGGGTGCGCCGACCGCCATGAAAGGCCGCGGCCCGGCGATCGCCAAGGTGTTGGGCGGAGCGCCGCTGGGCGAAACCGCGTTCGGTCTCAACGCGGCGAAAAAGGATCTGGCCACCGCGGTTCAATTCGGCGCGTCCATTCATGCCGAACTTCCGGTCACCGCGAGCGCGCTCGCCTGCTATGAGGACGCCGAAGCCGCCGGCCTCGCCGACGCCGACGCAACCGCGGTTTCGACCCGATGGCTCCAACGCAAAAGCAAATCGTGATCACCTCTGCTCGTCTTCACGTCCGGAACAATCAACGCCAACGTAGGGTTAGTTCAAATGATCGATCGCAAGAATCGCTACGGCCGCACCGCCGCACGTATCCACGACGCCGACGGCCTCGCCCGGCGACCGTCTTCCGCCACGATCGACATTCACGCTCATATCGTGGTTCCCCAGGCCGCCAAGCTGGCGCAACCCCATATCGATATCAGCCGGATCCCTCTGGCGCATTTTGCGGACGCCGCAACGAGGGAAATCAATGCGCAGCAGGAGAAGGATGTCAGCGAGGTGATGACCACCATCGACCGCCGGCTGTTTGATCTCGACAAGATGGGCATCGACATCCAGGTCGTCGCGCCGGCGCCGGGTCAGTGTTACTATTCCATCGATCCGAAAATAGCGGAATCCGCCCATCGCCTCGCCAACGATGGCGTGGTGGAATATTGCTCGCGCAAACCCGATCGCTTCGTCGGACTTGGCGTCGTCACCTTGCAGGAACCGGAGATTGCCGTCCGCGAACTCGACTACATCATGAAGGACCTGAAATTGAAGGGCGTCGAGATCCTGACCAATGTCAACGGCCAGGAATTGTCCGATCCGAAATTCCGCCCGTTCTTTGCGAGGGCCGAACAGCTCGGAGCGTTCATCATGATGCATCCGAACGGGTTCACCCATGGTGAACGCCTGACCCATTTCTACTTCAACAATGTGCTCGGCAATCCCCTCGACACCACGCTTGCGCTTCACAACCTGATCTTTTCGGGGACGCTGGCGCGCTTTCCCGACCTGAAGCTGATGGCCGTGCACGGCGGGGGCTATCTGCCCGGCTATTCAGGGCGGATCGATCACGCCTGGGGCGCGCGGCAGGATTGCCACGGCGAGTTGCCGCTGCCGCCGACGACCTATCTGCGGCAGGTCTATCTCGACACGGTGGTGTTCAGTTATCACCAGCTCGCCTATCTGATTGACGTCTTCGGCCCCGATCGTATCGTAATGGGCACCGATTACCCGTTCGACATGGCCGAATATAATCCAATCGGACATGTCGCGGGGGTGCAGGGCATGGACGAGGCGACGCTCGCCCAGATTGCCGGCGGAAATGCTGCGAGGGCGCTCGGCCTTGATGTCTAGCGTCAATCAGTGCGCGCTCGCCGTCTTGAAGCCCGGCTGTTCGAACGGATGAGACGTGGCAAAAGCCGGGATCTCAAAACAGCGCCCGGCAAGACGGGCAACCGTCGGAAACGTGTTCAGTTCAAGTTTGAGATATTGCGCGGTCACGACCTGGCCGGCGATGCAGATATCCGCGAGACCGGGCTCCTCGCCCAAGGCAAATGGAGCGGGCAGTCGGCGTGCGAGCAGCCGCTCATAAGTCGCGAGGCCCTCAGTGGTCCAATGCTTGCCCCATTCCTCGATGGCCTTGACATCGGCGCCGAAGGTCTTGGCGAGATGGTTGCGGATGCGAGGCGTGACCAGAGGATGAGCATCGGCGATCGTCATCAGCGCAAGCGAGCGCGCATAGGCCCGCTCTTTGACGTCCTCAGGTAACAGCCGCGGCTCGGGCTGGATATCGTCAAGATATTCCATGATCGCCATCGACTGGAATATGGAATGGCCATCGTGAATGAATGTCGGCACCACGCGTTCGGCGTTGACGGCTTCATAGCCCGGCTCGAATTGTTCGCCGGAGAGGATGTCGACCGGAGTTTCCTCAAATGGCAAGCCTTTGAGCCGCAGCGCAACCCGCACACGAAACGATGCAATCGACCGCCAAAATCCATAGATTTTTATGCCCATCGGAAGACCCTCTGTTCGCGTTCCATATCCAATCTCGGACCTTACCCGAAGGAACCCAGGAAAGGATCGGTTGCTGCGACGGCAAGGGCCTGCACCTCGGCGGCAAGACTTCCACGCACCTGCTTCTTCACCACCGCAAACGCGGGCTGGGAGGCAAGCTCCCGCGCGGCGGCGACCGCCTTCTCGACGATGTGTTCCTTGCTCGCCAACGCGTCGACCAACCCATGCTGGGCCAGATCTTGCGGGCTCACGACGCGGCTCGACAGCGTCATCTGCCTCAGCAAGCCCATCGAAATTTCATGTTTCATGATTGCCACCGGTCCAGCCGGAAACGGCACTCCCGCGCGCGCTTCGGTCAGTCCAAGGCGCAGCGCACCATCGTCCGCAACCAGTCGATAATCACAACACAACATCAAGACAAAGCCGCCTCCCAGCGCATGGCCGTTAACCGCGGCAACCAGCGGACAAGACAAAGAGAGGATCGCCGCCGTCATGCGGGTGATCGCAAGGACCATGCGATGACGCTCCTCTCGGCCATATGAGACGAAGGCCTTGGTGTCGACGCCGCCACTAAAGGCGCTACCGGCACCGGTTAGAACGACCCCGGTTGGCGGTACAGCCTTGGCCAGACGCTCGAACGTCGATTCCAGTTGCTCAATCATGGGGAGGTCGAGGGCATTTACCGGCGGGCGCGCCAGGCTGATAACAACCACATCAGACTGCTCCTCAACTAGAATCATGCCGTTGACCTCGTCTCTGACGTCTGGCGAAACCGCGGGCATCCCGCTCGCCGGGGGGCTCCGTTACTCCACCATATTATGCTGCTGCCAGCGCAGTAGATAGGCCTGCAAACGCCAGATCACGGCCGAGAGCGCGACCCCCACCAGCATCAACACGATCACCGCGACCATCATTCCCGATGCTTCTGCCCGTGCCTCCGATTCGATGATCAGACGGCCGATGCCCCGCTCCGCGCCGATGAATTCGCCGACGATGACGCCGATCAGTGCAAAGGAGATCGCCGGCGAGAGCGAGGCGAAGACCCAGGCCATGGTCGAGGGGATCACGACCGTGCGCGTGATCTGCCATTCGCTGGCGCCCAGCAGCCGCGCGACATTGATAAAACCTTCGTCGATCGAGCGCGCCCCCTCGAACGTGTTGAAGAATACCAGGAACACGACCACGATCCACGATGTGACGACCTTCGACATGTCCCCGATCCCGAACGCCAGCACGATGATCGGTGCCAGCGCTATACGGGGAATGGAATTCACCGCGGTGATGAAGGGTTGAAAAATCGAGCTGAGGCGGTTGGAACGGCCCAGGAACAAACCGGCAACGAAGCCGCTCGAGACACCGGTCGCGAAACCGAAGAAGGTGTTTTTCAGCGTGACGGCGGTCGCAATCCACAAATTGTTCTCGTTGCGCGCCATGCACTTGGCAAAGTCGCCGTTGAACCAGCCGTTGAACACGCCCAACTTGGTCTTGAGGCAGCTCAGGATCAGGAAATGCTCGAATATCTCGGAGGGTTTTGAAACGAAATAGGGATCGAGCAAGTCGGGCACCAGCCACGGAATGCTGGCGTGCAGATCATATCCCCATTGCCAGATCGAAAGCACAGCGACACAGATCAACGCCTGCCAAACCAATGTGCTAACCGGCCGACGCGTCCTCATGGGCTGCGGCCCTTGACGAATTCTTCACCGAGCGAGTGCCAGATATGCTGGAACAGCTCAGCATAGCGCGGCGTCTCGCGCACCTTCACCGCATCGCGCGGCCGCGCAAAGTCAACCTCGAACATATCCTTGATCCGGCCGGGGCGCGCGGAAAAAAGAATGATCCGGTCGGCCAGCGTCAGGGCCTCGCCGAGGTCATGTGTGACGAACAAAACCGTTTGTTGCTCGCGTTCCCAAATCCGCAGCAGGACGTCATGCATATCGATCTTGGTGTGGGTATCGAGCGCGCCGAACGGCTCGTCCATCAGCAAGATCTGCGGTTCGACGACGAGCGTCCGCATTAGCGCCGCGCGCTGACGCATTCCGCCCGACAGCGCCGATGGGTAAGCCTGTTCGAATCCCTGAAGACCCGCCTGCACCATGCACGCCGCAATGCGCTGCTTGCGTTCCGCATCGGGAACACGGGCCAGTTGCAGGCCGTATCCGATGTTGTCGGCCACCGTACGCCACGGAAAAAGAGTGTCGCGCTGGAAGACGTAGCCGACGTCAGGCGTTGCCCTACCGGCGACCACCGGCCGACCGTCGATCAGTATTTGGCCGCCTGTAGGCTTAATCAATGTCGCAATCATGTTAAGGATCGTGCTTTTGCCGGAGCCCGAGGGACCCAACAAAGCGACGAATTCGCCGCGCCTGACGCTGAAGGAGACGTCGTTCACCGCCTCGATGGCCGTGCCCGCGAGCTGGAACGATTTGCTCAGTCGCCTTACATCGATCCGCTGCACATCGGGTGGTCGCGGCAACGGCGTCGCGGACATGCCTTGCCCCTTCAGACCCTGGACCCTCAAGTCGGATAGGCTTTTCGGGCCGCTTCGATAAAGGCGGGGCTGATCACTTCGGCAATCGTGAGCGGTTTGATACCAGTCATTTCCCGAAACCACACTTTTTCGCCCCGTGCCCAACCTGCCGCATCGACGCTCGCTTCATAGTCGACGACCTTTTGCAGTGCCGTGATCTCGAGGATGTTGGCGGCACGTGACGTGCTGCCGACATAGGGCTCTATCGTACCGTATATTTCTTCAGGCGAATGCATCTTGATCCACCGGGTAGCCCGCCACAGAGCGTTGACGAATGCCTGCATCTTCGGCGGGTCCTTGTCGATCGTCGCCTGCAGCGTGAAATGGGCCGTCACCGGGACCTTGCCGCCGATATATTTGTTCCAGATCGCTTCGTCCGTGCCATCGAACAGCAGGGCTCCCCAACCCTGCTCAACCGAATCATTCAGCAACGAGAGTGAGCTCACGAGCACATCGACCTGTCTGGTCTTCAGCGAACCCAACATGGTATCGACATTGCCGGTACCGATCCAAGTCACCTTATCGTCGAGACCCATGGTCTCCATATAGTAGGAAGCCCAGACATGATTGGTGCCGCCTAGCGACGACACCGAGACGATCGGCTTGCGTCCGTCCGGCCTTTTCCAGGCCGCTAGCGCCTCAAGCGACGTGATGCCCTGGTCTTTGAGATCTTTGCGGATGATGAAAATCACCGAACTGCTGCGGGTATCGACCGGCATCAGCACGCGCCCGGCACGGCCATGATTGCTGAGTTGCATCGGGTGAGTGATGTCGCCGATGCCAATGTCACCTTGCGAGGAGGCGATGATCTCGCGCGTCTTGACGCCGCTGCCACCTTGAATGAGTCTGCAGTCGAGACCGGCGTCCTTGAAGTAGCCAATTCGGTCAGCGACGAACTGTGTCTGATAAACGGGCACCGCGACCGGGTAGATCACGCGACCGGTCTTATCTTCGGCCCATGCCCGGCCGGACATGACAGAAGCTCCGCTGCAAGCGATGATTGTCAGCGCCGAGCGTCTCGTGACGTGTTTTGCCATCACGCGTGCTCCTTCTCCTTGCTTGCAACCTGTTCCAGGGCGTTTAGCACCGCATCGCCCATTTGCTCGGTCGAAAGCTTTGTTGCGCCCGGTTCGGCGATATCGGCGGTGCGCGCGCCCGCCGTCAACGCAACATCGACGGCTCTTTCAAGCAGGACCGCATCGTCTGGCCGGTTCAGCGTCAGGCGCAACATCATGGCGACGCTGAGAATCGAGCCGAGTGGATTGGCGATGCCTTTGCCCGCGATGTCGGGCGCGCTACCATGGACCGGCTCGTAAAGCGCCTTACGGCGGCCGAAGCGATCGACCGGCCCCAGCGAGGCCGACGGCAACATGCCGAGCGAACCCGAGGCCATCGCCGCGCAGTCGGAGAGGATATCGCCGAAGATATTGCCGGTTACCATCACATCGAACTGCGACGGTTCTCGGACGATCTGCATGGCCGCGTTGTCGACATAGAGATGGCTGAGTTCGACATCGGAAAACTCGGTGGCATGCAACGCAATGACCTCCTCGCGCCATAGCACGCTGGTCTCCAGCACATTTGCCTTGTCCACCGAGCAGACCTTCCCCTTTCGCGCTCGTGCCAGTTCGAAGGCAGACCGCGCCACGCGGCGGACTTGGTTGGTGGTGTATTGCTCGGTGTTGAAACCGCGGCGCTGCCCGTCGCCAAGCGTTTCGATGCCGTGCCGCGCGGTTCGCCGAAATAGATGCCGCTGGTGAGCTCGCGGATTATGACAAAATCGACATCCTTAAGGACTCGGGACTTGAGCGGGGCCGACTCCGCTAACGCCGGATTGGCAACGATGGGCCTGAGGTTGGCATAGAGGTCGTATTTGCTGCGCATCGACAGCAGGCTTCCGGCCTTGCGCGCCGCGGCCGGAACCTCCTTCGTTTCGGGGCCGCCGGTCGCGCCCCAAAGGATCGCATCGGCTTCGTCCATTGCTTCGACGGTGTCCTGCGGCAATACCTTGCCGGTTGCGAGATAGGGAATGAGGCCATATTGCGCCTCACGCAGGATCATCGGAACGCCGCGCTTTGCGGCAAACCAATTGAGGACTCGATGCGACTGCGCCGTCACTTCCGGCCCGATTCCCTCGCCGCCGACCACCGCCACCTTGATCATGTTGGACAGATTGTTCATGCCGATTTCCTTGCGAAATGGATCCACGGGCGCTCCGCGCGGTCGGCTGCCTGAAAGGCGCGGATTTCCTCGTCACGCTGCAATGTCAGGGCAACTTCGTCGAGACCTTCGAGCAGCCCCGCGCGCCGGCGCGGATCGATCTCGAAGCGGTGCCGCCGACCCGTTGGCGAAGTTATCGTCTGCTCCTCGAGATCGACACCGATACGTCCCGCACCCTGGGTGTGCTCAACCTCCGCAGCAAGGCCGTCGACAATCTCCTTGTCGACGACGATCGGAAGGATGCCGTTCTGAAAGCAGTTGGCGAAGAAAATATCGCCGAAGCCTGAGCCGATGATGGCGCGGATACCTAATTCCTGCAGCGACCACACCGCCCCTTCACGGGAGGAGCCGCAACCGAAATTGGGACCGGTAATGAGGATTTCCGCCTGCCGGTAAGGCTCGCGGTTCAAAATGAACTCGGGGTTTTCCGAGCCATCAGGCAGGTAGCGCAGCGAACCGAATGCCCATTTGCCGAGGGTGCCGCGAACGGAATTTCCGACCAGGCGCTCGATGCGAATGACGACATCGGTATCGATATTGCTCCGCATGATCGGCGCGGCAATTGCCGTCAGTTTGGCGAAGGGTTTCGGCATGCTAGCGCTCCATGGTCCGCACGTCGGCAATGGCGCCCGATATCGCCGCTGCCGCTGCCGTGGCGGGGCTCGCCAAATGGGTGCGCGCGCGGGGCCCCTGGCGGCCGATGAAATTGCGATTGGAGGTCGAAACCGAGCGCCGGCCGGGGGCCACGGTTTCGCCGTTGGCCGCCAAGCACATCGAGCACCCGGGCTCGCGCCATTCGAAACCTGCGTCGGTGAAGAGCCTGTCGAGCCCTTCGGCAACCGCCTCCCGCTTGACTGTCTCCGAGCCCGGCACGACCCAGGCGCGCACGCCGGGCGCAACCTTGCGGCCCCGCGCGACCGCAGCCGCAGCCCGCAGATCGCTCAAGCGGCTGTTGGTGCATGATCCGATGAAGACCCAATCGACGGGCGTGCCCGCAATCGGCGCTCCACCGATTAGGCCCATATAGTCCAGCGCGGTCTCGATCGCGGCGCGGCGCGCCGGATCAGCGATGTCCTTGGGATCGGGGACACGACCGTCGACGCCGATGACATGTTCGGGGCTGATACCCCAGGTCACCTGCGGAATGATCTTCTCGACATCGATGACGACTTCCCGGTCGAACACCGCGTCGGGATCACTCGGAAGCTCACGCCACGCCGCAACTGCCCGCTCCCACATTTCGCCTTGGGGCGCGTAGGCGCGACCACGAATATAATCATACGTCTCGTCATCCGGCGCGATCAGGCCCATCTTGGCACCGAGCTCGATTGAAAGATTGCAGATGGTAAGCCGCCCTTCGACCGGCATATCGCGGACCGCGCTGCCGGCATATTCGACGGCATAGCCGGTACCTCCGGCGGCGCCGATTTGCCCGATCAGCGCCAGGATGAGGTCCTTGGCGGTCACGCCCAACGACAACCGGCCCTCGAACTTGACGCGCATGGTTTTCGGCCGGCGCTGGATGATGGCCTGCGTGGCCAGCACATGCGTCAGCTCGCTCGATCCGATACCGAACGCTAGAGCACCCAGCCCGCCATGCGTGCAGGTATGGCTGTCGCCGCAGACAATCAGGCAACCAGGAAGGCTGAGGCCGAGTTCGGGCCCGATAACATGGACGATGCCTTGACCGGGCTCGTCGATATCGAACATCTCGATACCGCTCGCTGCTGTTTCGACTCGCAGACCCGCCAGCAATTCCTGCCCGACCTTGCTGGTACCGGCCCGCCCGCGCGCCGTGGAGATGGCGTGGTCGGGCGTCGCGAATGTCAGTTCCGGATTGTGCACCGAAAGATTGCGGCTTTTGAGATCGAGCAGGCCGCGCGACCCGCCGAGATCGTGCAGCAAATGACGGTCGACATGGAGCAAATCAGTATCGTCGCTAATTCGCGCGATGACGTGCTGGTCCCAGATCTTGGCCAGCAGCGTACGGCCGGGCTTTTGCAATGGCCTATCCTCCGTTTGGCTTCTCAGGCCGGCGGCGTTAACCGCTACCCGTGTTTTGCACGGCTTATATTCAGGCCTCTGCCTCCCCGGCATCAAAGCATGGCAAGCTGCCATCCGACCAGAGCCTAGGCTGAATGGCAGCCAAACGGGCCGCCACGACGATTGTCATTTGCGATGCAATATCGCACCATCAAGCGTCCGAAATCGCAAAAGTACGAGACATGTCCCGACCCAAGAATGTTCTCTGGATCATGTGCGACCAGCTTCGCTACGATTATCTGGGTTGTACCGGGCATCCGACCCTGAAGACACCCAATATCGACGCCCTGGCAAAGCGCGGGGTGCGTTTTTCGAACGCCTACGTGCAATCGCCGATCTGCGGCCCCTCGCGCATGTCGTTTTACACCGGCCGCTACATGCGTTCGCACGGCTCGCACTGGAACGGCTGGCCGCTGCGGGTCGGCGAACCGACGCTCGGGGATCATCTCAAGAAAATCGGCGTCCGTAACGTGCTGGTCGGCAAGACCCATATGACGCCAGACCTTGAGGGCTTGAAAATGCTCGGGATCGCGCCGGCCTCGATCATCGGCGTGCATGTGGCGGAATGCGGCTTCGAACCCTATGAGCGCGACGACGGCCTGCATCCGACCGGCAGGCCCCGCCCGAAGTACGACGCTTACTTACGGGAAAACGGATACGACGCCCCGAACCCCTGGGAGCATTGGGCCAATTCCGGCGCTGCGGCCGATGGCACTCTCCAGAACGGCTGGCTGCTGGTCCATTCCGACAAGGCCGCCCGTGTCGCGGAGGAGGACTCCGAAACCCCATACATGACGCGCCGGGCTATGGATTTTATCGCAGGGGCGGAGCAGGACGGGCGCCCGTGGTGCCTGCATCTGTCCTATATCAAGCCGCATTGGCCCTATATCGCGCCCGAGCCGTACGCCAGCATGTATGGCCCCGACGACGTGCTCCCCGCGATCCGGTCGGAGCAGGAAAAGCAGAACGCGCATCCGGTTTTCGCCGCCTATATGGACATGCGTTACTCCAGAAACATGTCGCGTGACGAGGCACGCGAAAAAGTCATTCCGACCTACATGAGCCTCATAAAACAGATCGACGACCAGATGGGCCTGCTGATGCAGTTCCTGGAAGCGCGCGGCCTGATCGAGACCACCATGATCGTCTTCACGTCCGATCACGGTGATTATCTCGGCGATCACTGGATGGGCGAAAAGGATTTGTTCCACGATCAATCCGCCAAGATTCCACTGATCGTGGTCGATCCATCGGCGGCTGCCGATGGCACAAGAGGCAGCGTCTGCGATACCTTGGTCGAAGCCATCGATCTGGCGCCGACGTTTATCGAATATTTCGGCGGCACGCCGCCGGATCACATTCTTGAGGGGCGCTCGCTGATATCACATCTGCGAGGCGAGGCGCCGGCCGGCTGGCGGAAGGTCGTATTCTCCGAATACGATTATTGCATGCAGGATGTTCGCCTAAAGCTAAACCAGCCGATCGAGCAATGCCGGCTGTTTATGGTGTTCGATGGACGCTGGAAATGCATCCACGCCTCCGGCTTCCGACCGATGCTTTACGATCTTGTCGACGACCCGCATGAACTGACCGATCGCGGCGAGGATTCCTCCTGCGCCGACGTCATCGCCCGGCTGCAGTCAGCCCTGTTCGACTGGGCGCTGCATCCGAAGGGACATATCACTACCAGCACCGAGAAGATCGCCGCCTATGCGAACCAGCAGCTCCAGGTTAAAGGCGGAATCCTGATCGGGATCTGGGACGAGACTGAGCTTGCCGCGATCCGGAAGAGGATCGATGCGAAGGAACTCAATACGTGATCTTGTAGCCGGTGGCCTTCACGATCGGCTGCCAGAGCGCGGTATCAGCCGTCAGTTCCTGAGTGAGTCCTTCCGGCGTTGTCCCAACCGGAATCAGCCCGATCGCCGACAGCTTCTCGCGCACTTCCGGCTTGGCGAGCGAGGTGACGACCGCCGCGCTGAGTTGATAAGCAAAATCCTGCGAGCTCCCGGCCGGCAGCCACATGCCGTACCAGCCATCGGCGACCAGATCGACGCCGCTCTCCTTCAGGGTTGGCACATCCGGCAGGAACGGCGACCGTTCGGCGCTGCTCACCGCCAGGATCTTGACGCCGCCGGCACGCTGCTGCGGGATCGCGTCCGCGATGGTGACGATGCCGAACGGCAGGTGGCCGCCGATGAGATCGTTGATGATGGGTGCACTGCCGCGATAAGCTACCCGTGTCATCGGAATACCCAGCACTTGCTCGAGTCTCGAGCCCGTAAAATGCGGAATGGTGCCGTTGCTCGGCACGCCAAATGTCGCCTTGCTCGGATTGGCCTTGAGCCAGGCCACGAATTGCTTGAAGTCCTGCGCGTCTACCCCGGGCCCAATGACCACGCCGAACTCGAAACGCGCCAGCAGCGAGACCGGTACGAAATCCTTACTCAGGTCAAAGCTCGGTTCACTCTCCACGATCGGCAGCAGATACATGGTCGGGCCGGTGGTCACCAGGATGGTGGCCCCGTCGGGACCGGCATTTTTGACCCATTTGATTCCAATCAGGCCGTCTCCGCCGGTACGGTTTTCGACGATAAAAGTACGATTGAGCAACTGACCCGCATGTTGCGCGACTAACCGGCAGAGCGTGTCGCCGCCGCCGCCGGCTGAGAATGGGAAGATCATCTTGGTCAGCGGGCCAGACTCGCCGAACGCGTCTCCTGCTACTGCAGACAATGACAGACCTAGGCATCCGGACACGAAACTTCGGCGATCCACAGCTCCCTCCCAGTCAGATGGTTGGCTTACTACACCAGAGTGAGGCACCAATTGAAACCGTACCGAAGTCGCCGTCATCATTATCCTCGGTTTCGGCGCCTTGGTACACCCAGACTGCTTTGAACCCTTATTTGCTTGACGGCGACAGATTTTCTGTGCCGGGTCAGCCGGTGCGTTGGCATGCTGAGGATACCCATGGAAGGCCTGTTGGAATTGATGTTCGGCGCCAGCGGGCGCATCAACCGAGCCAAATACTGGCGATCGGTTTTCATCTTTGTGGTCGCCGGGTTGATGACCGCCGTGATCCTGTTCACCGCCGCCGGCATCGCCGCGCCGGTCTTCCTCGTCATGGTCGTCGTGGTTCTGATCCCGTGGTTGCTTTGGGGCGCCTCCTTCACAACCAAACGGCTGCACGACCGTGGCAAAAGCGCGTGGTGGCTCATGGTATTTTACCTGATGCCGGCCGCGCTCGGGCGACTCGCGGAGGCTGCATGGTTGGCTGGGATCGCGGGCACAGCGTTGCATTCCATTCTTGCATTGGCGGCTTTTGCGCTCACGGTCTGGGGTTTTGTCGAGATCGGTTGCCTCCGCGGCACCGCCGGCTCAAACACATACGGACCCGATCCGCTATCGCTCGCACAAGCCAAGCGGCGTGGCTGACGGCCTCCCAAAAAACAAAAAAAGCCCGGTGGCCAACAGGCCACCGGGCGGGTGTGCAATCTCAGAATTGATAGATACGCCGATGCCCGTTCAGGAACAGGGCCTAAGCGCGCAGCTCATTACAGGCCATCTCCTAGCTATCTTGGATTGACCTAGCTCAGCTTCGGCGCCCCATCCTAAGCGACGTCAGCTGTGTTGCTCAGGGTCTTACCAAACACGCCCGCCTCAGCAAGCACCACGATACGAGCGTCGTCGTAACCAAGCGTCTTGCGTAGAACTTCCCTGGTGTGCTCGCCCAGCAAGGGCGCGGCCACGGGATCGACGACCGACGTCAGGCCGAGGTGGAGCGGCGTCTCGATGTTCGGGACGAAGCCCGCGGCCGGGTGCGGAATCTGGCTGAGGCGATGGCGCGCGCGCACTTCCGGCGAATTGAAGGCCTCCTCAACGGTACGAAGAAAGCCGACGGGGATGTTAGTTGTCTTCATCTTCACCACCCAGTTTTCGCGAAGGTCGTGCGCAAAAATTCCGGCCAGGATCGCGCGCAGCTTCTCCTTGTTGGCTGTTCTTGACCGTCGGTCGCCAAATTCACCGCTGGCGAGGTCGGGCCGGCCAAGCACTTCGATGACGAGCCGGCGATACAGCCGATCGTTGGCGCAGGCGATATAAAACGGCGCGTCGGAAGCGTGGTAGACGCCTACGGAAGGGGACCCGTTTGGCGAATTGCCCTGACGGCTCGGATTCGCACCGGTCATCAAATAGGCCATGCCGTAAAATTGGGTCATTGCCAGAGCGACATCGAATAGCGCCACCTCAACATGTTGGCCGCGGCCGAGCCGCTCGCGGGCAAACAGTGCCAGCAGAATCGCGTTGCAGGCTGACATACCCGTCATCATGTCTACCGCGGGCGGTCCGGTCCGCACCGGCGGCCCATCCGGAAAGCCGTTGAGCGACATGAACCCGCTCTCGGCCTGGGTGATCGGATCGAAGCCGGGACGGGACGCAAACGGTCCCTGGCGGCCATACGCAGAGATCGAACAATAGACCAGGCGCGGATTGCTCGGCGCGACTGACGCATAGTCGAGGCCATACTTCTTCATCACGCCGGCGGAGAAATTTTCTACCACGACGTCCGCCCGCGCGATCAATTCGCGCGCGACATCACGCGCCTCGGGTTTGGTCAGATCGAGCGCGATACCGCGCTTGTTGCGATTAAGATTGATGAAGGCAGCACTTTCCCCGGCGAGGTCGGCGTGCTCATAGCTCCGCGTATCATCGCCGCCGTCAGGGTTTTCGATCTTGATGACTTCCGCGCCAAAATCACCGAGCGTTTGCGTGCAGGCTGGGCCTGCTACGACCCGGGTGAAGTCCACAACCAGCAGGCCGTCGAGCGCGGTCGGCGCGCCCTTTGTTCGTGGCGCGCGGTCCGGCAATTGCGGTCTGGCGGTCATGGCCCGTTTCTTCCCTTTTTAATCATTCGACGCCAAAGACGGCGCGAACCGACTTTAAGGTGTATTTCCAGAAGGGCAACGTCGGCAATAGCTTGGCAGCATGCGCGAATTGCGGCCTGTGGCTGTCTCAGCTGATTGACTTGCGCCAGTATAGCGTGCTCGGCCAGGCCCAGGGGAACTGCGGTTGGAAAAGCCGATAGCCGGCCCGGATGAAGTTGTTGGCGGAGGCGAGATTGTCGGTCGTGTCCGATACAATGGAGCCCCATCCGTTACGTCGCGCGCGAGATTCCAGCGCCCGCATCAGACGCAATTGAAGGGCATTGCCACAATGTCTGTTTAACACGCCGACACGGCAGAAGTATCCGGCGTTGACCTCGCGCGTCGAGACAACGACACCGGCGAAGCCGACCGGGATAGTGTCGCAAAAAGCGAGCCACCAATGCCCATGGTCGAATTCCGGAATGGGCGCGCCATCGAAGAAGGTCAGGCGGTGAAGGTCGGCAAGCGTATCGGCGATTTCGTCGTCGTGCCCGTCGACCTCGCGAATCCTGTACATCGGCCAGACCTTCAAGGCCTCTCCCATCCGCCGGCGATATCTCTATTGCCGGCTGATCAGGCTTGGTGAATGATATTGGAATGCGAATTCGCGATGCTGTTCCCGAGGATGCCACAGCCGCCTGGGAAGTCGTGCGCCGGTCAATCGCGGAACTGTGCGTCGCCGATCACCACAATGACCCGGCTGGAACGATGGCTGGGCAACAAGACGCCAGAATTATTCAAATCATGGGCATTACCTGAGACACCGCCGTGCTTTCTCGATTTCCCTTTCCGAAAAGCCTTTGGACCGCGCCCAGGATTCGACCGCCGCCTCGCCATATTGGGAGACGGCCTTCCTGACCACCCAACAGGGAACGGCATTAGCGGGATACGAAACCAGCAATGCTGCAACCACGACACAGGCTCGGATCATTTGCCGAGCATGACCTTGATGCCGAGCCACACGGCCCCGACGAACCCGGTGACGATGATTGTGATCACCGCCTTGAACGTATAGCTCTGCGCCTGCTCGACGCTCTTGCGCCAGCGTCTCAAATGCTGAAAGTCAGCCCGCAGCTCGATTCTATGGATCAGTTCGAGAGGGCCATCATCGCCGGTCTCGATTGTCTGAGTGGCTTTGCCCCAGCCGCGGTCCAGGATGGCGTTGGCCGCGGATACTCGCGCCGCCGCCGTCGCATCCTTCGACCGCATGATGCCGACCAAGACGTTGAGCGCGGTCCTGGTATGGCTGCGCGCCAGCGAGCGGATTTCGATGAGCGTTTTGGACTTAGACATCTGTCACTTGCGCTTCGCTCGACTCCGGCCGGACATATTCGCAAGGCGCGGTATCGACATGGTTCATGGTCAGATCGTCGCGCTGTGCCGCCGATCGAAATGCAATGGTCGGAAAATCGGTCTGCCCGCGATTGTGCTTCGGGCTGCGAATGAATTGAATGATTTCTGCGCTCACGAAAATCCCTCCCACACCGCGATGGCGACCAGTCCGACCAATGCGAGCGATATCAAATATGCGGTCATGTTTGCCTCGCTGAAAAAGATACGTCATTGCCGGGCCTGATCCGGCAATCCATCAGAAAAATGCATTTTGCAAAGATTGATGGATGCCAGGATCATCCCCGATCAAGTCGGGGACAGGCGTCCGGGCGTGACGAAAATTGAGTCTGCTCGGTCAGGATCAAATATGCGGCAGATCGCCTTTGCGATCATTTCAGGCGCGAACCCTATCCCTTCCCGCGCGATCGGCATGGCCGATCGCCGCGGCGGGGCCGCCCGCGGACGTGGACCTTGCCACGCCGCGAGCCGGCACGTTCGCGCGTGCCGGCTAATGCTTAGTTGGTTCGGACGGCAACTCGTTTGCGACGCTGAGCAGCGGTGCATGGGAGGATGTGGCGTCAAGCAATGTGGTTGCCGTCCGATTCGAAAAAATCCAATTGAAAAAGCCCGCGGCCGGTTTCCCGGCGCGGGCTCCAAAATTCTTGCGACGATGAAGATATGCGCCTGATTTGCCCGACGTGTCAAATCTCTTGTGACCGCCGATTTACGTCAGCGCGGCTATTCGAGCCCCTGAACCGGCGGCACGGTCGTTGTGCTCGCAACTGCTTCCGGAATTTTTTGCGGCGCCGGCGCGCTCACCTCAGTGGCCGCTTGTTGCCGCGTTGCGGAGCTCGCTTGTGCCGCACGCCGCGCTCGCGATCGCGATGTGGATCGTCCAACTCCCCAGGAATGCGCGATCGCCGGGCCTGCGGTATATCCGATCAGCGCACCCGCCACCGCGCCCACCGGTCCCAGCACGACAGCTCCCGACACCGCCCCCAGGGCAGCATCTCCGCCGCGATTTTGCGCCCTTGCTTCGAACGAAATGAATGATGCTGCGACCAGCGCGGCAACGAGCAGTTTCTTCATCGCGGTTCCCTTGCGTGCGCCCCCAAACCCACGGGACTCCGAAATTGCGGCGGCACGAAGGTAATGACGCCGGCGGGTGGCGCGAAATGCGCGCCCGATGAAAAGCGGTCGACAATGCGCTGCATGGAGGGATGGGGCGCCATGAAATTCGGCTACCGGTCTTGATCGGAAAGGCTCCGATTCAAAAAGCCCGCGGCCAGCTTCCCGGCGCGGGCTTTTTTGTGCGATGATGAAGATATGCCGGTGATTTGCCCGACGTGTCAAACCTTTTCGGAACGCTGGAAACTGCCGCTAGCCCGCCAATTCCGAATACCGCGTAGCCGGCACCTCGGCCTCGATCGCCTTTTCTTCGGCCAGGATCTTCGGCTTGCGCAGCCAGACATAGATCTGGGCTGCGATCAGCACGACGCATATCAGGAGGAAGAATGCGCTGATCGGACGCTCGATAAATGTCAAAAGATCGCCACGGGAGATCAACAGGCTGCGCCGGAAATTCTCCTCGAAACGCGGTCCGAGCACGAAGCCGAGCAGGATCGGCGCTGGATGGAAGTCGAGACGCAGCAAGATGTAGCCGACCACACCTATGAACATGGTCTCACCAACCTGGAACATGTCGTTGTTGGCGGCATAGACGCCGATGCAGACAAAGAACATCGCGCTCGGATAGAGGTAGCGATAGGGAATGCTCAGGAGCTTCACCCACAGGCCGATCATCGGCACGTTCAGGATCACAAGCAGGATGTTGCCGATCCAGAAGCTTGCGATCAGGCCCCAGAAGATATCGGCGTGTTGGCTGATGAGTTGGGGGCCGGGAACGATGCCGTGAATGATCAGCGCGCCCAACAGCAGCGCCATCACGGTATCGCCGGGAATACCCAAGCTCATGGTCGGGATGAAGTCGCCCTGCACCGAGGAATGCGTCGAAGCTTCCGGGCATGCGACGCCTTCGATCGCACCGTGGCCGAACCGCTCCGGCGTCTTCGATATCTTCTTCTCGGTGGCGTAGGATACAAAGGAAGCGATGGTCGGTCCGGTCCCCGGAATCAGCGCGCACAGGCTGCCGAGCAGCGTGCCGCGGATCATCGGCCAAAACGACAGTTTCAGATCGGCCTTCGACGGAAACATGTCGGAGATGCCGACTTTGGCGTATCGCATGTCGACGGTTTCGGTATTGTTGATGCTGTTCATGAACTCGGCGACGCCGAACATGCCGAGCGCGAGCGCGATGATTTCGACGCCGTCGAACAATTCAGTAATGCCAAAAGTGAAGCGCGGCTGCCCGGTTTCGATATCCGATCCGACGATACCGACCAAGAGGCCGAGCACCGTCATCGCGATGCCCTTGAGCGGCGATCCTTTTGCCAGTGTCGAGCCCGCGAGCAGTCCGACCAGCATCAGCGAACACACTTCCGCGGGCCCGAATTCGAGCGCCATCTTGACCAGGAACGGCGCCAGGAAAATCATCTCGGTGATGCCGAAGGAAGCGCCAACGAAGGCGGCGATGATGGTAATGCCGAGCGCGGTGCCGCCTTTGCCCTGTTTTGTCAGTGGAAATCCGTCGAGACACGTCACGGCGTGCGGCGGATGACACGGCAGGTTGAGCAAGATCGAACAGATTGCCCCGCCATACTGGGCGCCATAATAGACCCCTGACAGCATCAGGATCGCCGGCACCGGCTGCATGCCGAAGGTCAGCGGCAGCAGGATCGAGATCGTCGCGACAGGTCCCATGCCCGGCAGCACGCCGACGAGGTTGCCGACCAGCACGCCGAGAAAGCAGTACATCAGGTTGTGGGGCTCTAGTGCTACGCCAAAACCGTACCAGAGATCGGTAATCGCCGTTGAGATCACAGGTTGACCCCGCGCACGAGCGGGAACGGAATGCTCAGCAGGTAATGAAACAGCAGCACGCCGAACATTGTGACGCCGGCCGCCAGGATGGCGGAGGATTTGTAGGTCGCCGTATTGTCCCCCAGCGCGCAGACGAAGACGCAGGCGAAGATCGCCGGGATCATGCCGCCATATTGGCCGAGGATGATGAACAGGATCGGCCCGCCGAGTATGCAGAGCCAGCCGAACCATTGCGGGTTGTCCGGCAGAAACTTGCTATCATCGGGTTCGGAGGATGCCAGCGCGGTGCCGGCGATCAGGATGCCGAGAAACGCCAGCACGACACCCAGCATGACCGGCATGAAGCCGGGGCCCATTCTGGCGAGGCTGCCGAACTTATAGCCAGCGCCGGTGACAGCTGCTCCCACCCCGAGCAGGAGCATCAGACCGCCGGCATAATAATCGCGTTTCAGCTTAAGACGACCGTTCAAAAGCGCTTCTCCCGAAAGCCCCTTCTGGTTGGCAGACACTAACCGAAATGGCAAGGGCCTGTCGATATTCAGGATTCCTCGGAATCAGGCGCTGAATCGACCGCCTGCCGATGGAGGCGGTTCGTCGGACGCTCCCAAGGCAAGGGCAGCTACAAGCCTAAATCGCAACCTGCCGCCCGATCTCAACGACCTGGTCGGGGGGCAGGTGGAAAAAGTCGCTGACATGAACGGCGTTGCGCTCCATCACGGCGAAAATCCGCTCCTGCCAGGCCGGCAGGCCCTTGCCATCCTCGCGGGGAACGACCGTTTCGCGGCCCACATAATAGGTCACGTCGTCGAGGTCGATCGTGCACCCCAGCGATTTGCTGGCGGCGAGCAGTTCGGGAATGTGGGGACGCTCCATGAAGCCGAAACGCGCCGCCGCGCGCCAGTAATTCGGCGCTACCGTCTGAACCGTGAGCCGGTCGCGGGGTGATACCCATGGCACCGACAATACGTCTACGCGCAGCACGAACAGATGTTCATGCAATGCGCGGTTATGCTTGACATGCCAGACCATGACCGGCGGCGTATCCCGCTCGGTCCGGGTCGGGAACACGGCCGTGCCGGGAACGCGCGGGATTTTCTTGGCTTCGATATGTGCCATGAATTCCGGCACCGGAATCAGCGCTTCATGCATTCGCGCAGCGACTGCTTCGGAGCCGCGGTGCCAGATCCACATGATGCCATAGACGCAAATCGCCAGGATCACCGGGACATAGCCGCCCTCCCCGATCTTGGTGAGATTGGCGAGGAAGAAGGCGGAATCAACGATGAGAAAGAAACCCGCGACGGCGCCGGCGGCCCACCGGCTCCAGCCCCAGATCTCGCGCATCGCAATAAAAAGCAGCGTGGATGTCATCAGCATCGTCAGCGAAACAGCGATGCCGTAGGCGGAGGCTAGATTGTCCGATTTTCTAAACCCGATCGTGAGCCCGACGGTGACGATCATCAATAGCCAGTTGACGACGCCCACGTAGATCTGCCCGTAGCCTTCCGACGACGTCTGCTTGATCGTCATCCTCGGCAACCAACCAAGCTGGATCGCCTGCCGCGTCATCGAGAAAGCCCCGGTGATGATCGACTGGCTGGCAATGATGGTTGCTATCGTCGCCAGCACGATCAGCGGGATCAACAAAGGGTCGGGACAGAGCCGAAAGAAGATATTGCCTTCGGTCGGCGCGCCTTCGAGCACGAGCGCCGCTTGGCCTGCGTAGTTCAGGATCAGGCTTGGAAACACGATCGCATACCAGGCGAGCTTGATCGGCCTCCTGCCGAAATGTCCCATATCAGCATAGAGCGCCTCAGCGCCGGTGACGCAAAGAAACACCGCGCCCAGCACCCAAAAGCCGTTAGCCCCGTGTGAGAAAAGATACGACAGGCCATAGACGGGGTTGACCGCGGCAAACACGCTTGGATGTTTCACAATGCCCGAAACGCCCAACAATGCGATAGTGACGAACCAGACCAGCATCACCGGGCCGAACAAGTGACCGATGGCTTGTGTCCCCCGAGACTGGATGGCAAACAGCGCGACGAGGATCGCAACTGCCGCGGGGACGACATAGGGCTGCAATGCGGGGGTCGCCATATTCAGGCCTTCCAGCGCCGACAACACCGAGATCGAAGGCGTGATGGCACCGTCGCCATAGATCAGCGCCGCGCCGAACAGGCCGACCGCCACGATGGTCGGCCGCTGCTGCCTCTTCACTCCCAGCAAAGCCATCAGGGCCAGAATGCCGCCCTCGCCGTCATTATCGACGCGCATGGCGAACGAGACGTATTTTACGGTGGTGACGATGAAGAGAGTCCAGAGCACAAGCGAAAGCGTACCCAGGACCACGCCCCCGTTCGGCGATCCTTCGGTAACGCCGAGGATGGTCTTGTAGGTGTAGAGCGGGCTCGTGCCGATATCCCCGAACACGATGCCCAAGGCCGTCAGGGCCAGGATCGGCAGCTTGCCCTGCGGCCCTTGGCGTCCGGCTTCGTCGGTATCGGGTGTCGGAGTTTCGCTCAACGTACCGTCCAATGCAGAATCCAAAAACAGATCATCAGTCAGCAGGCTTTTAGGACCATCGTACGATTTCCATCAGAGGTAAATCGGCCAATGACAAGGGTCATCGGTTTTCCTAGGAATTATCGGCTTGCATTGCGACATCCAAACGACCGGGGCTCTCATCCGCTCCCAACCCGAAATCCGTCATTTGCCCATCAGCCGTGGCAGTCAGCCGCTTCGGCACCAGCAGCAGGGTTGGAAGGATCAACGCGTAGACGATCGTGATCGCGATCACACAGACAGTAAAGCCGCCGTAATGATCATAGAGATGGGTGCCGAGAACGTCGCCAAACCGCGAGACGGCGAAATAAAGACTGCCGGACATCATGAACATCGTCCCCTGCAGGCCGTGGGGGGAAGAGCGAATGATCAGATCGAGATAGGCGCCGGTGGCAACGCCGCCCATCAGGCCGATAGGTACCGCGGCGATCAAGGCTCCAGTCATTGAATGGATCAAGAGCAACGGCACCATCTGCGGAACGGCGGCGACTGTTCCCCACAACAGCAGTGTTTTCAGGTGATATTTGCGGCAGAGAATTCCAAACACGATGAACGTCGGAATGAAGGAGGCAGCGAAGATGGCATTCCACTGACCCCATTGGGCATCCGTCGCATGAAGGGTGTTCTGAAGGTAATACTGCAGCGGCGTGGTTGATCCGGGCGCGAAATTCCATAACAGCCAGATCAGCATGGCCGGATAAATCGGCCAGTGCCGCCCCAGCCGCTTGAGATCCTTTATCGGGTGAGCGGCGCTTCCGTTTTCAACGCTGATGTTGTCGTACACCGCTTTGGGCTTCCACAATCCATAAAGGGCAACTGCGGTCATGATCGCAGCGCCGACAAGAAACAGGATGCGGACCGCCTGATCGGGAGTTTCTTGTTCCAGTATGCCGCTGAGCACACCGCCGATCAGTAGGGCGCCGACCGTGGGAATGGACAGGAAGACGTTCCACACCGCGCTGATCTGACCGGTCATCGCGTGTTGCTGGCCGATCACCGAAGTCAGTCCGTTCTGCGCGCTTGCGACGAAAAGAAACGAAGTCGTCAACAGAACGACCGCGACGACAAGCGTCACGTAGCTCATCGGCGTGAAGGCAAAGACGACGTAGAGAAAGGCGGTGATACTGCCAAACAGCAGCATGAATCCGCGGTCCTTCCTTCCAAACGGGCTCCAGATATCGCGGATAAATCCGAACACAAAGGACAGATAAAGCGGGATCGCGGCCACGAGCCGGAAGTCGGCGACCTCATGCGCCTGCAAATGCAATCTGTTCTTGAGAAAAAAACTGATGGGAATATCGAACAGACCTCCTGATGGGCCGCCGAAGGCCAAGAGGACAATCAAGATACCCAGGTAGAGAAAAATGGTCCGCCGCACGGACGGCGACAGGTCGGCGGGAGCGATGGGGACAGCCGCTGCTGTAGCTGCGGCGCGGTCATTCGTCATTACTGGCAATCTGTCCTCTGGGAACGGCAATGAAGCATCGTACCGGCCCAAAGAGCAATTTGATAGTTTTGAACGCGCCTTTGTGTATCGAAGCCTAGACCAATCCCAATTCCGCCGGATGGACGCCGGCAAAAATCCGCTGCACGCTTGCGGTTTCCAGCCCGAACATGCGCTGGAATAGGCCCGCGAACATCGACCGATAGTCGGTCAGAACGGGATAGTCGCGGTTTTGAAAAAGGTTTGCCTGCTCGACCTTGACCTGTTCGCCCAGGATGCGGCCGCCATTGATGCCGCCTCCCATCACCCAATAGACGCTGCCGTGGCCGTGATCGGTGCCGCGGTCGCCATTCTCGCGGAAGGTGCGGCCAAACTCTGAGATTACGACAACCACCGTATCTCGCCATCCGGCCGGTCCGATCTCCTCCGAAAAACCTGCGAGCGCGCGGCCGAGTTCGCCGAGGCGGTCGGCGAGATAACCGGTGGCCGCGCCTTGATTGACATGGGTGTCCCAGCCGCCGACATCGACAAAGCCCAGGTTGAACTGCTCGCGCATCAGCCGGCCGATGCGCCGCGCCGAAAGCTCGAAGCCGCGCGGCGAGACCGCGCCGCGATTGGCCGCGTTCATTTCCTCCGATATCGATTTGTAGACATCGTCGCGAACCCGAAACCCTTCCGAAACCGAGGAAGCAAGCTCGCTTTGCGCATACATTTTTTGGATCAGCCCGGCCTGGCGATCGTCGACGCCCGGTTTGCCCACGCTGTTGATCCCGATATTCGGGATCTGCGACTTGCCGCGGAAGATCAGCGGGAGCTGCTCGGTAAAGGAGATCGGCTTGACCCGCGTGAGTTCGGTGGCGAGCCGGCTCATGAAGCCGGAGCGATAGTCGCGCGAGCCGCTGACGGCCTGGCCGAGCTCAATGGTGTCCTGGGTTTCGAAGTGGCTTCGGGTCAGGTCATCGCTCGTACCGGCGAAGGGAATAAACGCGACTTCCCGCTTTCCCCAAAGCGGATAGATGCTGTCCCGCAAGGCCGGGTGCAGTCCCCAATCCGCGGTAAGTGACAGGGCGGAATTGGGATTGCCGACGTCCGGCTT